>NZ_DATJBQ010000001.1:0-14325 GCF_035515275.1 Pusillimonas sp.
GATTCGCCCCAGCCTTTCGGGCAGCATCTCGTTGGTGTCAGCCGTGCCCAACCCCTTGGATGGATCATCACTGACCATGCGGGTAACTGCCCACTCGAGCTCAATACTGCCATCGAGAAGCTGGGTCACAATGGACAGTTCATTCATCGCCTTGACGTAGCCGGCGGCCTTGGGGTCGCGCGCCACCTGTTGCGCATTGTCGTGCAGCCGCGCAAGCCCGTCGTCGTCAGCCCGCTCAAGAATGAGCCCGACCGGATACGCCGAGGCGCTGGCCCAGTAGCGATCAAAGTCGCTCGACACATCTTTGACAACCGGCCCTACGGCCAGCGCATCAAGATCAATAAACAAAAACTCGTCGGAGGCACCGAAATATTCATCGCCAATGTTGCGGCCGCCCACAATGGTGGCCTGATTGTCGACGGTGAACGACTTGTTATGCATGCGGCGGTTCAGACGCGAAAAATCCGTCAGGTAACCGACCCAGCGCCAATTTCGATACAAGAAGGGATTGAACAGGCGCACCTCGATATTGTCGTGGCTGTCGAGTGCGGCCAGTACTCCGTCCAACCCATCGGTGTTGTTGTCATCGAGCAGCAACCGTACGCGTACGCCCTTGTCTGCGGCCTCGACCAGAGCATTGAACAACAAGATGCCCGCCATGTCGTCGTGCCAGATGTAGTTCTGGATGTCGATCGACCGCTGCGCGGCCTGCGTCATCAACGCCCGGGCGGCAAACGCGTCGCCGCCGCGTGTCAGGGGCACGACACCCGATTTGCCGGGATGGTTATTGGCCATGGGCTGTATCGCGCGGCCCAACCGGGTTTCCTGCGTGTCGTCAAACGCGGTGGTAACCGAGCGGCCTTCCAGGGAAGGCAACTGCGCACATGAGGCCAATACCGTAAGGAAAACGGCAAACCCCGCCCCCGCAAATATTCTTCTCATGTTCGCGCCCCCAACCATCTATGGTCCACTTGTGTTTATCGGAATCCTTCGGCCCGGAAGACCGAACAAGTTTACCCTAGCCGGGCGGGACCGAGCCGGTGCTCCTGCGGGAACACCCCTTGCTGTCTCTGGACTGACCGCAAGGAGTACGCCATGACTTCAAATAAGCCGCCTGCAAATCAACCCACCGATAAGAACCGCAAAAAAACCGCGCATGATTTCGACCCCCGAGCTGAGTTAGGACTGCAACGCCCTACCGAGGCCGCAGGCCGGCGAGAAGCGTTTGACAAGCAAACCCGCCTAAACCGTGAAGAAACAGAGGCACAGCGGAAGGAGCCTTTCGGCCCCGGGCAATATCGCTCGGGCATCGATGAGCCGGGCGAGCCGACCAAAAAGAACGCTGGCCATACCAGTCCCCAACACAATACACCTGGACTTCAACGCCACGACGGGCCTAGCTCCGCTAAGCCGCCAATCCGTGCCGACATGGGCAGCTACCCGGGAGTCATGGGCCCAAAAGCCCGCGAACTGACACAGGAGTCAAAGCCCCCCACCGAGCCCGCCTCGCAAAAGCATCCCGACACCATACCCTCGCCCCGAGATGACTCGAAAGGTAAGGCGCAATAGCCTTATGAAATATACGCGCCGGGCCGGCCCCCCCACTGCTCGAGGGACGCTAGAACGTCCGCTTTGGCGGGTGATTTTTACCCACACAATTTCTGGGATATAAGAGATACAAAGTAAAGCTGGTGATATACGCCCGCATGCCTCAGTATGGATGCAGCGAGTCAATACGACGCCGAGCCTCTCCGAACTTACTTCACACGGCCCGGTCACACCTCGCATGACCCTTTGCCACCGGTTTCGTCGAAGTCGGTCACGAATCTGCCGAGGGCATTTATCTGGCTCTGCAGGCTAAAACTGCTCTGCAAGCCCCCCTCGGAACTCTTATGACCGTACACCAACAACGCTACGATATTGCCGTGCGCGCACTACACTTAATGGGCATGGACTGGCCTCCGCCGCCACCCTCCCCATTCGACGAAATCGGCCATGCCAAAAGGCGCGCGCAGGTTCGTCGTCGAGTGCTGCGCTTGATGAAAGAAGAATTCCCTGGCCTGCCGTATTGATCCCAGGGTAGATCGGCCCAGGACACAACCGTAGCCCACGATTAAAGAGCGCGACGGCCATCGCCCCGCACATGGCTAAGTCCGCCCATCGCAAATTTCAATTTCGAAACAACATTGCGTAAGGCAGCCACAGGGGTAACAAAAATATAATTTGATGTGAGTTTGTAGCCGCGCGAAAGACGCGGGAACTCGATCTAACTGCACAAGGGAGCGACAGTGCCACATTTCATACTGGACGACGGACGACTGCCAAACGGAGACTATGGCGTCCACAACGCGACGACGGGGTGCGCCTTCATGCCGCATCACACCAACCAAATCGACCTGGATTCACACACAAGTTGCGAGGACGCAATTTTGAAAGCGCGGCGACTGCGCCCGTTTTGGAGTCGAATCAATGGGTGTCATTGGTGCTGCCCAGCATGGCATGCTGCTTAAGCCCAATCAATAGCAAAGATCTTCTACACCCGCCTCTTGACCTAAGCAGATACAAAAAACGCCGCTGTAGGCAGCGGCGTTTTTGCTTGATTTAACAAGAGAATTCTGGGGTGACCGATGGGGCTCGAACCCACGACAACCGGAATCACAATCCGGGACTCTACCAACTGAGCTACGGTCACCGCTGACTTCATCGGCCTGGCACCGATAAAGAATGAAGATTCTAACATGGTTTTGTGCAGACGTCATGTATGCCGGCCAGGCGCGCCAGGGGTTAAATGCGCGGGGGGGAAAGGCTACGCGCCCGTCGACCGCTTACGGTACGGCACTTCGATATACTTGGCGGGGCCGTGTCGTGAACGAGAGCGCGCCTGGCAACCACCTATTCCCATTTGGGCCGTTCCACAACCCTCCAATCCCCATCAAGACATGCCGCTTTACTTGCAGGCCTTCTTCAACGAGTATTGGCCACATATTGTATTTTTGTTCACCGTAGCCGCCGCCGCAACGGCTGCAATTCATGCGTCGATGACCAAAACAGATGTGCGGGCGGCCATTGGCTGGGTGGGCATTATCTTGCTGTCGCCTTTGTTCGGCGCATTCTTGTATTTAATTGCCGGCATCAACCGCGTACGCCACGATCAACTGGTACAGCAGCGCGACAAATCACTTCGCCACTACACAACGCTGGACGACACCCCGATTGCCGACGTGGTGCCCTATTCGGCGTCGCAGTTCTCTTCATTGCAGACTCTGGGAAACAGCCTGAGCAACTTTCCGCTGTGCGACGGCAACTACATACAACTGCTGAATAGCGGTGACGAAACCTATCCGGCCATGGTAGAGGCCATTGAAGGCGCCAAAGTGTCGGTCGCTTTGCAGACCTATATCTTTGACAACGACAGCGAAGGGCGAAAGATTGTGGACGCCCTGGCGCGCGCCGTGAAGCGCGGCGTCCACGTACGTGTGCTGATCGATGCCATCGGCTCAAAGTATTCGCGCCCGCCCATTGTCAGGCTGTTGCGACGAAACGGCGTTCGCACGGCCTTGTTCATGACCAACCCGCTAGGGCTGCGCATGCCGTACGCCAACCTGCGCAGCCACAGAAAGATCCTGATCGTGGACGGATGCATCGGCTTTACCGGCGGCATGAACATACGCGCAGGTTTCGTTTCTGACGACGCCGGGCGGCCGCCTGCGCGCGATACGCATTTCAAGATGGAAGGGCCGATAGTTTTACAGCTTACCGCCGTGTTTTCCCAAGATTGGGAGTTCACCACCCGCGAGGCGCTGCCCTATGACATATGGTGCTGCGAAAGCTGGGCGCCGCCCACGCCCAGGGTGCCTGCAAGGTGCGTGCGCTCAGGCCCCGACCGCAGCATACTCAGCACGCACAATATGTTGCTGGGTGCTTTTGCCGTGGCTCAGAAAAACATACGCATTCAGTCGCCCTATTTCTTGCCCGACGTAGCGCTACTGGGCGCCATCAACACGGCAGCCCGGCGCGGCATCCAGGTCGACATCGTGATTCCGGGACAGAACAACCTGCGACTGGTCAACTACGCCATGACCGCGCAGCTGGACCAGGTTATTCGAAACGGCTGCCGGGTGTGGCGAACGCGCGGCACGTTTGATCATTCCAAGCTTATTACCATTGACGGGGCCTGGTCTTATGTGGGTTCGTCCAACCTTGATCCACGCAGCCTGCGGCTGAACTTCGAGCTGGACGTCGAAATCTACAGCCGGGCCATGGCCCGCGATCTCGAAGAGCGCATCGACACCGAGATTGGAAGTGCCGACGCGGTAACGCTGGAAACCCTTGCCGCAATCCCCTTCTTGAAGCGCCTGCGCAACAAGATCATCTGGCTGGCCAGCCCCTACCTATAAGACGCCCACCCTTTGCACCGTGCGCAACGAAAACCGGATGCGTGAGCGTTTTCAAGCGGCTGTGCCAAGCTCAAAAAATGCACTTAAACCAGCTCTGCGTAGGTTTCGCGCAGCACATTTTTCTGGACTTTGCCCATGGTATTGCGGGGCAACTGTTCAACCAGGACGATGTGCTTGGGCACCTTGAAGTTGGCGATACGCTGCTTCAGCCCCGCCTTAAGGGCCTCGGGATCAATCGCTTGGTCGGCCGCCGGCACCACCACCGCAATCACCGCTTCGCCAAAATCGACATGCGGCACGCCAATAACAGCTGATTCAGCCACGCCCGGAATATCGTCGATGAACGACTCGATTTCCTTGGGGTAAACGTTGAAGCCGCCCGTGATGATCAGGTCTTTACCCCGTCCCACAATAGACAGGTAGTCGTCGGGCACAGGCTGAATGACTTTACCGTCGTCGTCCAGCACCGACCCCCACCGGCCCAGGTCGCCGGTACGGAACCAGCCGTCGGCGGTGAACTCTTCGCGCGTTTTTTCGGGCATGCGCCAATAACCCGAAAACACATTGGGCCCGCGCACCTGCACGTGTCCGATCTGGCCCGGGTCCAAGGGAATGTCGTTGTCATTCACCACCCTGGCCTGCACCCCCGGCAAGGGCCGCCCCACCGTGCCTGCCATGCGCAAGCCCTGGCAGGCATCGTAGGGGTTCGAGGTAAGCATGACGGTCTCGCTCATGCCGTAGCGCTCGAGTATGGTGTGGCCCGTACGTTCACGAAAGGCGGTGAAGGTGTCCGCCAGCAAAGGCGCCGAACCCGACACAAAAAGCCGCATATTGGCGCAAAGCTCGCGCGTAAAACGCGCATCGGTCAGCAGGCGAACATAATACGTGGGCACCCCCATCATTACGGTGCAACGCGGCAAATAACTTAAAGCCTGGTCTGCGTCGAATTTGGGCAGCCAGATCATGCGTGCTCCGGCCAGCAGCGCCCCGTGTGCCGCCACGAACAAGCCATGCACATGAAATATGGGAAGCATGTGCAGCAACACATCGCTGCCGGACCACCCCCAATAGGTATGCAGCACCTGGGCATTGGAGGTAAGGTTGCGATGCGACAGCATGGCGCCCTTGCTGCGGCCTGTGGTGCCCGATGTATAAAGTATGGCGGCAAGGTCGTCAGGCCCGCTTTGCGCGGTGTCGAAATGGCCGTCCATTTTCGCTGCGGCATCGCTTAGGCTGCCGCAGCCGTCTTCGTCCAGCGTGTATACCTGGCTGGACCCGCAGCGCTTGGCCAACGGCTGTACCCACGCCTGGTTATTGCTCGAGCACACCACGACCGAAGGCTCTGCATCACGCAAGAAGTATTCGATTTCATCTTCGCGGTAAGCGGTATTTAACGGCAAATACACCAGGCCTGCCCTAAGCGTAGCCAAATACAGCATCAAGGCTTCGGGCGATTTTTCTGTCTGAGCGGCCACGCGGGCGCCGGCGGGCAAGCCCAACCCCGCCAATAGATTCGCGTAACGCGCAGACATGCTCTCGATATCGTTCCAGCTATAAGTGCGAACGGGCGTTTCAATGGCGACGGTGTCGCGATCAGCTGCGAACCCCTGTTGCAAGACGGCGTACAGATTGGCACTGGCCATGGTCGGTCTGCTCCCTTTCCTTTTGATATGTGGTCGATTACTGTGATTTAAAAGTTGCCGCTTGAACTCGACCCTTAAGCGGCATCCAGCGGGCCGGGCTGCACCGAGCCGCCCTGGTGGTCGCCTCGCGGCCAGCCCGGCAACAAAGTAAAGTCGATATGCTCGGCGGCGGCCTGGCATGTGGCAGGCTGCAAACGCGGCACGTGCCCCAGTAAGGGCGCACTCAGGCGGCGGCGCAGCGCGTCGATGTTTTCTTGCATATAAGGCATTTTCGCGTCGACGGTGTTGGCCACCCACCCCACCAGCTCGAGCCCTTGCGCCGCAATGGCCTGAACCGTAAGCAGGGCGTGATTAATGCACCCCAGCCTAAGGCCCACCACCATCACCACCGGCAGCCCCAATTCGCGGGCCAGATCGGCGGTGTCCAGGTAGTCGGACAACGGCACGCAAAAACCACCCACACCCTCGACCACCACGGCATCGCAAGCCTGTCCGATCTGAGCATACGCCTGCAGTATGCGGCTGGAAAACATCTGTACGCCGGATTGCTGCGCGGCAATATGAGGAGCAATGGGTTCGCGCCACAAATAGGGGGTGACCAGCTCGGGAGCCAGGCTGACATTGCCTGCGGCATTAAGGCTGTCGACGTCTTCGTTATGCCAGACGCCGTCCCGCTGCTCGGCCCCGGCCGCAACGGGCTTCATGCCCGCAGCCTTGACGCCTTGCTGAACCAGGGCATGCAGCATGGCGCTGCTGATCAAGGTTTTACCAATCTCGGTATCAGTGCCGGTTATAAAGCAGGAGAAATGCGAAGCGGTGCTCATTGATCAGCCTCCGGGCTGCGCTCGATGCGATTGACCGCCTCGGCCAGGCGGGCAACCGCGTTTGCATCGTGCGCGGCCGATAATGTAATTCGAAGCCTGGCCGTATGGGCCGGCACGGTGGGCGGCCGAATGGCGGGCACCCAAAAACCCGTGTCGTACAGCCGCTGGGATGCCTTGAGCGCTTCGTTGTTCTCGCCAATTACAACGGGCTGAATGGCCGTATTGGAATCGGGTTTGTTCCAGCGCCGCAGGTCAAGACTATTTGACAGTACCCCAATCAGGTTCTGCAAATGTTCGCGCCTGGCCGTGCCATCGGGTCCTTCGATAATGTCAAGGCTGGCCAACAGGGCGTAAGCCAGGGCGGGCGGCGAAGCCGTGCTGTATACATAAGAACGGGCCCGCTGCACCAACCAGTCGATGACGCTGGAATCAGCCGCGACAAACGCCCCTGCCACGCCGGCGGCCTTGCCCAGTGTGCCCATATAAATAATGCGACTGGAGTTAAGACCAAAATGCTCCAGCGCGCCATGACCGCGCTTGCCCAACATGCCGAAACCATGCGCGTCGTCGACCAGTAGCCAGGCATCATAGGTTTCGCACAGAGATAATATTTGCGGCAAAGGGGCCAAGTCGCCATCCATGCTGAACACGCTGTCGGTAACCACCAGCTTGCTCGCGGCGCTGCTGGCCGACAACATTTGCTCTAGTGCGATCACGTCGCAATGGTCATACACCTGGGTCTTTGCCCGGGCCAGCCGCATGCCGTCGATCAGCGAAGCATGGTTCAACGACTCGGAAAACACTTCGGTGTTTTCGTCGAACGCAACCATGCCGGCGATGACACCCACGTTGGCCATTTAGCCGGTGGAGAAATAAAGCGCGGCCGCATTTGGCACATGGTCGGCCACAAAAGACGCCAGACGCTCTTCGAGCCGAGCATGCACCTGATGATGCCCGCTGATCAGATGCGAGGCACCGCTACCGGCGCCGAAGCGCTCGGCCCCCTCTTGCAAGGCCCGAACAATGCGCGGGTCGCCAGCCAGGCCCAGGTAGTCGTTGCTGCAAAATGCCTGTAACGGGTGGCCGTTTACCGTGGGGCAGGCAAGGTTGGCGCCGCTTGTTGTCTTGCGCACCCGCTTCAAGCCTTGCCGCTCGAGTTGGGCCAACCGCCCGCGCAACGCATCCAACTGGTTCATGAGGCGCTGCCCAAGGCCTGTTCAAGCACAGCCTGCGTACCGACGGCAAGGTGCCGCACCTCGTCATCGCTTAATGTGTACGGCGGCATGATATAAACGGTGTTGCCAATGGGCCGAAGCAGCAGCTCGTGCTTAAGGCCCAAGGTAAAGACGCGGCGCGCAAAATCGAGGTCGGAATCATCAAGCGACACGTCAAACGCCCAGATCATGCCCTGCTGGCGAAAATGGCGAACACGGGGGTGGTTGGCCAGCGGCTCAAGCAGCGTGGTGAGCTTTCGGGCCAGCACGCGGTTAGTCTCAAGCACGTTGTCATCTTCAAAAATTTGCAACGTAGCCAGCGCGGCACGACATGCCAGCGGGTTGCCCGTGTATGAGTGCGAATGCAGAAAACCCCTGGAGACTTCGTCGCTATAAAAAGCGTCGTAGATACGGCTTTGGGTCATGACCAGCGACAAGGGCAAATAGCCCCCACTAATACCTTTGGACAAACACAAAAAATCGGGCCAGATCGACGCCTGCTCGCAGGCGAAAAAGGTACCGGTACGGCCGCAGCCTACGGCGATTTCATCGCCTATAAGGTGTACCTCGTAACGGTCGCAAAGCTCTCGAATCAAAGACAGGTACAGCGGGTCGTACATGGCCATGCCGGTGGCGCACTGCACCAGCGGCTCGACAATCAATGCAGCGATTGAATCCGAGCGGCGATTGAACAGGTCTTCAAGCTGGGCTGCTGCCCGACGGGCGCAGTCGGCGGCGGTTTCACCGTTGCGGGCCTGGCGCGCGTCGGGCGACTCGATGACGTGAGCCTGACCCAGCAACGGCCCATAAGCGTCCCGAAACACGGCAACGTCGGTTACGCTCAGCGCGCCCAGGGTTTCTCCGTGGTAGCTGCCTTTAAGACAAACAAACTCACGCTTATTGCTGCGGCCCATATTGCGCCAAAAGTGAAAGCTCATCTTTAACGCAATTTCAACGGCGGAAGCACCGTCGGACGCGTAAAAAGAATGGCCTAAAACATGGTTGGTGCGGGCAGACAACTGCTCAGACAGCATGACCACGGGTTCATGCGTGAAGCCTGCCAGCATGGCATGCTCAAGACGATCAAGCTGGTCTTTAATTGCCGCATTGATGCGCGGCTCGGCATGGCCAAACAAATTGACCCACCATGAACTGACGGCATCCAGGTAGCGTCGGCCCTCGTGGTCGTAAAGCCAGACCCCCTTGCCATGACTGACGGGCACCAGCGGCAACGACTCATGATGCTGCATTTGCGTGCACGGATGCCACACGTGACGCAGGCTGCGAGCCATCCATTCGGCCGAGCTACCAAGAACAGGTTCAGACATGCCTTAGCCCTTGATTGCTGCGATAACGGCCTGCGCGTATTTTGAAGAGCCATCGCCCAGCACGTTCAGCACCGTGAAATGATCGGTGTCGGGCACGGAGTCGTGGCGCGCAACCTTCCAGGCTCGGCCCAGCGTTTCGGACTGCACATGAAACTGTGCGGTTTCGCCCGCGCCGACAAAGGTATGTATATGGGTGTCTTGTGGACCAGGCCAGGCAAGCGGGCTTAGCGCCTCGGCCCGGGTCTGATCAAGGCCCAGCGCCGTGTTGATGCTAGAAGGCAGCAAAGGAGGCAGATCGAACACGCCGCTGATGGGAAACACGTTGACGATAGTGGGCATACCTTCGGGTGCGGGCTTATCGGTGCGCGCGACCATCATGGCCACCAGGTGGCCACCTGCCGAATGCCCCATCAGCGACACACGGCTGGGGTCAAAGCCCAACGGCCCTGAAAACGCAGCCAGCCACACCAGAGACTGCTGTACCTCGGAAACCATGTCTTCGACGGGGGCTTGCGGCGCCAGCGAGTAATTGATGACAGCCACATTAATGCCGGCCTGAACGTAGGGGCCGGCAATGAAACCCACATCGGCCTTGTCGCCGCCCTGCCAGTAGCCGCCATGCACGAACACCAGCAACGGCCCACCCTGCTTCCCCGGATAGAAATCGAGGTTTTGCAAAGGCTGATCGCCATAGGTAAGGTCCAGCTTGGGCGTGACACGTGCGCACAGCTCGCGGCTGGCCTTCAGCCAGGTTTCGCGGGTTTGCGGGTAGCTGGGAAACGCCTCGCGCAAGTTGTATTGCGCTTCGCTTTCATTGACCGGGCAATGCACCCTGACTTTGGCACCGTCTTGACCTACCATTGATTGAAATCTCCGTTTGGCTAGCGAGGATAATAAAGTGGCGCGGACCCACAGGCCCGCCTTGTCATGATTCTAACGCTTGTCCGCCGACCCCGGCGGCAACCGCTTATGGCGCGGCCCGCGCTTGCGGCGGTTTACGCCGTTCAGGGTCGCGCGTCAGCTTGGTGGGCATTTGAAGATAGCCCTCGAAAATTTCAAAAGCGGCTTTTCGCAGCCACGCGATGCGCGGGTCGTGGTGGTAACGACGGTGCCAATACTGCTTGAGGTCGTAATGGGGAATGCCCGCCGGCGGCTCCAGCACTCTGAGCGCAGCGCTTCGGGCAAACTGCTCGGCAATGATTCGGGGCAGCACCACCACCAGGTCAGATTCTTCGACCAGGCCCGGCACGCTCATGTAATGAGACATTCGAAGCCCAACTTTGCGCTGTATGCCCTGTGACAAAATGTGCTGCTCGTACATTTCCATGGTGCGGCTGCCGTCGCGCACGAGCAAGTGCTCGGCCTGCCTGAATTGAGCCAGTGTCATGCGCGAGCCTTTTACAGGGTGGCCTTGCCTGACCATGCAGGCCAGCACATGTGAAAACAAGCGTTGCTGATAAATGTCGGCGCTGGTCAGGTCTGGGAAATAGCCTATGGCCATGTCGACCCTTCCGTCGTGCATGGCCTGGTCCAGTTCTTCGGGCCCCAGGCTAATGGTTTTGATCACCAAGCCCGGCGCCCGCTTGCGCAAAGAACGATACAAGGCCGGCAACAGTACGACTTCGCCGATCTCGCTCAGGCACAGAACCACCTCTCCGGTGTAGCCCGCCGGGTCAAAAGTGGGCGGCGCCAGAATGTCGTGGTCGATTATGTCGATGACCTCTCGGGTCTTGCCCAATATGCCTTGAGCCAAGGGGGTGGCGTGCATGTTCAAGCCCCGACGCACAAACAAGGGGTCGCCCAATGCTCGCCGCAATCGGCCCAGCGCCGCGCTTGCAGCGGGCTGGCTGATGCCAAGCCGTTGCGCTGCAGCCGTTACGCTGCCGGTCTCATGAATGGCCAGCAGCACGCGCAACAGATTCAGGTCGGTTTTCATGTATATAAACAAAGCAAATACTGATAATAAACGCAATCAGCTATATAGATTCAGCACAACACGCTACATTGAACCGGAAATCGACAAAACCCAATAGGCGCACACGCTTAACGCCGATACAAGGAGACACCCATGCCCTTTCTGAAGAACGCCTGGTATATGGCGGCCTGGACCGACGAAATCGCCGCCGGGCAAATGTTTCATCGCAAGCTGCTCGATCAGCCCGTGGTGTTCTTCAGGCGCAGCAACGGCAGCCTGGCCGCATTGCACGACCGTTGCCCGCACCGCTTTGTGCCGCTGCATTTGGGCACGATCAAGGGCGATGCCATCGAATGCGGCTACCATGGCCTGCAGTTCGACTGCACCGGACGTTGCGTTGCCAACCCTCATAGCAAGAACACGCCGGCTGCTGCGCGCGTCAAGGCCTACCCTGTTGCCGAGAAAGACGGTATTGCCTGGATCTGGATGGGTGAGGCCGAGGGTGCAGACGAAAACCTGCTGCCCGATTTTTCGCGTTTGCACGCGGCGGGGGCCAACGCCGCCTCGCGCGGCTACTTATGGACAGACTGCAACTACAAGCTGGTGGCCGACAATGTCATGGACCTGAGCCATGCAGATTTCCTGCATGCTGATTCGGTGGGCGGAGGCGCCTTTACCAGCGCCAAGCTGAACGTGACAGAACACGGCGACGAGGTTCACATCACCTGGACCTGCGAACATGACAGCGCACCGCCGGCGTATGACCGCCTGATGCCCGAACCGGGCCAGCCGGTTAATTTCCAGACCGAAGTTCGTTGGCGTGCCCCCGGCATCATGCACCTGGACATTGCCATCACCCCCCTGGACGCCACAGGCAGCGACGGCCTGCTTACCGATAACGCCCATATTGTGACGCCCGAAACAGAAACGACGTCTCATTATTATTTTTGGCTGACGCGCCGCTTCAACGTGGACGACGAACAGATCAATGAGCGTCGCCAGGCCATTATGTACAACGCGTTCAGCAACCAGGACAAACCCATGTTGCGCGAGCAGCAATTGGCCATGGGCACCGACGACCTGTTCAGCCTGGGCCCCGTGCTGCTGCCCGGAGATGCCGGCGCCGTGCGGGCCCGACGCAAGCTCGAGCAGCGTATACGCGAAGAACAAGCGTCAGAGCAGGAATCGCTGCAGAAAGTACCCGCCTGACACAGCTGGCTGTTCTAAACGCCGACGTAACGCGCGATAAGCTCGGGCTGGGCAGACAGCTCGGGCGAGCTGCCCCGCCACACGGTGACGCCTTTGTCCAAAATGACATTGCGATCCGACAGACGCAACAAGGCCTTGGTGTTTTTGTCCACCACGATCATAGAAAGGCCTTGCTGCTTCAGCCGCGCCAGCACCTTCCAGATATCGGCGCGCACAACAGGCGCGAGACCCTCGGTGGCTTCATCAAGCACCAACAGGCGCGGATTGGTCATTAACGCCCGGCCTATGGCCAGCATCTGCTGCTCGCCGCCCGAAAGCTGGTTACCCATATTGGTACGCCTTTCTTGCAGCCGCGGGAACAGTTCATAGATTTTGGTCAGATTCCACTGCCCCTTGCCTGCCGTCTTGGAGGCAGTGGCGATCAGGTTCTCTTCGACGCTTAGTGTGGGGAAGATCTGCCGGCCTTCGGGCACCAGCGACACCCCCATGCGACCAATCCGGTAGGGCGCCAGGCCGTTCAGGTCGGCGCCGTCGAGCCTGATGCTGCCCCCACAAGGCTGGAGCAAGCCGAACAAACATTTGATGACGGTGGTTCGGCCCATGCCGTTGCGGCCGATCAGGCCGATGACCTCGCCTTCCGCGACGTCGAGCTGCACGTCGAACAGTGCCTGCGAAGGGCCATATTTTGCGGCCAGGTTTTGAATAGATAGCATTACGGCTCCTGCAGTCGGTTCAGGCGTCTTCGTCGTCGCCCAGATAGGCCTTGCGCACTTCGGGGTGGTTACGGATTTCGTCAGCCGTGCCGGTGGCAATGACCTTTCCGTACACCAGAACGCTGATGCGATCAGCCAAGGAAAACACCGCGTTCATGTCGTGCTCGATCAGGACAATGGTGTATTGCCCCTTTAAAGAGCGCAGCAGCTCAATCGCCGCCGCGCCCTCAACCGCGCTCATGCCGGCCATGGGCTCATCCAGCAGCAACAACCGAGGCTCGGCGGCCAACGCCATGGCGATTTCAAGTTGGCGGCGCTGGCCGTATGCCAGGTTGGCGGCAGACTCGTCGGCGACGTGCGTCAGTTGGCATTCATCCATAATTCGCCGGGCGGTCTGCATGGTTGCCTGGTCCTGGGTCAGAGGCTTCCAGACTGCCATGCGCACACCATGCTTGCGACGTGCCGCCAAGCAAATGTTTTCGCACACGGTAAAGGAATCGAACACGGAGGTGATCTGATAGGACCGAAGCAGGCCCAGCTCGACCCGGTCTTGCACCGGTTGCCCGGTAACGTCGACATCGCCAATGCGGATTCGGCCCCCGTCTGAGGCCAGCTCGCCCGTCAATAAATTGATAAGCGTGGTCTTTCCGGCGCCATTGGGGCCGATAATGGCGTGCAGCTCGCCGGGCCGCACCTGTAAGGAGACTTCATCCGTTGCCTTGAGGCCGCCAAAATAACGAACCAGACCGTCTACGGTAAGCGAGGGGGCTTTCATGGTGCTTCTCCAGTGACGGGCTGCGTCTTGATAGGCACCCCTGCTGATGCCGGACGCTTGAACAAGGCCTTGAACCAAGAAAACTGGTTACGACCGGCCAGCGCGATGACAACAATAATTGGCCCCATTATCAGCATCCAATGCGTCGTCCAACCCTTGAGCAGCTCTTCAAGCACCAGATACACGATGGCACCAAAAATCGGGCCGGTCACCAGGCCGATGCCGCCGATGACGACCATGACGATAAGCTCGCCCGACAAATGCCAGGAGATATAGTTTGGCACCGCGAACGCGGTGAGGTTGGCAA
>NZ_DATJBQ010000002.1:0-31829 GCF_035515275.1 Pusillimonas sp.
TCGCCCACCACATAAACGTCTTGGTCGGCGTTGGCAGTAAACAGGCGCGGATGGATGTCGGCCCAGCCAGTAGGCTTGCCGTCAGCACCCTTGCCGATAAGGTCGGCGTACCAGATCATGTCAGCGGCCTGGTGCGGGGGCATCAGCACGGCATCGTCGAAGTCAAAGTCGCCCGCCGCAGTTTTAATGCGTTTGTTGAACGGGTCGACCTCTTTGACCGTTGCGTTGGGCACGTGGGTAATGATGTCGGGGTACAGCTCTTCGAACGCGGCCTTGTAGCCCTCGCCGATGGGGGCGATTTTGGGCTTGGGGTCAAGAATAATGATCTTGCCCGGAATCTTGTTGGTTTTAATATGCCAGGCCATTAAGCACGCGCGCTCGTAGGGCGAAGGCGGACAGCGATGGGGCGGCGGCGGCAGCGTCATGACAATGGTGCCGCCTTTGAATTCTTTGAGTTTGCGCTTAAGGGCAAACATTTCGGCGTTGGGCACATAAGCATTGGGGAAATGCTTGCGCGTGTACTCGGCAGCGTGGGAGTCATTGCCGAACCAGGCGTCGTAAGCGTTGCGTATGCCGCCCGACAGCACCAGATAGTCGTAATCGATGACACCATGGGTGGTGCGAACCAATTTCTTGTCGCGCTCTATGGCATTGACCTCGGTATTGACCAAGGTATAGCCATAGCGATTAGCCGGCGCGAGCATGTCGTGGTTAAGAAAATCGGTACTGACAATGTCGATCAGCCATTTGTTGCTCATGGGGCCCGACCAGAAGGTGGGGTTGCGCTCGAGCAGGACGACGTCGGCGTTCGGTATATGCTGGCGCAAGTATCGCGCTGTGGTCATGCCGCCCCATCCGCCGCCTGCGATAACAATGCGGGGGCCTTTGCCACGACGAGGCAAAAGCTGAGTTGTGCTGTGAACGGCGGCCGGCGCGGCCAATGAAGCGGTTGGAATGCCCAAAGCACCAAGGGCCAAGGCGGGAGGCGTAAGCAAGAAGCTTCTGCGGTCCATTTTTATTCTCCTAGCAGTCATACATGACACACTGAATGGGCTGACCAGCCCGTATGCGGAAGCAGGATAACAGCAATTACCTTTCAGTTCCAATTAATGGAAAATGACAGGGTAATAATTACAACTAAGTATAATTCTCCTGGCGCTGCACCAGCGCACACCCAATTCACTTCGCAATACGGTTTCTTCAACATGACCTCAGCCACAAATACCCCCTATTTACGCACGCTCTACGTCGGGTCGTTCATTGTGCTGCTGTCATTGGGTGTACGCGCCACCTTTGGGTTATTCATGCAACCCATGGGCATGGAGCACGGTTGGGGACGCGACGTATTTTCGATGGCCTTCGCCATACAGAACCTGGTATGGGGCGTGGGCGCAATACTCATGGGTATTTTGGCCGACCGCGTGGGCTCGGGCCGCACCATTGCAGTGGGCGCCTTTCTTTACGCGCTCGGCATGATCGGCATGTATTTTTCGCACACCGAAATGCAGTTGTACCTGACCGCCGGCGTCATTGTTGGTCTGGGCCAGGCCGGCACCACGTTCCCGGTTATTTTGCCGGTGGTTGCACGGGTCGTGCCGGTCGCTTACCGCAGCACGGCCATGGGTATCGCCAGCGCCGGCGGCTCGCTTGGCCAGTTTCTTATCGTACCCACCAGTCAGGGCCTGATCACCGCCATGGACTGGGCAGGCGCCCTGTGGGTGCTTTCTTTGTTCATGGCCGTCGGTATACCCCTGGCGGCCTTTCTTAAGGGACGCCCCGGCGCTCACACCGGCACGCTTTCGCTGGGGGGCGCCATAAAACAGGCCCTGGCGCACCCCTCTTTCCATCTGTTGTTCTGGAGCTATTTCGTCTGCGGCTTTCATACCGCGTTCGTTACGCTGCATTTGCCGGCTTATTTAAGCGACGGGGGCTTGAACGCCACCCACGGCGCAACCGCCATCGCCCTGATCGGCCTGTTCAATATTTTTGGATGCTACGCATCCGGCAAACTCGGAGAGCAGCACAGCAAGAAAACACTGCTGGCCGGCGTCTATTTCTTACGCGCATTCGGCATTATCTTTTTGATTGCAATGCCTTTGACGCCGATTGTGGTTTATGTTTTTGCAGCCTGGATGGGGCTGTTCTGGCTGGGTACGGTGCCGCTTACACAGGGCCTGATCGGCCAGATTTACGGTTTCCGCTACGCCGCCACCTTGTCGGGCATCGCGTTTCTGGGCCACCAGATCGGCAGTTTTATCGGCGTATGGTGGGGCGGTTACGCCTACCAAACCACCGGCAGCTATACAATGGTGTGGTGGGCCAGCATTGCGTTGGCGGTGATAGCGGCTGTGCTATGCCTGCCCATAAAAGAAAAGCCGCTGGCCGCTCCGGTAGCCGCTTAAGGTTCATGCTTAAAGTGTTTTGCCATGCACGACCGCGTCAATGACTTGCCGGGCCCTGAACGCCCCCGCCGATACAAGCTTGTGCGGCTGGCGGGTTTTGTGTTGCTTGCCGTTGTACTGGCCTTGGCCTTCATGGGCCACCTTAGCGCCGACATGCGCGTTCAGTGGGCCAACCTTATGTCTCTGTGCGGGTTTTGAGGCAGTTGATCAACCCAGTTGCTCTCCTGACACCGACGCCTTTTCCCCCAATGGGGTTACCAGCAACTGATCAATCCGGTAATGGTCGACGTCGACCACCTCGAAACGCACCCCGGCGCACTCTACGCAGTCGGCCGGGCGGGGCACTTTGCGCAGCATGAACATCATGAAACCGGCGGCCGTCTCGTATTTTTCTTCGTCGGGAAGCTCGTCAATGGTTAAGGTGCGCTTCAGGTCTTCAACCGGCGTGCTGCCTTCAATCAGCCAGGAACCATCATTGCGCTGAACAATAGACTGATGTTCGTCCACGGGGGTACCCCAGGTGCCCATGACGGTAACCATGATGTCGCTTAAAGTGACTACGCCCACCACCAGGGCGTACTCGTTGATGACCACGGCGAACTTTTCGTTGTTGGCGCGAAAATGGTCAAGAAGTTCAGACAACGTTAACGTGTCGGGGATGCTGAGCACCGTGCGCAGCGTAGACTCGTTCAGCTGAAAATGCGCCTGCTTGTTAAGCAAGCGAACAAGAATATCGCGCGTGTCGACATAGCCTATGACCTTGTCGATGTCTCCGTCGCACACCAGAAAACGAGAATACGGATGCTCGGCAATCTTGCGCCGAATGCTGTCCTCGGATTCGTTCACCTCAAAATACACGACGCTGTCGCGCGTGGTCATGCAGGACGAAACGGTGCGCGACTCAAGCTCGAAGACGTTTTCAATGAAGTGCTGTTCTTGGTGCTGCAACACGCCCGCTTGTGCGCCGGCCTCGACCACCGCCGAAATATCATCAAAAGTGATTTTGTCGTCGCGCCTTGTGTCGACCTTGAACAGCTGGAACAACAAGTTCGAGATAAGGTTCAACAACCACGACAGCGGTCGACAGAGGCGAATAAACACCTTGATGGGCCTGATCACCGCAACGGCGATGCGCTCGGGTGCGATCATGGCAAGGCGCTTGGGCATCAGGTCGGCAAACAGCACGAACAGCCCGGTTACGAATACGAACGACAAGGCAAAGCCGATGCTGTCCAGGCCGGGCCCCTGGTAAAACAGGCCCACCAACGCCACAAAATAGGGCCGAAAGGCCCCTTCGCTAAGCACACCGCCCAAGATGGCAAGTGTATTGAGCCCGATTTGGGAAGCTGCAAAAAAATCGGAGGAGTTCTGCTGCAGCGCCATGACCTCTAGCGCACGCTCGTCGCCCGACTCGGCCAGCAGCTTCAGTTTGATTTTGCGCGCGGCTGCCAGGGCGATTTCGGTTAGCGACAAGAACCCTGCCGCCCCAACCAATAGCACCACAATGACAATGTGCTCGAACAGACTCACCGTTTACCTGTTGGAAGGAAATAATTCGACAAGTATACGGGTTCGCGGCCAAGCATACGCCGACCTTTTCAAGCTTGATCAGCGCCCTCTTGTGCCCGGAAACCTTATAAACTGTCAGCCACTAGAACCGAACACCAGAAACGGAACGCAATATGAGCTTTTCGCCGCTCGGATCACTGCTTGCTGCCTTTGTAATGTTGCTGGTGGGCAGCTACGTCAACCGAAAGATTGCCTTTTTATCCCGTTACAACATACCCGACCCCATTACCGGCGGGCTCTTGTTTGCCGTACCGGTGTCGATTGCCATCGAGTTTTTCGATGTCAGCATGACGTTCGAGCAATCGATCAAGCCGATTTTGCTGCTGATGTTCTTTGCAGGCGTCGGCTTATGTGCCGACTTGCGCCAGCTCAAGCGCGGCGGCAAGGCCTTGCCCATTTTCATGCTGGTGCTGTTTCCGTTCATTATCTTGCAGAACGTGACCGGCGTCGTTATGGCAAAGCTGCTCGACCTGCACCCCATCTTCGGCCTTATTGCCGGCTCAATCACCCTGGTGGGGGGCCACGGCACAGGGGCAGCCTACGCCGACCGGTTCGCGCAGTTCAATAATCTGCAGATGGTCATGGAGTTAGCCATGACCCTGGCGACGGTAGGGCTGATAGTGGGGGGCATAGTGGGTGGGCCCGTGGCGCAATTTTTGATCAAGCGCCACAGGCTGCGTTCAGAGGCGGAAAGCGCTTCGGAAGAGCACGTATTTCGGGAAACCCCTGCGCCCATCAGTACCAACTCTGCCATAGCCGCCCTGGCCGGCGTCATTGCCGCCGTAATCGGCGGTCAATGGCTGGCAGACCAGTTCGCCGATAGCCCGGTAACGGTACCGGCGTTCTTGTGGTGCATGATCTTGGGTATTGCCATTCGAAACCTGCTGCCCCTTGCCAAGGTGCAGTTCGACGATCGACCCGCCGATATTGTGTCCAATGTTTCGTTATCGCTGTTTCTGGTCATGACCATGATGACGCTCGACCTGATCGACGTCGCGCACTCGGCGGGCCCCTTCCTTTTGATCATTGCCGTGCAAGTGATGGTTATTGTGGCCTACGCCATATTCGTGTGCTTCAGGTTCATGGGTCGCGACTACGAAGCCGCAGTCACAACCGCGGCATTCGTTGGCTTTAGTATGGGCTCTACCGCCACCGCCATGGCAAACATGCAGGCCATTTCAGCCAGGCACGGCCCCGCCCCCACCAGTTTCCTGATCGTACCGCTGGCAGGCGCCTTCTTCGTCGACATACTCAACGCTTTCGTCCTGACCATTATGCTTTCGCTGCCGTTTATGGGAGGCTGACATGAGACGAATCATCTGCCTGCTGTTGCTGGCCTTCCTGGCAGCCTGCACCCAGGGCCCCGGGGTGGACGCCTTGCGCAACGACGTGGCCGCCCAGCTTGAACAGATTTTGCCCGACCAGGGCATCGAGGTGGCATCGCTCGAGCGACGAGGCTCTCAGAAAGACACCGAGGCGCCCGAAGGGGAAACGCGCCGTATCGTTTATTTTGATGCCCAGCTCAAGCTGAATAAAGATATTGATTTCGGTGCGTGGAACTCGCCTGGCATTTCTGCGCTGGTTTCAGCCCTAGGCGCGGGGCCCAAAGGCATCGAGGGCATCAAAACAGGTGGTAACCGGGCCGGCGACACGATTGAAGCGCATGGCACGGTTCTGTATCGGCAAGAAGGCGACGCCTGGGCGCCTGCAGTGCCGGTCGGTTATTCTCCGCCCGTGGCAGCGCCTCGCACCACATCCGATACGAGCCCTGGAAGCGCCGCGTGGTCAACCACGCTTCGCAATATGCTGGACACCTTACCCCGCGACACGTCGCCAGAGCAAAACCGCATTATCGAACAAGAGCTTCGGTTGGCCCACCAAACCATTCGGGCCCGTTTGGCTCGCAGCAATCGGGGCTACGCCATTGCCGCCGGCGCCGAGCACGGGCAGTATCTTCGTGTTGCCCGTGCCCTGTTTGGCGCCGACAACCCGCGCACCGTACCCCTTATTACGCAGGGCGGCGAAGAAAACCTGCAGCTGTTGCGTGCGGGAAAGGTTTCGTTGGCGCTAGCCCAAGGCGATGCTGCACAAGACGCCTACGAAGGCACCGGCGCTTTCAGCGGGATCGGTGCGCATACCGAGCTACGCAGCATCGGCAGCCTGTACCCCGAACCCCTGCACGTAATAGCGCTTGCCCAAAGCAAGCTCGAGTCCATTGCCCAGTTGCGGGGCAAGCGCGTCGCTATCGGAAAGGTGGGGTCGGCATCGCGCACGACCGCCTTGCGCGTACTGCAGGCCCACGGCCTCGAGGCCAACGACATTGAGCCACTCGAACTAAGCATTGGTGAGGCGCTGAGCGCACTGCAACAGGGCCAGGTCGACGCCGTCATGCAGGTCATCGGCACGCCTTCCGACAGCATTCGCGAATTGCAAACCCATACCACCCTGAAATTCTTACCGCTTGCTCACAGCGCCGTCGCCCAGATGGTCCAGGCGCGCGCTGGCTACTTTCCGTACTCGATCTCGCGGGGCGTTTACCCCAGCCAGAATTATGATGTTCCCACCATCGCCGCTGCCGCCCTGCTGCTCACCGACACAACGCTCTCCGACGCAGAGGTCGACGCCCTGACTCGGCGTGTCTACCAGACCGGACGCGACTACCCCGGCCGGGGCAGTGCTCAAGGGGCGCAAATTTCGGTGGCCACCAGCAAGATCGGCCTTTCTGTGCCCCTTCACCCTGCCGCAGCACGCGCGTTAAACAGTCTGGAACCATAAAGTGCGTTACTCTGTCAGAACTACTGTGTAATTCAAACGTTTTAGGAGCAATTCATGGCTCAAGCCTCAGCCCGCCATATCCTTGTCAGCACCGAAGAAAAGGCCAACGAACTGAAAGCGGCCATCGCCGGCGGTGCCGATTTTGCCCAAGTGGCCAAAGAAAACTCAAGCTGCCCGTCCAGTCGCGACGGCGGAAACCTGGGTTCTTTCGGTCGCGGCCAAATGGTTCCCGAGTTTGACCAGGTCGTGTTCAGCGCACCTGTCGGCGAAGTCCAGGGCCCCGTCAAGACCCAGTTCGGCTATCACCTGGTTGAAGTCACCGAACGGCAAGATTAAGCAAGCGGCACTAAGTGCTGCTGCGCGCGGCGCTTTCAAGCCGGTTTAGCTAAGCCGCTTGCCACGCGCTGGCAAGCCATTAAAAAACCCAGGACATGTCCTGGGTTTTTTAATGGCGCTCACGGAGCTGACCCAGGTAACCGGCCGGCTGTGGTCAGACGCCGAAGGGGGTCCTGACGGTAATAACGAACCAATAGGCCATACCACTCGGGCAGGGCTTCGGACAGCGGCAAGGGGTCGACAAAAAACGCCTCGGAACTGACTGCAAAAAATTCCGCCTCGTCGGTGGCTGCGTACGGATCCAGGGGCAGCTGCCCGAACCATGACGCGCCGGCCTCTGACTCAGGATCGACATGCGGCGGAATGGCGTCTTCAATTGCATCCAGCGCCTGATTGAAGCGTTCAAACGAGTCAGTCAACACACGTACCCAGTAACGCGGGTCAATATCATGGGCGCCCAGGCTGGGCACGCCGTCGACCGCTCCGGCATACAGATCAAGCTTATGGGCGAACTCGTGGATCACCACATTGACGCCGCCCTCGTCTGACCGGGAAAGGTCTTCCCATGACAGGATCACGGGCCCGCCCTCCCAGGCTTCGCCCGAGGCTTCCATGATGTACTCATGCACCACACCGCTTTCATCGACCTCGGTGCGCGGAATAAGGAAACCGCCCGGGTAGACGATGATCTCGGTCCAGCCCTCGTACAGGCGCGCGTCAAGCTGAAGTATGGGCAGGGCGGCCTGAGCAGCAATGGACAGCATCATGCTGTCGGACAGTTTGAGCCCGGCGGCGCCGCTGAAGGTTTTGCCGGCCAATATCCAGGCGGCTCGGGCGCGCAACGCTTCGTCCTCTTGTAAGGTAAGCCCCGCAAGAAACGGCAAACCAGCCAAGGTGCGCCGCCAATGTTCATCAGTAATACCCGCCAGGGTTCGCTCTACCTTGCGCTGGGCCGCCCCACGGCCGGCAAGCCATCTGAACATGCTGAATACCTAGTGTGGAAATGGGTCGTTGATACTACCATGACAGGCCTGGAGGCCTCGCCAAACACAAACGCCGCTTTGTCTACAATATTAAGCTGATTCGATCAGTGGAACGATTTATTAAGGAAGCCCCACATGGATCCCGATTTTTGGCTTGAACGCTGGCGCGAAGGCCGCACCCATTTTCATCAGCAACAGGTGATGCCCCTGCTAAGCAAGCACTGGCCTGCGCTGCAAGTGCCCAAGGGCGCGCGCGTGCTGGTGCCATTGTGCGGAAAATCGCTGGACATGGCCTGGCTGGCTTCCGAAGGATATGAGGTGCTGGGTGTAGAGCTGTCATTACTGGCGGTAGAGCAGTTCTTCGACGAGCACGGCCTGAAGCCCCAACAACATGAGTCGGCTCAAGGCGTACATTACGTGGCCGGCGACATTGAAATTATTTGCGGCGACATATTCAAACTGAATGCCTCCACCCTGGCCGGCTGTGCAGCCGTGTACGACCGTGCGGCGCTGATCGCGCTTCCCGCCGACATGCGTCAAGCCTATGTGCAGCACGTGTACGAGCAGTTGCCCGACGGCTGCGCCGGCTTGCTGATTACACTGGACTACCCCCAAGCGCAAATGGACGGCCCCCCGTTCTCGGTGCCCGATACCGAAGTGCAGACCTTGTTCTCGTCACGTACGCGGGCAATCGAGCTCGAACGGCGCGACATCCTGAAAGACGAAGACAAGTTTCTGCGTGCCGGGGTCAAACGCTTGCACACCGTGGTATATCGACTTCAGACGGGCGCGTAGAGCTCGCCCGCCTTCAATCAGTGCCGGTACGCTAACGGCGGGCGTCTGGGCAGCACAACGCAACGCGGCCCGCTGGGGTAAGTACGCCCCAGCGGCTACTTAGAAATGATAAGTGTAATGAGCCTCGACCAAGTCCAGACCGGGATTAGGCCGCTTGATGCCTGCATTTGACACGTGTGTCCAACGCAGGCCGAAACGGTGCGCGCCGTTGACCACAAAGCCGCCGCCGACATGCGTTGTAAATTGAAATCGCGTGCTAAGTTCTTTGCCGGCAAAATCGGTTCGGCTAATTAAGGTGGGGCCCAAACCCGCCTCGAAGTAATAGGTGCTGCCCGGCCACCAACGCAACGTCGGCACAATGGCCATATCCCACATGCTGTCGGGGTGCCGGTTGTCAGCCTTCCAGTAACCTACTCCGAAATCGACGTTAAGGTCGAGACGACCGTTATTGGTAAAGGCGTGGCTCCAAAGCGGCGCGGTTGCGTAGGTTAGACCAAAACGCTGATATCTGGAATAGTAGCCATAGCTTAGCGCCAGCCCCTGACCCGGGGCCTGGGTAGCCGCCAGTGGGGTTTGCAGGCTTGAGCCGGCCATTTGAGTCTGCGCCACAGCCGAAGTGCCAAGCAGGGTCAATGCGGCCAGCACCAACAGCGAGCCCAACGTAAGGCGCAAGCCACGTTCAACAACTTGAGGGACGCCCATTTTATTCACCCTTAGCGATGCGGATAACGGCCCTATTCAGCAAGCAACGTGCCGGCAACGCGGATACTGCCGTATGGCCTGCCCCTACACGCGCGTCAAAATGCGTCTACTTTCCATTCGTAGTCGACGGCTACCTCGCCCAATACGCGCAAGCGGGCCAAAGGGTCCATATCGAGCGCATCGAGCAGGCGTTGATTGAACCCTTCTAGCGTGGCCTTGGCGCGGTCGGCGAACTCTGGGTCGACCGCCTGATCTTCGTATTTAATGACATAAGTTTGCGCGGCGACCCCAACCACAAAATACAGACCTGCATTGTCGGGGTCGACTTTCATGAGTTCGAAAGCTTCTTTGAAAAAAACTTTAAATGAATCACTGCCGGATTCGGAACGCGCAAAGCGCTGGGTAATTTCTTTGAACGTCATGGGTTGATGACTCCACTTCAAGACAAACTGCATGCCATCGAGTAGCTACATCCGTTTACTAACGGCGCACCTACCCTAAACAATAATAATAAACGGCTTACGCCGGTCGCGCAGCGGGCCAGGCGCCGCAAGGAATGCGCGCTTTCATCCGCCTTAAAAGCCGGCCAGCAACTGCCGCAGATGGCGAGCGCCGGTTTTACCTTTATACGCATGACGCCATAACTTGGAGATCATGTTCTCGTACAGCTTGAGCGCCTGGGGTGACTCGGTAACCGTAGCAATACCGTTGCGTACATTGGGCAGTTCACCCAATCTGAACGGGCTGACAGCCAGCGCTTTTTTGCGGCCCATGGTGAACACCTGAAACGTGGATGCGGGCATGGTGTCGTCCACCAGCGCTATCTGAACGTGCAGAGGCTCGTTTTCCATCAGCTCGGCCATGTGCTCGACTTCGGCACGAGCGGCTTTCTGGCGCGCCTTGCGAGTGCGTGCAGGCAGGTCAGCCCGCCCCACCAGGCCGTTATGCAAAAAACGTTCAAGCTCGCGCAAGCCCACCAGGCTGATCAGGTGTGGACGCCGTTGCTCGAACAAGGCCTTGCGCTCGGCGATCAGGTTGATCAGGTCGTCGACCTTATTTTGCTTGAGACCGCCACTGATATCGCTCGAAGAGGCTTCAAGCAGCATCGAGCGCATGTGCTCGAGATACTGGTCGGAAGTTAGCAGCAAGGAAACCGGCTCGAAGTGTGCAAAGATACGGTCCGACTTTTGTTCGAGCTGGCGCATGCGCTCGAACAGGCCCAGCGCGTTCGAGTAATACTCGACCTCGACCCCCAGCAAAGAGGCCAACGAGGTGTCAAGCAAGTGTGCCAGGCGCTCGAGCATCTCGATCTTGACGATCTCGCCCTTTTCCATGCGATACACCACGGCACGCGACACTTCAAGACGTTCGGCGACGTCTTCGGCCTGCAGGCCGGCTCCGACCCGGTAGGCTCTTAAACGATTGCCCAGGGCCGCATAATCGATAGACGACTTAAATGGGCGAGCGGAACTCATTTGGGCGGCACCACATCCGAATAAGAGGCTCGTCCGCCACGCCTCGCCGACCAGGCCGCCGGGTCGCGAAGAAACTCGGCCAATTCATTGAGCTCGTGTGCAGAAAAATCGTTGCGCTGTTGCGCAACGGCCAGGATGTCGCGCCAGGTGGCCAGTGAATGAACCCTGACCCCCAGCGGGCCCAACAACTGTTGGGTTGGAAAAGTAGCATAGTCGAACACGATGAACAGGTCTTGAACCTGAACATTGCTGGCGGCCAACGCCTGGCAAAACCGCAACTTGGACTGCCCGCCGGCCATCATGTCGTCAACCAGCAGCACCTTTGATCCGGGCTTGAGCACGCCTTCGATCTGGCTTTGACCCACTTGCTTCTTGCGCACGTATTGAAGCGGAAGATCAAGCGCCTCGGCCAGCCATGCAGCCAGGGCGATGCCGCTGGCCTCGCCCCCCACCACTGACTCGACTCCGTCAAGCGCGCCTCGGGCCTGAAGCATCGCCTGGGCGCGTTTGATCAGGTCGCGACGCAAGGCCGGAAACGAAATAAGGCGTCGACAGTCGATATAGACAGGGCTGGCCCAACCCGAAGGCAAGCGAAAAGGCTCGTCGGTACGCGCGGTGACGCAGCCTGCGTCGAGCAACGCGGCTGCAACGGTCTTAGCGTCGGTATCAGGCGTAGGCTGCATGGTCACGGGGTCTCCAGGCTGTTCAAGTGGGGCTTAGCGCCGATCAACTGATCTCGTCGCCTTTTTGGGACGCCTCAGTACGATGCGCCCGACTCACCAGCTCGTACACGCGCGGCTGCGTAAGCACCTCGTGGCGCAAAGCGTCATCGAGTTCGCTTTCGGTCATGAGCTCGCGGCGCAGAATGACTTCGCGCACCGTGGTGCCGTTGGCATAAGCCTCGGCCGCCACGGCGGTAGCTGCCTCGTACCCGATAAACGGGTTCAATGCGGTAACCAGCGAAATGGAACGGTCGAGGTTTTCTTTGAGCCGATCTGGGTTTGCAGTAATGCCCTTGACGCAACGGTCGGCAAGCGTAATGCAGCCGTTGGTCAGGTGCTTGAAACTGCGAAACAGGGCGTTGGCAATAATGGGCTCGAAGGCGTTGAGCTGCAACTGGCCCGCCTCGGCCGCCATGGTAACGGTCAGGTCATTGCCAATAACCTCGAAGGCAATCTGGTTAACCACTTCGGGAATGACCGGGTTGACCTTGCCGGGCATAATCGAAGACCCCGCCTGCATGGGCGGCAGATTGATCTCGCCAAAACCCGAACGCGGCCCGCTGGACAACAGCCGCAGGTCGTTACAGGTTTTGGAAAGTTTTACGGCGATACGCTTGAGTATGCCCGACAGCTGCACAAAGCCGCCGCAGTCTTGCGTGGCTTCGATCAGGTTGGGCGCCGTATGCAGCGACAGCCCGGTGACCTGGTTCAATGCAGCCAACGCTTTACAGGCGTAATCGGGATGGGCGGTAATGCCCGTGCCAATGGCCGTTGCACCCAGGTTGATCTCGCTGATCAGACGCTTGGCCTCGTCCAGCCGCACGATGTCTTCTTCGAGCATCAGCGCATAAGTAGAAAACTCTTGCCCCAGGGTCATGGGCACCGCGTCTTGCAGTTGAGTGCGACCGATCTTAAGCATCGGCGAAAACTCAATGGCCTTGGCGTCGAACGCTGCACGCAAATGCTCCATGGCCGCCAGCAGGCCGTCCATGAAGAAAACGGTGGCGATACGCAACGCCGTCGGGTAGACGTCGTTGGTGCTTTGAGCCATGTTGACGTCTTCGTTGGGGTGCAAATATTTGTACTGCCCGCGCTCGTGCCCCATGATCTCCAGCGCACGGTTGCATACAACCTCGTTGGCGTTCATGTTGGTCGAGGTTCCGGCCCCCCCCTGAATAACATCGACCACAAACTGCTCGTGCAGCGCTCCGCCCCGAATCTCGTCGCATGCCGCAACAATGGCCTGACACTTGTGCACGGGCAAAAGGCCAAGTTCGGTATTGGCCTGAGCTGCCGCATGTTTTACCGACGCCAACGCAATGATCAACTCGGGGAAGACCGAAACCGATGTGCCGGAAATCTGAAAATTCTCGACAGCACGCAGCGTATGCACACCATAATAGGCATCGACAGGTACTTCGCGCTCGCCCAAAAGGTCGCGCTCGATGCGAAATTCGCTCATTATTTTCCTTCAGATAATTTGGTATAGGGCGTCGGCCAACACCTGCGCGCCCAACATGAAATCGTCGATCTCCATTGCTTCGTGAGGGTTGTGTGAACCATGCTGGTTACGCACAAAAAGCATGCCGCTAGGAACTCCGGCATTGGCGAACAGGGATGCATCATGCCCTGCGCCACTAGGAATTACCTCGTAGGGCACGCCGCGCTCTTCACAAACTTTGGATAAAAAATCACAGATTTTACCGTCCATAGTAGCCGGTTCGCTATAGACACGTCGATCAAAATTGAATTTAACGCCCCGTTCGCGGCTGATGGCCGAGCACTCGGCACGCATCAATTGGTAGAAGGCTTCAAGCGTATCGGTACTTTTACTGCGCGCTTCGAGGCTGAAACTGACCCGGCCCGGAATGCGCGAAATTGAATGCTCGGCCGGGTCGGTCTGGACAATGCCGGCGGTTACCACCAGGTCGGTGCCGCGTTCGAGCAACACTCGCCAGTGCTCGTCCAGCCGCATGATCAGGTCAGAGACGGCAAACATGGCGTCGTGGCGCAGCCATCGGGGCACCACCCCCGAATGCTGGGCATCGCCCAGGCACTCGATGCGGTTATGACGGATATTGCCGCGTATGCCCGACACCACGGCCACAGGCAGCTCGCGGGCCACCATGACCGGGCCTTGCTCGATGTGCAGCTCTATATAGGCCTTGATCAGGCCCAGGTCGACCAGCACTTCCTGATTGGATATGGCCGACACGTCGGCGCCGGCCCGCTCCATATACTGCGCAAGCGTGTCGCCCGTGCTGCGTTGGGTCAGCGCAAGGTCTTCGGCGCTTAGTTTTCCAAACAATGCGCTGGAACCCATATAGGCCTTGCCAAACCAGGCGCTTTCTTCGCCCCGAAACGCCACAACGCGCAAGGGCAGCGGCTTGGTTGCACCTTCGCGCTGGTGTGCGATAAGGCACAGCAGCCCGGCCACCACCCCCGCGAGACCGTCGTAATTACCGCCCTGGGGCACGGAATCAATGTGCGAGCCCACCCACACCGCAGGTTCATCAGGCGCCAGATTGGGGGGGCTGAACACTATATTGGCCGCACGGTCGACCTGTACCAGCAAGCCTTCGGTTTCAGCCAGACGGGTAAGGTAGTCGCCGGCCGCCGACTCGCCCTCGCCGTAGCTGGCACGGGTAACCCCCACGCCGTCAAACGAGAGATCACGAATGTCGTTGAAGATTTTTTCGGCAAGATCGCGCAACGGCATAAGGTCCATGGCGGTTTCCTGCCTTCAACCCGACTGCTGCGCAAAGCGCAGCCAACGGTCAGTGAGCTGGCGATCGAGTTTGACGGCACCAATCAGTTCGTTGATGTCGGCGACGCCGGTTTCGTCGCAATAAGCATGCAGGCCGTCGATGATTTTTTGCATGACGCCCGGGTCAATGAACGACGCCGTGCCTACCTGTACGGCCGAGGCGCCGGCCAGCATGAACTCGACCGCGTCCTCGGCTGTGCAGATTCCGCCGCAACCCACAATGGGTATGTGAACGCTGCGGTAGCACTGGTGCACCATGCGCAACGCCACCGGCTTGATGGCCGGACCCGAAAGCCCGCCCATGACGTTGCCAAGCTTGGGCTTGCGCGTACGCACGTCGATCGACATGCCCAACAGGGTGTTCCCCATGACGATGCCGTCGGCGCCCGCTTCTTCAGCCGCCTTGGCCACCACGGCCACATTCGAGGCATTGGGCGTCAGCTTGGCCCAAAAGATGTGGCCGGTGTTGCGGCGAATGGCACTGACCGCCTTGTAGGTCGTGTCTGGATCCATGGCAAAGGCCATGCCGTCGGCCTCCAGATTGGGGCACGAAATATTGGCTTCGATTACCGCCACTTCGGGCAAGGACATTTCGGCAACCGCCCGGGCGAATTCGTCTACGGTATCGGCGGAAATGGACACGACTACCGGCGTATCGTAGCGGGTATAAGGCGGCAGGACCTCGCGCCGGTAGTAGTCGAGCCCCTTGCTGGGTATGCCAATTGAATTGAGCATGCCACTAGCCGTTTCCGCCACCCGAGGCGTGGGGTTGCCCGCCCTGCTTTTGGGCGACACGCTTTTTATGACCAGGGCGCCCAGCTTGTTGAAGTCAAGCGCCTCGGAATACTCGATGGCGAAACAACCCGAGGCCGGCATGACCGGGTTGCGCAGGTTCAGGTCTCCGACCTTGACATTCAACTTAGCCAAACTCGACCTCTCCGACGACGTTGCGAATAGAAAACACCGGGCCTTCGCGGCAAACGCGCAAAAACTGTTTGTCGCCCGCCTCGGTATCGAACAGGCGCACACAAGACAGGCAAACGCCCATGCCGCAGGCCATACGCTGCTCCATGGCCACCTGGCCGAGCAGAGCGGGGTGGTCTTGCAGCACGCGCTGCAACAGCATGAGCAGACGGTGCGAGCCACAGGTATACACCGCGTCGTGGGGCTGTTGCTTTAACAAGCGGCGTATCAAAGCCTCAACCGCTTCGACTTCGGACGTTCCGTCACTGTCGTACACGCAATGCACGTCGGCCGATGCACCCCGCAGAAATTCGTCGCGCATCAGATCTTTGGGTGCCCGCGCCGACATCACGGCGGTAATGGCCACCCCATTGGCCGCCGCCATTTTTATCAGCGGTGCCATGGTGGCTAGCCCCACCCCGCGGGCCACCACCATAATGCGTCTGAAGCCCGCATCAAGCCGGAAGGTATTGCCCAGCGGGCCGACCACATCCATGTGGTCACCTACCGAAAGGCCGGACAAAGCGCGGGTGCCCAAGCCCGTAACGTTGTACAAAAACTCAAGCGTTTCCGGCTCGGGGCCCATGCCGTAAACGCTCATGGGGCGCAGCAAAAACGGCTGAAGGTCGTCGTTGACCGGGCATTTCAACTGATAGAACTGGCCCGGCCGGGTGGCTTGCGCCACATTGCCCGGCGCGCGCAAGCGCAAGTACTTATAACGGTCATTGACCCAGCGGTGCTCAACCACCTCGCAACGATGCGAGGCCACCTGGTCGGCATTGCGCTGGAAGCCTTCGGCGTGCGTCGTTGCCTGCATTATTCGAGCTCCACACCCTTGAGTTCGGGAATCAGGAAGATCGTGGCCAGCATGTCAAGAACATAAATGGACGCCAACAGGGCAATGGCCACGTGGAAGGAGTAGGTCATGGCAAGTGCACCCACCACCACGGGGCCGAAGCCGCCGATGGCGCGACCGATATTGAACAGCACGTTTTGTGCGGTGGCGCGGGCTGCAGTGGGATACGCTTCGGAAATCAGCGCACCGTAGCCGCCCAGCATGCCATTAACGAACACGCCCATCAGGGCGCCCGCCCACAACATCGTGGTGGGGTCGGTCAGCTGCGAGTAGTACAAAACCATGACCACGGCGCCCGCCTGAAACATGAGGAAACTGGGTTTGCGGCCGATGCGGTCGGCCAGCTGGCCGAACACCCAGATACCGGCGGCCATGCCCAGAATGGTTACCGACGTCCACATGGCGGATTTGGTCAGGGTAAAGCCCAGCTCGGTGGACAGATAGCTGGGCATCCAGATCATGATGCCGTAGTACCCAAAGTTTTGAACACCGCACAAAATAATGATGCCGATGCTGACCTTGGTGGTTTCTTTGTCTTTGACCAGCAATTTGAACGAACGGCCCAGCGCGCCCTTTTCTTTGGCCTTGCACACAAAAACTTCGGGCTCATGCAGGCGGGCGCGAATGTACCAGGCGACAAAAGCCGGAATCACACCCACCAGGAACATGCCTCGCCAGCCGATATGCGGCAACAGCAATGGGGTGAGTAATGCCGCAGCCAGTACCCCGGCCTGCCAACCCAGCGCCACGTAAGAGGAAACCCGGGCCCGGTGCTTGGCCGGCCAGGCCTCGGCCGCCAGAGCCATGCCGATGCCGAACTCGCCGCCCAGCCCGACACCGGCGATGGTGCGATAGATGAGTAGGTCCCAGTAGCCTTGCGCGAACGCACAAAGGCCGGTAAAGACCGCAAACAGCACGATGGTCCAGGTAAGCACCCGTACCCGACCGTAGTAATCGCTGAGCGAACCAAAAATAATGCCGCCCGCCACCGCACCGATCAAGGTCCAGGTGACCAGCGAGCCCGCCTGGCTGGGGTTAAGTGCGAGCTCAGCCGAAATAGCCGCCAGCATGAAACCCAGAATAAGCAGGTCGAAACCGTCCATGGCGTAGCCAACGGCCGAACCGGCCAGCGCCTTCCAGCCGTATGTGGTGACTTTATCTTTACTGGCGCCGGCGGGTGGCGCTGCTTCGGTCTGTGCGTGCACGGTCTTGCTCCTGTGACGGATGTTTTTGAATGACTTCTGAAGCCATCGAGCCCTCACTCGATGTATTTATTTCGATATTAGTCTTTTTTTTTAGATTAAACCATCAAAAAAAACCTGGGCGACTACTTAATGGCCGGTCTCGGCGAACAACTCAATGACCAGATCGCGAAACCATTGAATGGCCGGATCGGCGTCGAAACGCCGGCTCCAATGCAACGACACCTCGAAGTCGCGCAACGGAAACGCAGGCTCGATAATGGCGAAGGCCGCTGCCTGCGGAAAAGAAAAAGCAATGTTGCGCGGCATGACCACAGCCAGATCGGTGGCGCGCACAATGGAAGGCAGCACCATAAAATGCTCGGCAGTGAGCCGTAGGCGGTCTTCGAGACCCAAAAGATGCAAGATGCGCAAGGTTTCGCGGTGAGTACGAACCCCAACAAACTCGAGACTGCGCAGCGCCTCCAGTGCAATACCGTTGCGGTGCCGGCCTAAGAAAGGATGTTCTTTGCGCAGCAGCACGATGTAACGATCGTCCAGCAGCTTGGCCCGGCGCGTATTACTTACCTGAGGCAGAAAGCCAAAGGCGAAATCCAAACGCGCCTCGTCGAGTGCATCGGCGATTTCGTCGCCTGCTACGGGGCGAGTGTCGATCTGCACGCCCGGAGCACGTTCGTGCAACGCGCGCAAAAGATCCGGCAAGAACCGGCCCTCGCCAATGTCGCTCATATGAATATGAAACACCCGCCGGGACGACTGCGGATCGAACGAGACGACCTCGGTCAGGGCAAGCTCCAGGGCGCCCAAAGCCTGCCGCACCACCCCGGCCAGGCGCTCGGCCCGGGGGGTGGGCCGCACGCCTATCGCATGACGCACAAAAAGCGGGTCTTCAAGTACTACACGCAGCCTGGCCAACCCCTGACTGGCGGCAGGCTGGCTTATGTCCAGGGCCTCTGCGGCCCGGCTGACGTTGCGGGTTCGATAAATGACATCAAACAGGCGCAACAAGTTCAAATCAACGTCCTTGATATTCATTTATCTAATAACCCGTATTACTTTCATGTTATTGGATTATGACCTACGCGGCCACATAATCAGTCATTGTGCGGATCAATCCACGCATACCTGGAACCAAGGAACCCTATATGTCCGGCCAAACGTCCACCTTTCCCGCAGAGACGGCCCTTCAAGAGGTACGCCCAACCGTGCGCGAAGCGGTACTTGAACTATTGCGTTCGTTCGAAATGACCACCATTTTTGGCAATCCGGGCTCGACCGAACTGGCGCTTTTCCTGGATTTTCCTGACGACTTCAGCTACCAGTTGGGTTTGCAAGAAGCCGTGGTGGTGGGGATGGCCGACGGTTATGCCCAGGCCACGCGCAAGGCCGCTTTTGTCAACCTGCATTCGGCTGCGGGGGTGGGCAACGCCATGGGTGCCATATTCACCGCTTATAAAAACGCCACCCCACTGGTTATTTCGGCCGGCCAGCAAGCGCGCGCCATTTTGCCCTACGACCCCTTTCTTTCGTCGTCGGACCCCACCCACCTGGCCATGCCGTATGTCAAATACAGCGTCGAGCCGGCTCGGGCCGAAGACGTTCCTCAAGCAATTGCCCGGGCCTATTACATGGCCATGCAAGATCCCAAGGGACCCGTGCTGGTCTCCATACCGGCCGACGACTGGAATCGACGCTGCGATTACGTCAGCCCACGCCTTGTCAGCACCACCAGCGCGCCTCAGCCCCAGCTGCTGACGCAAATGGTGCAATGGCTCGACGCCTGCCAAAAGCCGGCGTTCGTCGTGGGTACGGGGGTTGATCGCGACAATGCCTGGAGCGAAATGGTGCAACTTGCCGAGCGGCACAACGCCCGCGTCTGGATCGCACCCATGTCCGCCCGCTGCGGGTTTCCGGGCGACCACCCGCTGTTTGCCGGTTACCTGTCGGCAGAACGCGAAAAAATCGTCGGCGCCCTGGGCGGGCACGACGGCATACTGGTAGTAGGCGCCCCGGCATTTACCTACCACGTCGAAGGCGCCGGGCCCTACCTGCCCGAAGGGGCCCAACTGGCCCAAATTACCGACGACCCTGCCATTGCCGCGTGGGCGCCCGCAGGCACGGCCTTGGTCTGCGGCATCAAGGCCGGCCTTACGGCTGTATTGAATGAGTCGAACCCTCCCGCCAGGCCCCTGCCGCCGGCCCGCCAGAAGGCGCCGCGCGCCGAGCCCGCCACGCCCATGCCGGTGGCGTACCTGCTGCAGACACTCGACGAGGTTCGCGAGCCCGACACGGTCATTGTCGAAGAATCGCCCAGCGCCAGGCCTGTGATGCATCGCTACATGCCCATCTACCAAAGCGAAACCTTCTACACCATGGCCAGCGGCGGGCTGGGCTACGGCATGGCAGCAACGGTGGGGGTGGCGCTGGCCAAGCCGGGGCAGCGCATTATCGGGCTGGTCGGCGACGGCTCCAGCATGTATTCGATTCAGGCCATCTGGAACGCGGTTCAACTGCAGTTGCCCATTACGTTCATTATTATCAACAACCAACGCTACGCGGCCTTGCAAGAGTTTGCCCATACCTTCGGCTTCAAGCCGGGCGACACCTTGCAAGGATCAGACCTGCCTGGGCTCGATTTTGTCGCCCTGGCCAACGGCCACGGCTGCGAAGCCCTGCGCGTCGACGACCCCTTGCAACTGGCCGACACCTTAAGAACCGCCCTGAAATCAACGGGCCCCATACTGGTCGAGGTTCGCGTCGCCTAAAACACGTTTCACGCTGCATCATTACAACCACACGGAGACAAGCATGAAAACGAACACCCTATCTGGTACACGCAGGCTACTGGGCCGCGGGCTGGCCCTGGCCGCCCTGGCGTCGGCGTCACTGGCGCTGTTTCCAGGCTCGGGGGCCGCGCAACAATGGCCCGACAAACCCGTTACCGTCATTGTCAATTTTCCGCCCGGCGGCGCTGCCGACCGTATTGCCCGGGCCATAACCCAGCCGTTAAGCGAAACCTTTGGTCAATCGTTCGTGGTCAGCAACAAGGGGGGCGCAGGGGGCAACATCGGCGGGGCCGAAGCCGCCAAGGCCGCGCCCGACGGCTACACGTTTTTAATGTCGTCCGGCGGCATGGTGTCGATCAACCCACAGATCTACAAGGACATGTCATTCGACCCGATGAAAGACCTGGTTCCGGTAGCCGCCGCAGCCCGGGTGCTGGTGTTTCTTGAAACCACGCCCCAGGTGCCCGTCAACAACGTGCAGGAATTCATCGACTATCTTAAAAAAAACCCCGGCAAACTCAATTATGGGTCGCCCGGCAATGGCTCTTCGCCTCATCTGGCCGGCGAGCTCTTTAAAGACATGGCCGGCGTCGACGCCGTACACGTGCCGTATCGCGGCGCGGCCCCGGCCATGCGAGACCTGCTGGGCGGACAAATCGAATTCATGTTCGACCCCGGCATCGGACTGGCCAGCGTCGAGGCCGGCAAGCTGAAACTGCTGGCCATCGGCAGCATGCACCGATCCAGCCGCTTCCCCGATGTTCCCACCCTGGACGAGGCCGGCCTGACCGGCTTTGACGCCGACACCTTCTTCGGGTTTTACGCGCCCGCCGGCACACCGCCCGAGGTAATCGAAAAAATGAATGCCGAGGTCAACAAAATTGTGCGTTCGGATGCGTTCAAGGAAACCCTGGCGGTGATGGGGGCCGAACCCGCCCCCATGACACCCCAGGAGTTCGGCCAAAAAGCCGTGGACGACGCCCAGCGCTTTGGCAAGCTGATCCGCGACCAGCACATTATGGGCGGTTAAACTACACGGCCTCATCCACCGGCGCGCGGCGGCAAAGCTCTTGCCGCCGCGCCGTCGTTCTTCATTGCACACCCCCTGGTCAGCGCCACTCGGCCGGCTCGACCGGTGAAAACCCCTACGCCATGGGTTATGCTTTAAAGATCAACTTCAGAAACAAGTATTCGAGCCCCCAGGAGCCCACAATGACCTCGATCTCCATGCTTATCAACGGCCAGCAAAAGGCCGCCAGCAACGGCGCAACCTTCGAACGCCACAACCCCCTTGACGGCAAGGTCGCTACCAAGGCGCCGGCAGCCACCGTTGAAGACGCCGTGGCCGCCGTTGAGGCAGCCTCAAAAGCATTTCCGGCGTGGGCGGCAATGGGCCCCACCGAGCGTCGTGCCCTGTTGATCAAGGCCGGTCAGGCATTGCTGGCCAAAGAAAAGGCCTTTGTCGACGCCGTGGCCAACGAAACCGGCGCTTCGGCCATGTGGGCCTCGTTCAACGTGCAACTGGCCGCCAACATGTTGGTCGAAGCCGGCTCCCTGACCACGCTTATTCATGGCGAGGTCATTCCTTCTGATGTCCCCGGCAACATGGCCATGGGCATTCGCCAACCCGCAGGCGTAGTGCTGGGCATGGCGCCCTGGAACGCACCGGTTATTCTTGGTACGCGCGCCATCGCCACCCCCCTTGCCTGCGGCAACACGGTTATTCTTAAGGGCTCTGAAATTTGCCCGGCCACCCATGGCCTGATCATCGAGGCTCTTAGCGAAGCCGGCCTGCCCGACGGCGTGGTCAACTTCATTACCAACGCCCCCGAAGACGCAGGCAAGATTGTCGAGGCCATTATTGCGCACCCGGCGGTACGCCGCGTCAACTTCACCGGCTCGACCCGCGTGGGCAAGATCATTGCCGCCACTTGTGCCAAATACCTTAAGCCCTCGGTCCTTGAGCTGGGCGGCAAAGCACCGCTGGTCATCCTGGACGACGCCGACATTGACGACGCCGTCAATGCCGCAGCATTTGGCGCTTTCGCCAACTCGGGTCAGATCTGCATGTCCACCGAACGCATTATCGTCGACGAAAAAATCGCCGACGAGTTCATCGCCCGCCTTACCGAAAAAGCCAAAAGCCTGCCGCTAGGCGACCCACGCAAAGGTCCGGTGGTGCTGGGCTCGGTGGTTGACATGGCCACGGTCGAGCGCTGCAACGCCCTGATCGACGACGCCTTGGCCAAAGGTGGCAAGCTATTGTGCGGCGGCAAGGCCGAAAACACCCTGATCCCCGCCACGCTGATCGACAACGTTACTGCCGACATGAAGATCTACAGCGACGAGTCGTTTGGACCAGTCAAAGGTATTGTTCGGGTCAAGGGCGTAGAAGAGGCCATTGCCGTGGCCAACGACAACGACTACGGCCTTGCGGCCGCCGTATTCGGTAAAGATTCGTCGCGAGCATGGCAAGTGGCTTCGCGCATCCAGGCGGGCATCTGTCACGTTAACGGCCCCACTGTTCACGACGAGGCACAAATGCCGTTTGGCGGCGTGAAAAGCAGCGGCTTTGGTCGCTTCGGCGGCCTGGCGGGTGTGCACGAATTTACCGACCTGCGCTGGATGTCGGTGCAGACCACACCGCGCCACTACCCGTTCTAAAAAACGTAGCTCGCGGTAAATAAAAGCCCGATTGCATCGTACGGATGCAACCGGGCTTTTTGTTAGCCTGTGCGCCGCTTGCGACTTGTTTAGTAGTTGTCCAGCACCGCACCCGTGCTGGCAGTTGAACAATTGAAGGCAAACTTGGCCTGTACGCCACGGGTGTATCGGGGCGCGGGGGCTGTCCAGTGCTGACGGCGACGCGCCAGCTCTTCGTCGGACACATGCAACTGCAGCAATTGCTGATGGGCATCGATAGTGATCGAATCGCCGTCTTCGACCAGGGCAATGCAACCGCCCACGGCCGCTTCAGGTGCGACATGGCCCACCACCATGCCCCAGGTGCCGCCCGAGAACCGGCCGTCGGTAATGAGCCCGACCGAATCGCCCAGACCTGCGCCAATGAGGGCACTGGTGGGCGCCAGCATCTCGGGCATGCCCGGGCCGCCGCGCGGACCCAGATAGCGCAATACCATGATGTCGCCCGCCTTGATACGGCCTTCGAGAATGGCGGCCAATGCGGTTTGCTCGTCGTTGAACACCCGAGCCGGGCCTGTCATGACGGGGGTTTTCAGCCCCGTGATCTTTGCCACGCAACCTTCGGTGGAAAGGTTGCCCTTGAGAATCGCCAGATGCCCCTGCGCATACAAGGCATTATCCATGCTGCGTATCACGTTCTGCTCGGCCGAAGGTTGGGCCGGCATGCCTTCAAGTTGTTCGGCAATGGTTTGGCCGGTAATAGTCATGCAGTTGCCATGAAGCAAGCCGGCGTCGAGCAGCAGCTTCATGACCATGGGCACACCGCCCGCACGGTGAAAGTCGACCGCCAGATAGTGCCCGCTGGGTTTCAGGTCGCACAACACCGGTACTTTTTTGCGCACGCGCTCGAAATCGTCGATGCTCCATTGCACCCCGGCAGCGTGGGCAATGGCCAGAAAATGCAGCACGGCGTTGGTGGAACCGCCTATGGCCATAATGACACTAACGGCGTTTTCGATGGATTCACGCGTGACAATGTCGCGCGGCTTGAGGTCTTTTTTAATGGCCTGCAGCAACACCAGAGCCGACTCTTTGGTGGACTCGACTTTTTCGTCGTACACATTGGCCATGGTTGATGAATAAGGCAGGCTCATGCCCATGGCCTCGAATGCCGAGCTCATGGTGTTGGCCGTATACATGCCCCCGCACGAACCCGGCCCCGGTATGGCGTGCAGTTCGATACGCTTGAGCTCGCTGTCGCTAAGGCGCCCAGCGGCGTTTTCGCCCACCGCCTCGAACACGCTGACAATATTCAGGTCTTTGCCATCGAGCCGGCCCGGCAAGATGGTGCCGCCATATACATAAATGCCGGGCACGTTGGCGCGCAGCATGCCCATCATGCCGCCGGGCATGTTTTTGTCGCACCCGCCAATTACCAGCACGCCGTCCATCCACTGGCCTTGCACGCAGGTTTCAATGCAGTCGGCAATGACCTCGCGCGATACCAGTGAATACTTCATGCCCTCGGTGCCCATGGCCATTCCGTCGGAAATGGTGGGCGTGCCAAATACCTGCGCATTGCCGCCCCCTGCCGAAATGGCCGCTATGGCGGCATCGGCCAGCCTCTGCAGACCGCTATTGCAGGGCGTGATGGTGCTGTGCCCATTGGCCACGCCCACCATGGGATTGGCGAAGTCTTCTTCGGTGTAACCCAGCGCGTAATACATGGAGCGATTGGGCGCACGCTCGGCACCATGCGTAATGTGAGAAGAACGCAAACGACGTTTTTGTTCGGGCATGGCGACCTCCTGACTCAAAGCTTCAGTTTGGCACCACAGCCGGGCGGGCGCAAGCGCTTGGGTCGGGTCGAACCTGCACGCCGGCTCGCGCTGGAGCCGGCCTGGCCTGCCTATTACCGCTTGCGCAACTGACTTACGTCGCGTACCGCTCCGCGGTCGGCCGAAGTGGCCAACGCAGCATACGCTTGCAGCGCCTGCGAAACATAACGCTCGCGGTCAACAGGCTGCCACGCTTTGTCGCCGCGCGATTCCATTTCGGCGCGGCGCTGGGCAAGCTCTTGCTCGGAAATGGCCAAATGAATGCGACGGTTGGGAATGTCGATTTCGATGGTGTCGCCATCGTTGACCAGACCGATGTTGCCGCCCTCGGCCGCCTCGGGCGAGGCATGGCCGATAACCAGGCCGGAAGACCCGCCCGAGAACCGACCGTCGGTCAGCAAGGCAGAGCTCGCGCCCAGGCCCATGGACTTCAGGTAAGAGGTTGGATACAGCATTTCTTGCATGCCGGGGCCGCCCTTGGGGCCTTCGTAGCGAATAATGACGACACTGCCTGCCGTCACCTCACCACCCAAAATGCCTTGCACGGCGGTTTCCTGGCTTTCGTACACCCTTGCCGTGCCGGTAAAGGTAAGAATGCTTTCGTCGACACCGGCGGTTTTGACAATACAGCCATTGGGGGCCAGGTTGCCGTACAGCACCGCCAGACCACCGTCTTGCGAATACGCATGTTCGCGCGAGCGAACGCAGCCGCCCTTGCGGTCGAGATCAAGCGTGTCGTAGTAGCGGTTCTGGCTGAATGCGACCTGAGTGGGTACGCCGCCCGGCGCCGCCTTGTAGAAATCAAGCACTTCGGCCGATGCATGGCCGCTGTTTACGTCCCACTGGTCGATGGCCTGGCGCAACGTGCCGGCGTGCACGTTCCCGACGTCCAGATTCAGCAGGTCGGCCCGGGCCAGCTCGCCCAAGATGCCGAAGATCCCCCCGGCACGGTGCACGTCTTCCATGTGATATTTGTCGGTGGCGGGGGCCACCTTGCTAAGGCACGCCACGCGGCGCGAAATACGGTCGATATCAGCCATGGTGAAATCGACTTCGGCCTCTTGGGCTGCGGCCAACAGGTGCAGCACCGTGTTGGTGGAACCGCCCATGGCCACATCAAGCGTCATGGCGTTTTCAAACGCCTGCAAGGTGGCAATGCTGCGCGGCAAAACCGAAGCGTCGTCTTGCTCGTAATAGCGCTTGCACAGCTCTACAACCAGTTTGCCCGCATTTTTAAACAACATTTCGCGCCGGGCATGGGTGGCCAGCAAGGAACCATTGCCGGGCAGCGCCAGGCCCAGCGCTTCGGTCAGGCAGTTCATGGAATTAGCGGTAAACATGCCCGAGCACGACCCGCAAGTGGGGCAAGCACTGCGCTCAATGCTTTCAACCTCGGCATCGCTGACCTGAGTGTCGGCTGCCTTTACCATGGCATCGACCAGGTCGAGCTTCATCAATATCTTCTTTGTACCCGCTTCAACCACCTTGCCCGCTTCCATGGGCCCGCCCGAAACAAACACCACGGGTATGTTCAGGCGCATGGCGGCCATCAGCATTCCGGGGGTGATTTTATCGCAGTTGGAAATACACACCATGGCGTCCGCACAGTGCGCATTCACCATGTATTCGACCGAGTCGGCGATAAGCTCGCGCGATGGAAGCGAATACAGCATGCCCGCATGGCCCATAGCAATACCGTCGTCAACCGCAATGGTGTTGAATTCTTTGGCCACCCCGCCGGCCGCCTCGATCTGGCGCGCCACTAATTGACCCATGTCTTTCAGGTGAACGTGGCCCGGCACAAACTGCGTGAACGAATTCACCACGGCAATAATGGGTTTTTCGAAGTCTCCGTCTTTCATGCCGGTGGCGCGCCAGAGTGCGCGAGCGCCGGCCATGTTGCGGCCATGGGTCGAAGTGCGGGAACGATATTGCGGCATCTGAAGGTCTTTTAGAAAGAAGGACAAATAACAATCAACAATTACGCCTGCGAGCGCCGGGCCGGGCACAGGCAAATTATTTACCTGCAGCCGGCCCGGCGCTCGCACTTGAAGCGAATCTATATAGGCAAGTTTACTAGATCATCTCGTCGCCATCGCGGCGCGCCCGACGCAGGTCGCGAACCAGCGCAATGATAAGCAGCAACAATATGCCCGCTGAAATAAGCGGCCACACCAGAATATACGCACTGAGAGCTGTCGAATTCATCGTCATTTTCCTTGTAAAAGTATGGGCTGAGGCGATCGACGCGGGCCCATGTCCTGCGTACGGCGGCCGTGGGCGGGTGAAGCAGGCGCAGCCGGCGCAGCACCCGCACTCTGAAACGCCACGACACGCTCGTTAAGCAGATCGAAGTCAAACCGCTCTTTGGAACGCAGACTGACCGCCACACACACGATGGCACTGACGCCATAGGCCGTTAGCGAGCTCAGCAATACGACGTAATCGCGCAGGAACCCCACCGCGAAGGGCATCATGACCACGGCGGCCAATACCCCCAGTGTCAGGCCGGCGGTTTTACCCAGGAACCCGAATGCCATCAGCCCAACAACAACCCCTGCGCCTACCGATGCCAACAGCTCAAGCAGCACAGCCAGGCTGCCATCCAACGGAACCAGCTCAAACCGGACCAGGGTGAAGACGGCCACGGCGCACACCACTGCACTGGTAAACGCGTTGTTGCTAAGGCGATCCCAATAAAAACTCATGATCACGGGAAACACAATGGCGCCCCAGAGCGCGCCAACAAACACCAGCATGACCAGAATATCCATGCGGAGGCTGGCAAAAATCACCCCTAATGCCGTAGCCACGACCATGGTCATCCGGCCCCAGAACAGCATGCGTTTGGGGTTGGGCTTGCCCTTGGCCAGGTTCTTGCCGTAGATGTCCGTCATGACAATGGCTGACAGCGCCGACAGGTCGGAATCAGCCGTAGACGACAACGACCCCACCACCAGAATAAAGAACAAACCAATGGCAAAAGGCGGCAAGTAAGCCGACGCCATCTGCGGAATGATGTTGTTCAGGTTTCCGTCCACCGGCTCCAGGCCGATGAACAGGGCCAGCAGACCCAACATTCCCAAGCCGATCACAATGGCGCCATAGCCAACGGTGGCCGAAATGAAGGTGGGTTTGATCAGGTCTTCACGCACCGCAAACAAGCGTTGGGTAATGGTCTGGTTTCCAATGGCATAGGCCAGCACCGCCACCAAGTACGGCGCACCCTGATTCAAGAATGCCTCTGATGAAAAGAAATCAGCCTGTTGTGCGCTGAGCGTCGACATATTCGTCGCGAGCATTTCCGTGCCGCCCACGTTGAAGAAGATGATCGGAATAATGACCACCGCCGAAAGAATCATGGCGGCCAGTTGGGCAAAGTCGGTCATGACCGAGGCGCGAAAACCCGACCAGATCGTGTACGAGAGCACGCCGATTGCAGCAATAAGCACGCCTTGCACAAAGCTTAAAGGGCTTAGTATGGAAACCAGCGCGCCAGCGGCGGTAAAGTTGACCATCAGGCTTATACAGCTACCCACCAGGTTTGAGGCCGCCAAGATCAACTGGCTTGATTTACCGTGCCGCGCATGCATGATTTCGGCCAGCGTATGCGCTTTTGGCGCCAGTTGCCTGAAGCGCCGACCAAAGGGGTAAATGAACAAGATCATCAGCGCTCCCCATAGCCCGTAATGAATGGGGCCCGAGATTCCATAACGGTAGCCCGCGCTGGCGCTGGCATAGAAAGAAGCCGCCCATATCCAGGTGGCAATCATGCTGGCCGCCGAAAGCCCAAACCCAATGGCGTTGTTGGAAACCATATAGCCGTCAACGTTTTCGTTCTTTTGTCTGATCGTCAACGACATCAGGAACGTAAAGAAGTAAAACCCGACCAACAGCAAAATTGCAGTCGATCCCGATAGCTGAAAAAACTCTGTGTCCTGCATTGAAACAAGATCCTTATCATTGATGTAAAGGCGCGACGCAACATGGCACAGCTGCGCCCTGGGCATAGAAGCCGTAAAAGCGAAGCGATTTCCGCGTTATTTCGGTACTTGTGGCGTACCTTGACCGTACGTAATTCGTACGTTTTTTAGAGGTTCTACGAACCATTGATGTCGGCCGACGGCCGAGCCACAGCTTTGTGGCATTTGAAAACCTGCAGCAAACTGCGCATAAGCAGGCATAATTAGCAGCAATTGCACGATGAAGCCGTGAAATGCAAGTTAAGAAGTGTATGACAGATTCACCGCCTTTGTCCAGGCATTACAGCGTATACACGTTAATTTTGGTCTGCACACACCGGGTTTTCAAGGTTGAACAAAACCTTTAGCAAGGGATATCACCGATGCGCGCATCGTCATGCATGTGCCATCCTTCGGTAGCAACAGTGCAATATGGCTGTGCCACCATACTGATTCCGCAGCTAAGCTGGTCAACCAGGAAACTTAATGTCTGTAACGCAAAAGACCCTTGCCCCCTACCGCACCTGGAAAGTCAAGCCGTACTCTCTTTCTCTTGAAACCCGCCTTGCCCGCGACCGCGCCGAACAAGCTCAACCCCCAATGATCTCGTTGCACACCAGCAAGCAGGCCAAGAAGGCCGACGAGGCCACAACATAAATATAAGCCTACGCCCAAACAGGTAGCCGCCGGTCGCTCCGCATCGGCGTGCAGCCTGCAACCAGCACCTTGCACCCGCAACCCCTAGCGGTCACTTACCGCTATAAAGATCCTGCCAACTGATACCGCCCCCCCGGGTACCACATGGTGGCCACTGAAGCCACCTGATCCTGCGACAAGGTTTTTCGCTTAAGCACCAGACAAGGCTCGCCTTCCGAGACGTGAAGCATGCTGGCTATTTCGGGCGGAGCGCTCATGGCTTCCACGCTGTACTGCACCCCCTGTAGCGGCGCCACCGCCATCAGGTACTCGTTGGGTGTCGTCACAGAAAAGTCTTGCTCCATATAGTCTGGCGCAAGCGCTGCATTGACCCAACGATCTTCGCTTTGTATGGGCTTGCCATTGTCAAAATGCACAATAATCGAGTGAAAAAGCCGATGGCCTGCCGGCACATCAAACATGTGCGTCAACGGCTCTTTGGCCTTTTTACGCTCTAACAGATGCACCTCGCTGCGGTGCACGTGCCCGCGGTCGCGCACTTCGTCGGCAATACTTTTGATCGCTATAAGGGTGGCCTGATATTTCTGCCGCGCCACATATGTGCCCGACCCCTGTATTCGGGTCAAAACCTGCTCGGCGGTCAGCTCTTTCACGGCACGGTTCACGGTCATGCGTGACACACCAAATTCGCGAGCCAGCGTCTGCTCGGGCGGAACGGCGTCGCCTTCTTTCCATCGCCCCTTTTCAATACCCGCCAATAAATAGTTCTTGATGCGCAGATAGCGCGGTGCCTCTTTTGCCGCCACGCCGCCTCCTTTGATCGCGACCCTTGAAACCGCAAATTTTATTTGATAAAGTTGTATAGACAATTTATCACGATAGACCGGTCCAACAAACCGGCACCGCTTAAAAATGGCCAACCATAAGGCCAAGAACACAAGCGCAGCTTTTGGCACCATGGCTGAAATCGCAAAAGTGCAGAAGCGCGGCCGATTTATCCAAAGGAGACAAAAATGAATCACTACATCACCCCCCGCAAGCTGGCTCTGGCCCTTGGGCTGTGTACGGCCTTTGCCGCCTCGAGCGCATGGGCGGACATCAAGATCGGGCTGAATGTTCCATTAACCGGCTTCGCCGCCTTCGATGGCAACTCGGCCCACATCGGCGCCCAACTGGCCGTCGAAAAAGCCAATGCCGAAGGCGGCATCAACGGCGAGAAGATCGTTCTTGTTGCCTACGACGATCAGGCCTCGGCCAAAGAGGCGACGCCGGTGGCCACCAAGCTGATCGAACGCGATAAGGTGGTGGGCGCCGTATCGGGTTCGTATTCAGCCGCCACCCGCCCCGCCGCGCAAATTTTTCAGGCCGCCGAGGTGCCTTACGTGGTGGCCTACTCGATCGACCCCAGCGTAACGCGTACCGGCAACTACATGTTCCGCGTTTCGTCCATGGGCGAAGTTCAGGGCCGTGGCGGCGCCAAGCTGGTCAGCGAACTGGGCAAAAAACGCGTTGTACTGGTTACGCTAAAAAATGACTTCGGGCAGACTCTGGCCCGCGGCTTTAAAGATGCCGCCGGCAAGTTCAACCTGGATATTGTCAGCGAATACGAATACGACATCAAAGACCGCCAGTTCGGCTCGCTGATCGCCAAGGTCAAGTCAGACAACCCCGAAGCCATCTATGCCTCGGGCTACTACTTCAATGCCGGGCCGTTGGTTTCCCAGATGCGGGCGGCCGGCGTTACCGTCCCCATCATTGGCCAAGAAGGCTACGACAGCGAGAAGTTCATTGAAATCGCCGGCAAGGCGGCCGAAGGCACCCTGCTGGTCACCTCGCTTGACCGCGACTCCGAGGTGCCCGAAGCCAAAGAGTTCTTGCAGAAGTTTCGCGAGAAAGCCGGCTTCGGTGCCGATATGGTGGGGGCTTCGACCTATACCGCCACAGCCATCTTGATCGAAGGCCTGCGTAAAACAGGCGGCAAAGGCGGAGCCGAACTGCGCGACGCAATCGCCCAGGGCACTTACACCATGCCTATCGGGTCGCTCAAGTTCAACGACCTGCACGAAGTCAATAAAGACCTGCAGGTACAGGTCGTGAAGGACGGCGCTTTCCATCGTCATTCGGTTCTGCACGACCCCGAGCTGCTCGCGGCTCCCACCAAAGACAGCAAGTAAGCAGGAGCCCCCATGCTCTTTGTCGAGCTTGTCGCGCAAGGGCTGGTTCAGGGCAGCATCTATGCCCTGATCGCCCTGGGCCTGACCCTGGTGTATGGCCTGCTGCGCATTTTGCATATTGCGCATGCCGCCCTGTTTACCTTGGGCGGCTACATTGGCGTAATCACCACCAACGCCACCGGCAGCCTCACCCTCGCCTGCATCATGGCGATGATAGGCGCC
>NZ_DATJBQ010000003.1:0-4204 GCF_035515275.1 Pusillimonas sp.
GTGGGCGCCCACATCCATCTCAAAGGCGACCTGGGTGCCGGCAAAACTCACCTGGCCCGAGCCCTGCTGCGGGCCTGCGGGGTCACCGGGCGTATCAAGAGCCCGAGCTACGCGCTGCTTGAAAGCTATAAAGTTTCTAACTTATACTTCTATCATCTTGATTTTTATAGATTTAGCGATCCCAGGGAGTGGATAGACGCAGGATTCCGAGATCTCCTGCAAAAACAAGCAGTTGTGCTCATCGAGTGGCCTGAACAAGCGGGCCCGCTGTTACCGCCCCCTGACCTGGAGATCTATCTGGATTATTCGGGTGCCGGTCGATCGGCGCGGCTTACCGCCTATAGCAACAAAGGAAAATCATGGCTGACTTCACTGGTGCTTCCCCCGCAGGAATTTCCGCCCACGGACACGCCCGCCGGCGGCTCTTAGCCACAGCCACCACTTTGCTGGTGCTGCCTGTCGTGCCCAGTATCGCCAGGGCAGGTACCATTCTGGCAGTACGCACCTGGCCGGCCGATGAATACACCCGCGTTACGCTCGAGATGGACAGCGAGCTGAAGGCCGAACATTTCACGCTCGATAACCCCAACCGGCTTGTGGTCGATATTGACGGCCTGAGCATGAGCAACAAGCTCAATGACCTGGTCTCGAAAGTGCGCCCCAACGACCCGTACATTGCCTCGGTTCGGGTAGGCCAGAATCGGCCTGACGTCATTCGCATGGTGCTTGACCTCAAGCAACCCATCGCCCCCCAGGTTTTTACGCTCAAGCCCATAGGGGAATATAAGTACCGCCTGGTACTCGACCTTTATCCCCAGGTGGCACAAGACCCTCTTGTGGCCATCGCCAACTCGTTCCAAGACGAAGACCCCTTGGCAGACGTGCTGGAAAGCCTGGCTCAGAACTCGCCCGGTACCGCTCCGATTCCCTCGGTCGACGGTCAGAAACTGCCCTCGACACCGTCGATCGCAAAAAAGCCCTCCGCGCCCACCCCACAGCCGCCGGTCGCCGCGTCTCCGGCCCCCGCCACCCGACCCGTTCTGATCGCCCTGGATCCAGGTCATGGCGGTGAAGACCCAGGGGCCATCGGCCCTCGAGGCACGTACGAAAAAGACATCGTGCTCAGCATTGCCCGCAGGCTGAAGAAACTGATCGACGCGCAACCCAATATGCGCGCTTACATGACGCGCGACAGGGATTTTTTCGTGCCCCTGCACGTGCGTGTGCAAAAAGCACGTCGCGTCAAGGCAGACCTTTTCGTCTCGATTCATGCTGATGCGTGGATCAAGCCCAGCGCACGTGGCTCATCGGTATATGCCTTGTCTCAGAACGGGGCCACCAGCAGCTTGGCGCGCATTCTGGCCAAACGCGAGAACGAGGCCGATCTGATCGGCGGCGTGAACCTGGGGTCGCACAATAAACAGGTGGCCCAGGTGCTGCTCGAGCTGTCCACCACGGCTCAGATCAACGACTCGATGAAAGTGGGCGGCAATATCTTGTCGGAAATCGGCAAAATAAACCGACTGCACAAGAAAAGCGTGGAACGCGCCGGGTTTGCCGTGCTCAGGGCCCCGGATATCCCGTCCATCCTGGTGGAAACTGCGTTCATCAGCAACCCCGAAGAAGAGCGCCTGCTGCGAAGCCCCGCGCACCAAGAGCGTATTGCCCAGGCCATGCTGGAGGGCATCAGCGGCTACTTTGCATCCAGCCCCGGGCTGGCTCGACGCGCCTAGCGGGGGGCACGGCGGCCACGACGGGCCGCCGCAAACGGGAAGGTTAAACTGCTACCATAAGGCCAACCAACCCACCCCAAAAAGCCAGATGCAATTTGAATTCAACGACACCCGTACCCCGCTGGGCGAGACGCTTACGCGCGCAATAGACGGCATCACGGGTGAAACCGTCACGCTGCGCAATCTCATGATAGCCATCGGCGAACAGGGCCTGCTGGTGTTGTGCGCCATTGCCACGCTGCCCTTTCTGATTCCCGTGTCCATACCCGGCGTCTCTACCGTGTTTGGCGCGGCCATTGTGCTGCTGGGCATTTCCATTACCGTAAACCGCCTGCCCTGGTTGCCCAAGCGCATTCTTGATCGCCCTCTTGAAACAGCAAAGTTGCTGCCGGCATTGCGCAAGGGCGTGTCCATCGTATCGCGGCTGGACGCCTGGGTGTCACCCCGAGCACCCCTGCTTACCGCCGGGGCCATGGCTCGTTTCAACGGAGTGGTACTGGTTTTTGCGGCGCTGCTGCTTATGGCTCCCTTCGGCCTGGTGCCTTTCTCTAACACCGCGCCCGCAATCGCCATTCTGTTGCTGACCATGGGCATGCTGCAACGCGACGGCCTGTTCGTTGTGCTGGGCTATATCGCCACGGTGCTCACCGTCGTGTATTTTTCAGTCTTGCTATACGCCGCATGGCGGGCGGGCGGCGCCCTATTGGGCTAATCGATTAGCCGTACAAACCCATGTCCATTCGTCGTTCCATTGCCCCCCTTCCCGATCTGCTGGTCAGTCAGATTGCCGCCGGCGAGGTCATTGAGCGCCCCGCTTCCGTACTGAAAGAAATTCTCGAGAACGCGATCGACGCGGGTGCCCAAAGCATCGAGATCCGGCTGGAAGGCGGCGGCATACGCCGCATTGCGGTCAGCGACAACGGCTCGGGCATTGCCCGCGACGAACTGCACCTGGCCCTGACGCGTCATGCCACCAGCAAGATACATTCGCTGGACGAACTTGAGTCGGTCGCCTCGATGGGTTTCCGAGGCGAGGCCCTGGCCTCCATCGCTTCGGTTGCCCGCCTGTCGATCGTGTCACGAACCGCCGACGACACTCACGCCTGGCAACTGCTTCCGGGCGCCACCGACCCTGAAGCGGCAGCCGGCGCAGTGGGCACCACCGTCGACATTCGCCAGATCTTTCACGACATCCCCGCGCGCCGGAAATTCCTGCGGGCCGAAGCCACCGAATATGGCCATTGTGTCGATGCGCTCGAACGCATCGCCCTGGCTCAGCCGCATATTACCTTTCGCCTGTTTCATAACGACAAGCCGCAAAAGCATTGGCGGGCGGGCTCCATACAGCAGCGTGTGCTCGACGTGCTGGGGCGCGAGTTCTGCGAACAGAGTCTGGAAGTCGATCTGGAGTCAGGGCTGATCAGCTTGCGCGGCGTCGTGATTCGACCGGCTCATGCCCGGTCGCGGGCCGACCGCCAGTATCTCTATGTCAATGGCCGCTTTGTCCGTGACCGCGTGGTTGCACATGCGATCCGGCAGGCTTACGCCGACGTGCTGCATGGCGATCGCCAGCCGGCCTACGTGCTTTTTCTGTCGGTCGACCCCGCCACCGTCGATGTAAACGTGCATCCCGCCAAACACGAGATACGTTTCCGTGAAAGCGGAGCCGTGCACCGCTTCGTGTCGCAGGCGGTGGGTCAGGCGCTTGCACATGCGGCCGGCGCTGCAGCCCACGCCACCGCCATTCCCGCCGGGGCGGCAAGCGAGGGCGCCGCGCCGTTCAATGCAGGCATGCACGGCACACCCCTGGCACCTGAGCGCGACGTATCTGGGCAAACGTTGCCCTGGCCGGGTGAGCCGGGCCCCCCGGCCGGCCTTCGCTCGGAACACACTTACCCGCCAACCCATCGGCAAGCGGCTTTTCGTTTGAACGACCACGAACCCGGACGCCCCAACGACTGGAAGACCCTTTATCAGCCGCTTCAAACGCCTGCCGCCGAATTGGTCGGCGCGGGGATCAAACCCCCTCAGTTACCCGATGACGACTTCCCGCTGGGCATGGCGCTGGGCCAGCTTCACGGCGTTTACATACTCTCTCAGAATCGAGACGGCCTGATCCTGGTCGACATGCACGCGGCCCACGAAAGAGTCATGTACGAGCAACTTAAAAACGCCTTGGATTCGCGCGAGTTGCCGCGCCAGGAATTGCTTGTGCCTGTGGTGTTTTCAGCCAGCGAAAAAGAGCTTGGCTTGATCGAGGAGCATGAAGCTGCGCTGGCCGAACTGGGGTTGATCCTGCGCCCTTCCGGGCCAGCAGCCATTATGGTGCGCGCCGTTCCGGCCTTGCTGGCCAACGGCGACATCGAGTCGCTCAGCCGCGGCGTATTGCGCGACCTGGGTCAAGTTGGAAGTTCTTCTTTGCTGACCGAGCAACGCAACACCCTGCTAGCCACCATGGCCTGCCACGGTTC
>NZ_DATJBQ010000004.1:0-5378 GCF_035515275.1 Pusillimonas sp.
TGAAATTTACCTTGGTTGCTCCCAAGGGGCTGGAAATGCCTGACTACATTCTTGAGCAGGCAGGCAAGCGTGGCCACGTTATTGAGCAGACCACTTCGCTCGAGCACGGGCTGACGGGCGCCGATGTGGTTTATGCCACCCGCGTTCAAAAAGAACGCTTTGCAGACGAGCAGCTTGAAGGCTACACCGCTGATTTTCAGGTGAACAAGGAAGTTGTCGAGCGCTTTGGGCGCCCCGACGCGATTATTATGCACCCCTTGCCGCGCGACAGCCGCGAGGGGGCGCATGACCTCAGTGTCGACCTTAATCACGACCCCAGACTGGCTATTTTCCGTCAGGCCGACAACGGCATACCGGTGCGAATGGCTATTTTTGCCGTATTGCTGGGCGTAGAAGGGCTGGTCCAGCATTCGCTGCGTGATGTCACCTGGAGCCCGCCTTCGCATATCGGCCCCGACGACAGCGTCTTTCATGGCATAGATTAAAGGCTGCCAGAGCCAAAACCGCCGGCAGGCGGTTTTGGCTTACGCCATTTTCTTTTCTCCGCCCAGAGCGTCGACCAGGTTGTCGAGCAAACGCGCAAGCTCACCGGTCATCAAGGACAGATCCGAATCGAGCTGGTCGGCGTCGTTGCGTGAGACCAGATCCTGGTTTTCTTTAAGTACGTCCAGCGGCGCGACCCGCTTGATATCCAGGTTGTCGTTCAAAACGAAAGAGACGCGGTCTGCCCAGGTCATGGCAAGACGCGTGCATTGCTTGCCCGCTTGAACGTGCTTGCGCACATCGTCAATATCAATGCTTTGGCGCAGATAACGCACCGCCGCTCGGCTTTCGCTGGTCGAGCGAAGCTCGGTGTCTTGGTCAACCGAGAACCCGACCGGCGGCTCTTCTTGAATGAGCCAGTTGGTCATGCTGCTTGCCGGCGACTGTTCCACATATAGCTGCAATACTGGAAATGGGTCGATGGATTTGGCTAACATGCCCAGCACTTCGTCGCTTTTTGCCGAAGCGGCTGCATCAATGACCAGCCAGCGGTTCTTGGTGTCGATCCAGACCTTGGTGTCGCGATAGACGCTAAAGGCCTTGGGCATGAGCTCGTCGGTCACTTGCTCTTTGATTTCCTTCATTTGCTTGCGGCCCGGCTTGAAACCCTGCTGCTCTTCGATTTCCTGGGCGCGCGCGCGAGCGAACTGGTTGATGACCGTGGCGGGCAGCAGTTTCTTTTCAGCGCGCAGGCTCAAGAAAATCTGGCCCTGCAACGAATAGGCCAGGCCCGAGTTTTCGAACGGTGGAACCCAGCCCAGATTCTGCATTTCCAGGCTGTTGCCGGGGCGGTAAGCGTGTTTTTCAAGGGCCGACTCAAGTGCGTCGAGGGAGATGGACCACGAGGGCGCGAGGCGAAAGACCTTCAGATTCTTGAACCACATTGATGCAACTTTATCCTTGCGAGGGCGCAGCCGGGTTGGCGGCGCAAGATGAGACGAATCAAAGATTGTAATGCCTGGCGGGGTGCCGGCCGGACGAAAAAAAGGCCCGGATGCCAAAGCACCGGGCCGTCACGCCCATAGACACGCGCATACTACAGTTCGCGGGGCGCACAGTGTCGATGGGATAGAACGCATGGTGCGGGGGCAGGGCACTGAGCCGACTACGCCCGCTGAAACGCGATCTACGGGTTCGATTGTAGTGACTCGACCTGACGCGAGCCTGAAAGGGTTCGGGTCAGGTCGGCTGCTAAAGGACTGACGATCTAGGTGTTGATGTCGTTGTGTCGCGTTTCTTTGACGAATAGCGTACCTATCACCAGCGATAGGGCTGCAATGGCAATGGGGTACCACAAGCCGTCGTAGATATTGCCCGTGGCCGCCACGATTGCAAAGGCCACCGGTGGCAGAAAGCCGCCGAACCATCCGTTCCCGATGTGATAGGGCAAGCTCATTGAGGTATACCTGATTCTGGTGGGGAACATTTCGACCAGCATGGCGGCAATGGGCCCATACACCATGGTTACCAAGATGACCAGAAAGGTCAGCAACACAACCACCATCACGTAATTGATCTGGTTGGGGTCCGCCTTGGCCGGGTAGCCGTGTGCACGTATGGATTGAGTCAGGGCTTCGCGCAATTGGGCCGACTTGGCCGTGAACTCGGCCTTGCTCAACCCCGCACCCTCAAACGCAGGAAACTCCTCGTCACCGATACGCGCCACCGCGATGGTGCCTGCCGGAGCTGCCACGTTTTCGTAATTGACCGAGTTGCCCGCCATGAAGGCTTTCAGCACGTCGCAAGAACTGGTGAATGACGCCGTGCCTACCGGGTTGAACTGAAACGAGCAGGTGGCCGGGTCTGCGACGATGGTAACCGGCGCCGTGGCTTGAGCGTGCTCTAAGGCTGGGTTGGCGAAGTGGGTCAGCCCTTTGAACACGGGGAAATACGCCAGGGCGGCAATGAGGCAGCCGGCCATAATAATGGGCTTGCGTCCGATCTTGTCCGACAAGGCGCCAAATACGATAAAGAAGGGCGTGCCCAGCAGCAGGCCCAGAGCGATCATGATATTGGCGGTATTGGCCTCGACCCCCAGGGTCTTGGTCAGGAAGAACAAGGCATAGAACTGCCCCGTGTACCAGACCACGGCTTGGCCGGCCGTTAAGCCGAGCAGAGCCAGAATGACGATCTTCAGGTTCTTCCATTGCCCAAACGATTCTTTAATGGGCGCCTTCGACTGGGTGCCTTCTTCCTTCATCTTCTTGAAGGCCGGCGATTCATTCAGGCGCATGCGAATCCACACTGAAATCACCAGCAGTACAGCGGAAATCAGGAAGGGAATGCGCCAGCCCCAGCTCAGAAACGCTTCTTCGCCCAAGGCGCTGCGTATACCAAGGATAAGAAGTAGCGACAGGAACAAGCCCATGGTGGCGGTGGTTTGAATCCAGCTGGTGTAGAAACCGCGTCGATTCTGCGGCGCGTGTTCAGCCACATAAGTTGCGGCGCCGCCGTATTCGCCGCCCAGGGCCAGGCCCTGCAGCAGGCGCAGAATGATCAGGATTACGGGGGCGGCCATGCCGATCGAGGAATACGACGGCAAAACCCCGACCAGAAAGGTCGATAGGCCCATGATCAAAATAGTGATCAGGAAGGTGTATTTGCGTCCGACCAGGTCGCCTAGACGACCGAACACCAGGGCGCCAAAAGGCCGTACCGCAAAGCCGGCGGCAAAGGCCAGCAGCGCAAAAATGAACCCGGCGGTCGGGTTGACCCCCGAAAAGAAGTGGACGGCAATAATGGCCGCCAGCGATCCGTATAGGTAAAAGTCATACCATTCGAATACGGTGCCCAACGACGAAGCAAAAATGACTCGTCGTTCTTCAGCGGTCATGGGCCGGTTGGTGGCTGCGGGCGCCCCAGTGCTTGGGCTGCTGGGCGGCGGCGAAGCGATAGTTTGTGAGGTACTCATGTTGTCTCCTGTACGTATTGGCCAATTCGGCTCTTGTTGTTACCGCCGTTTAAAGGGCGATTACGCCTACGGTAGAAAACGAGTCTGACGTCAAACTTACGTGAGGCCACCGGATTTTTGATTTTTGTAAAAAAAGGTAAATCGAAGAATGGTTCTGGAGTGGCGTTGCATCGTGAGCGGGTCATGCTTGAGGGTGGAGGGCGCGGCGGAAGGTCACGCGAAAGCAGGTGCGCGCACCGCGTTCTGCGCTGGGCTCTACCAATTCGACCCGGGCGCCGTGTTGGTCGGCAATTTCCTTCACGATGGAAAGCCCCAGGCCGCTGCCGTCTGCGCTGTTGCCCCAAACCCTGAAGAAACGGTCGAACACACGGGCCCGATGCTGTGGCGCGATGCCGCTTCCAGAGTCTTCAACCTCGATGCCCGCCGTAGCGGTACCGGCAATGACCCGTACTGTGGCCCATCCCCCGGCCGGCGTGTAAAGCAGGGCGTTGTCGATAAGGTTGGCGACCAGCTCGGAAAGCAGCAGGCCGTGTCCTTGTATCCATTGCGGCGAGGGCTGGGCCTCGAAACCCAGGTCTACCCCGTGGTGCATGGCCTGGTCGACGAACTGGCGCGTTTGGGTTTCGGCCAAGGCGTTAAGGTCGATTTTTTCAAGCACGAACTGCCCTGGGTTTGCCGAGTGCTCGGCGCGGGTCAGCGCCAGCAGTTGATTCACCAGCCGTGTCGCACGCTCGGTGCCTTTTACCAGTTGGTGCAGGCTTTGTTCGACCTTGGCGGGGTCTTTTTCGCGCAGGGCCAGTTCGGCTTGCGTACGCATGCCGGCAAGCGGTGTTTTTAACTGATGGGCGGCGTTCGACACAAAGCGGCGCTGGCTTTCAGTACCGGCTGCCAGTTGGGCAAGCAACTCGTTCATGGCGGCCACCAGTGGCGCAATTTCGGCCGGGGCCAGGTCTTCGCTGATCGCAGAGAAATCATTAGGGCGGCGTGCACGGATACGTTCTTGCAGCACGCTTAGCGGTTCTAACCCCTGGGTAAGGCCCAGGCCGGCAAGCAGGGCGGCAAGCGGCAGAACGATAAGCTGAGGCGTCAGCATGCCGGTCAGAATTTCTTGCTGAAGCACACCGCGCCTGTCGTTTGTTTCGGCGACCAGGGTCAAAAAGGTTTCGTCTTTCCGATCGCGCGCACCCCACACGTAGGCCACCCGAACGCTTTGTCCATCGATCGTTTCGTTGTGGAACTTGAATTTGTCTTTTTCGTAGGCCCAGTTGTCGGGCAGGGGAATGCTGGAGTTGCCGGCCAGTGAAGCGCCGTTGGCGTCGCGTATCTGCCAGCGTGTCGGTCGTCCGTTCTCGCCGCTGAGTACGGTAAGGGTAGAGGCCGACAGCTTGACTCCTTCACGTACGTTCTGTTGCTCTACTTCGTATTTCAGCAGGCGAAGGTGATCGGTAAGGGTGCGGTCATACGGCGCGTTGGCGATGTTCTGAGCAATAAAGTAGGTAATGACGATGCCGATGGACCAAAGCAGAAACAAAGGCCCGAACATCCAGATTAGGATTTTGCCCAGCAGGGTCTTGTTTTTTTGCGATTTGAATTTGCGGTGCAACACTGCCGGCGTGCGGCTTTTGCTGTCGGGATGTACGCTGGGATGAGGCATGGGTAACCAGCCTAGGCGCCCAAGTGTTCGCGCGAGTCGGGCTCGAGGCAATACCCCAGGCCCCGAATCGTGACGATACGCGCACCGCTGGGCTCAATTTTTTTGCGCAAACGATACACGTACACCTCAATCGCATTCGTGGTCACTTCTTCGCCCCACTCGCATAACAGGTCGACCAATTGGTGTTTACTGATCATGCGACCGCAACGAGAAAGAAAAATTTCGAGCAGGCTGGTTTCGCGGGCGGAAAGCTCGAGGGGGTGATCGTTG
>NZ_DATJBQ010000005.1:0-4259 GCF_035515275.1 Pusillimonas sp.
TAAGCCACCTGCCGGATGTTGTTGCCGTAATCCACAGTGGGAACACCCATGGAGTGGAAGTCGAGCATGGCCTGTACATGAACGGCGCATGATTCACGGGCTTGCTCAACAAGCTCGGCGTGCCTCTCTGGATTCTGGCGAGCGTCTTCCCATTCGGCAACTGTCCAGCCACGGGGCAGGTATCCGTTGACCAGGTCGTGTGCCGACGTCTGGTCTGTAACCAGATCGGGCCTGATGCCGTTTTGTTGCGCGCGGCGGACCAGTTCGGGCAGTACGTCGGCCGCATTGCCCAATAGCGCGATGGACACCGCTTCTTTGCGTTGGCAGTGGTAACGCACCAGCTCCAGCGCCTCGTCCAGGTCTTTGGCCTGCTTGTCGACATAGCGGGTGCGAAGCCTGAAATCGATGCGGCTTTGCTGACATTCAACGGTAAGCGACACGGCGCCGGCCAGTGTGGCGGCCAGGGGTTGTGCCCCGCCCATGCCGCCCAGGCCGGCCGTGAGGATCCAACGCCCCGCCCAGTCGCCGTTGAAGTGTTGACGAGCCGCTTCCACAAAGGTTTCGTATGTGCCTTGAACGATGCCCTGGCTGCCAATGTAGATCCAGCTTCCGGCTGTCATTTGGCCATACATGAAGAGGCCTTTGCGGTCGAGCTCGTTAAAGTGGGCCCAGTTTGACCATTGCGGCACCAGATTGGAGTTTGCAATCAGCACGCGCGGGGCGTCGGGGTGGGTCTTGAATACTCCTACGGGTTTACCGGATTGGATCAGCAACGATTCGTCTTCGTTCAGTTGCTTGAGCTCTGCCAGAATCTGGTCAAAGCATTCCCAGTTGCGGGCGGCGCGACCGATGCCGCCGTATACCACCAAGTGTTGGGGGTTCTCGGCCACTTCGGCGTCAAGGTTGTTCTGGATCATGCGAAAGGCGGCTTCGGCGATCCAATTTTTGCAGTTAAGCGTGTTGCCCCGAGGCGCGCGTATGCTGCGTGAAGCATCAAAGCGGGGATCATCGGAAAGGCGTTTGCTGGTAGAGGTGGTCATGATGGTTTCCTTACTAAGGCCCGTTGCGGCAATTTGGAGCCGCCACGGGGCCGGGGCGTTCTGAAATGCCGGGTCAGTGCAGGCCCAGGTAGGCCGAAGCCAGGTTAGGGTCGCGGGCGGCGTCTTCGGCGCTGCCGCTCCATACGGTTCGGCCCGACTCCAATACACATATCTGGTCGGCCACGCTAAGCGCGCGATCCGTGTTCTGTTCGACAAGCAAAATGGTCAGGCCGTCGGCGCGCAGCTTTTGCAGGGCCTGGTAGCACAGGTCTATGACCTTGGGCATCAGGCCCAAGGAAAGCTCGTCGATCATGAGCAATTTTGGACGCGCCATAAGGGCGCGGCCCATCGCCAGCATTTGCTGTTCGCCGCCCGACAAGTTGCCGGCCAGCGAAGTAAGCCGCTCTTTCAGGCGCGGAAATAGCGCCAGCACCTGGTCGCGATCGCCCGGGTAGTCGGTTTTGGGGCGAATCAGGCCGCCTACACGCAGGTTGTCTTCGACGCTAAGGTCTTTGAACAGCCGACGACCTTCGGGCGAAATGGCCAGGCCCAGGCGGACCCGGTCGGGCGGGGGCAGGCTGCTGATGTCGCGACCTTCGAAAAAGATGCTGCCGCTATGAAGCTGCACATGTCCGGCAATGCACATAAGGGTCGACGACTTGCCTGCCCCGTTGGCACCCAGCAGGGCGGTTATGGTGCCGGGCTGCAACGATAGCGACAGGTTTTCAACGGCTTCAAAGGTGCCGTAGCCGCAGGTGACGTTGTTCAACTCAAGCACGGTGGGTCTCCGGTTCGGCAGGGGCCTCGGTGCCCAGGTAGGCGGCACGCACCTGAGCCTGTTGCATGACGTCGCGGGGGGCGCCGCTGGCGATGTGACGACCGTTGTCCAGTACGACCAGCCGCTGACAGATACGCATGACCTCGCTCAGGTTGTGCTCGATAAGAATAATGGTGACGCCTTGGCGATTGATCTGGGCGATGGTGTCGGCCAGTGTTGAGGCTTCTTTGGAGTTGAGGCCGGCAAGGGGTTCGTCAAGCAACAACAGTTTGGGCTTTTGCGCCAGGGCGCGTGCCACCTCAAGCCGCTTAAGCACCCCCAAAGGCTGGATGCCGGGCATTTGATCGGCATGCTCCAAAATGCCGACGCGCGCGAGCATCTCGCGGCCGACGTCGCGTTCCGGATCGATGTTGGTGTGCAGCAGCGCAGTCAGTGGTGAGCGCGTATGGCGTGCGCCCGCCGCAAGTGCGACGTTGTCGAGCACACTGATTTCTCGAAACGGGCGAACCAGTTGCTGGGATAAGGCCAACCCCTTGCGGATGCGTTGGTGAATAGGCAGGTTCGTGAGGTTCTGGTTGCCCAGGCGTATGGTTCCGGTGTTGGCGGAGACCACACCGGTAATGGCACGCATCAGGGTGGTTTTGCCCGCGCCGTTAGGGCCGATCAAGCCCAGTAGTTCGCCCTGGTGTACGTCGAACGACACGTCGTCGACCGCCTTGAGGCCGCCAAACTGCACCGTGACGCCGTTAACGCTTAACAAGCTCGCCGAGGGGTTCATGAGCGTGCTCCGGCTTGTCGGCCCGCGGCTCGGCGGCGCAGCAAGCTGCGCACCATGCCGGCCACACCCCCCGGCGAAAACCGCATCATCAAGAACAGGACCCCGCCGTAGACCAGCAGTTTGTAATCGCCAATAACCTGAAACCAGGCCGGTAGGGCCGACAGTACCGCCGCGCCAAAAATGACGCCGGGCACTGAACCGATGCCGCCGAACACCACCATGGACAATACCGTGATCGACTCGATGAAGCCGAAGCTTTCTGGGCCTATGTATTTGAAGTGCTGCCCGTACAATGCGCCTGCAAGGCCTGCCAGGGCCGTGCCCATGGCAAAGGCGGCCAGCTTGTAGCGGGGCACGTCGATGCCCAGTACCCGCATGGTGTCTTCGTCTTCGGCGACACCGTTGAAGACTCGACCCATCCATGACTTTTGGATGTAGATGCAGAACATGGCGACCAACGCTGCCAAGCCTAGCGCCAGCCACATGAAGCCAACGCGCGACAGGCCCGACTCGGGGATGCCCGAGATGCCCATTTCGCCGCCCAGCCATTCTTGCTGACGCACGATGCCCACGAATAGAAACACCACCCCCATGGTGGTAATGGCCAGGAAGTCGTCGCGCACGCGCAAGCTGGCCAGGCCCACGACCACGCCCACAACACCGGCAAACACCATGGAGACCGGCAGCGTGGCAAAAAACGGCACCCCAGCCTTGCATAGCATGGCCGAGGTGTAGGCGCCAATGCCCAGGAAGGCGGCGTGGCCCAGACTGATCTGGCCGCAAAAGCCGGTGATGAGGTTAAGGGACAGCGCAAAAATAACGCTGATGCCCATTGCGGTAAGTAAGGAAATTTCGTATGCCATGTGCTGCCCCCTAGCGTCGCGCGAAGAGTCCTTGCGGACGGAACATGAGTACGAGAATGAGCAAGGCAAACGCTATGGCGTTGCGGTCGAGCCATTGATCTAGATAAATGGTGCCGAAAGATTCAGCCACGCCCAGTACCAGCGAAGCAAGCAGGGTGCCGCGCACCGACCCCATGCCGCCCAGCACAATTATGGCCAACGCTTTATACGAGGGTACGCTGCCCATGGTGGGCTCGACCAGATTATTCAGCAGGGCCACCCACACGCCGGCGAAACCTGCCAGTGCGGAACCCACGAAAAAATTAAGGTCGCGCACGGTGCGCAAGCGTATTCCGAATGACTGGGCCATTTGAGGGTCGGACACGGTTGCCTGACAGGCAATGCCCACGCGCGTGTGGGTCTGCAGGTAGCCGAGTGCCGCGATAATGGCCAGCGAACTTGCCATCACGACCAGCTCGGCCATACTGAAATTGAGCACGCCAAAGACCGACACATATTGCTGCAGCGGTGGCGAGCTGTAGGTAAGGCCGGCTGCACCGAACAAGATGCGAAACGCTTCTTCGAACGCTATATACAGCCCGATGGATGCAATAAGCGCCACAAACGGGGGCTGGTTCAAGATGGGCTCGTAGGCCAGACGATAGATAATGACCCCAACGATACCGGCGCCTATCATCGCCATGATGCAGGCGAGGGTGAGGCTGCCGGTGGCGTTGGTGGTGATTACGCCAATGTAGCCGCCCAAGGTAAACAGGGCGGCATGCGCAATATGCAAAATGCGCAGCAGGCCATACACCAGG
>NZ_DATJBQ010000006.1:0-6778 GCF_035515275.1 Pusillimonas sp.
GTGGCCGAATTGGGCGGCTATGGTGTTGAAGACACCGAGCACATGGTTACAGAAACATTGATTCGCGGCATGTACGAGTACTGGCGCAAGGTCATGGAGGTTTAATCGAAGATGGACATGCAGACATACTTAAAACTGACCAACCTGTACGCGGATTACTCGGCGGCGGTTGACGCCGAAGACTGGGGAAAATGGGTCAGCTTCTTCGATGAGGATTGCGAGTACAAGGTGCAGCCGCGCGAAAACTTTGAACGTGGGTTTCCGCTTTCGACCATGTGGTTCATTAGCCGCAATATGCTCGAGGACCGGGTCTACGGCATACGTGAAACCCTGTTTCACGACCCGTACTACCAGCGTCATGTGGTGGGCGCGCCGCGCATTATCAGCTTTGAGAACGGACTGATCGAAGCCGAGGCCAACTATGCGGTGTTTCGCACCAAGTACGACGGGGCCTCTACCGTGTTTAACGTGGGCCGCTATATCGACCGCATTTCGGTGGGCAAAGACGCGCTTACGTTCAAATCGCGCTTCTGCATTTATGATTCCGAGATGATCCCCAACTCGATCATCTACCCCATTTAAACGATTTTTACATGGCTTGAACACCAACAGGAGAATTGCCGGTGGCAAATTGGATAGATGTGCTGGCTCAGAACGACATCCCCGAAGACGACGTGGTGGGGGTGGATGCGGGGGGCAGGCAACTGGCGTTGTACGGTATTGAAGGCGAGGTTTACGCTACCGACAATATCTGTACGCACGGGCATGCCCGTCTGTGCGACGGGTTTCTGGAAGACTACGAAATCGAGTGCCCGCTGCATCAGGGGCGGTTCGATGTCCGTACAGGCAAGGCGCTTTGCGAGCCTTTGACTCAGGATTTACGAGCATATCCGGTGAAGATAGAAGAAGGTAGAGTGTGGGTCGAAATTAACTAACCCAATGCCCGTGGGGGGGGTAGTGCATGACCACACTTGTTTTATCGCAGTTGCTCAATGGCGTGCAGTACGGCGTGCTGTTGTTTCTGCTGGCAGCAGGGCTCACGCTGGTTTTCGGCATCATGAGCTTTGTCAATCTTACCCACGGGTCGCTGTATATGCTGGGCGCCTACTTTGGCGCCACGGCCTATAACCAGACCAGTTCGTTCGTGCTGGCCATTGTGGCCGCCATTGGCGGCTGCATTATTGTCGGGGTCATTCTCGAGCGCCTGGCGGTCTCCAGGCTGTATTCGCGCGATCACCTTGACCACGTGCTGGTCACCTTCGGGCTGCTGCTGTTCTTTAACGAGATGGCGCAAATCATCTGGGGCACGCAGCCGTACTTCCTGCCGGTGCCCGCGTGGCTGGACGGCACGGTCAACCTGTTTGGCATTAACTACCCGGCCTACCGCTTTGCCATCATTTTGGCCGGTCTGCTGGCGGCGGTGGGCTCGTACTGGCTCATTCATAAGACCCGCCTGGGCATGCTCATTCGGGCCGGCTCGGTCAACCCGCAGATGATCGGGGCCCTGGGCATCAACATCAAGTTCCTGAACGCGCTGCTGTTTGCCGTGGGCGCGGCCCTGGCCGGGCTGGCCGGCGTCATGGCCGGGCCGATTCTGTCGGTGCAGTCGGGCATGGGCGAGCCGGTGCTCATCACCACGCTGGTGGTCATTGTCATTGGCGGCATCGGCTCGGTCAGCGGCGCCTTTTACGCGGCGCTGGTCGTGGGCATTGTCGATACCCTGGGCCGGGCCTTCCTGCCCATGCTGCTGCGCGAGGTCATGGCGCGCGACCTGGCCAATGCGGCCGGGCCGGCCATTGCCTCGATGCTGATCTACGTGCTGATGGCGGTGGTGCTGGCCATCCGCCCGCAAGGCCTGTTTGCCGGAGCCAAGAAATAATGTCGACAAGCCTACCCACCCCTAGCAATCCCCGCACCGTCTGGCGCGCCGGCACCGTGGTGCCCCTGGCCATTTTCCTGCTGTTCATCCTGGTGCCCGTGTGGGGGCACTTTACCGACCACACCTTTTATGTGGCCTACTTTGCCCGCATCCTGATCTACGCCATTGCGGTGGTGGCGCTGAACCTGGCGCTGGGCTATGGCGGGCTGGTCAGCCTGGGCCATGCGCTCTTTATGGGGCTGGGCGCCTACAGCGTGGCGCTGCCGGCCTTTTACGGCATCGACAACGGCTGGATCCACCTGCTCATCTGCCTGGTCAGCTGCGCCCTGGCCGGCCTCATTACCGGGGCCATCAGCCTGCGCACCTCGGGCATCGGCTTTATCATGATCACCCTGGCCTTTGCCCAGATGGGTTACTTCCTGTTCGTGAGCCTCAAGCAGTACGGGGGCGACGACGGCACCAGCATCTCCAACACCAGCCAGTTCTTTGGGCTGGACCTGGGCGGGGTGTACGAGGTGTATCTGGTCTCGCTGCTGATCCTGATGCTGGCCACCTGGTGGATGGCCCGCGTGCGCGCCGCCCCCTTTGGCATGGTGCTGCGCGGGGCCAGGCAAAACGCCCGGCGCATCAACGCGGTGGGCTTTCCCTCCAACCACTATCTGCTGGTCTCGTACGTGCTCTCGGCCATGCTGTGCGGGGTGGCCGGGCTGCTGCTGGCCAATTTAAACGCCTTTGCCTCGCCCAGCACGCTGTCCTGGATTATTTCCGGCGACCTGGTGGTGATGCTGGTGCTGGGCGGCATCGGTACCGTGTTCGGCCCCATGCTGGGGGCGCTGGCGTTTTTGGGCCTGGAAGAGATCCTCAAGATGTTCACCGACCACTGGCTGGCGGTGTTCGGTCTGGTCATTGTGTTTATCGGGCTGCTGGGTAAGGCGGGCATTGCCGGCTTTCTGGACTCGTTCAGCCGGCGCGCGGCCCGGCGCAAGGCCAAGGCCGCCAACCAAGGAGCGCAGGCATGAGCGCACACATGAACCCCCGGCCCCCCGGCACTCCGCTGCTGCGCACCGAATCGCTGGTCAAGCGCTTTGGCGGGCTGCTGGTCACCGACTCGGTCTCGATCGAGGTGAACCCGGGCGAGCTGCACGCCATCATCGGCCCCAACGGGGCCGGTAAAACCACCCTCATCAACCAGCTCTCGGGCGAGCTGCGGGCCGACTCGGGCCAGGTGATCTTTGCCGGCCAGAACGTCACCGACCTGAACATCGACCAGCGGGCGCGGCGCGGCCTGCTGCGCTCGTACCAGATCACCTCGATTTTTGAGGGGTTCACGGTGCTCGAGAACACCGTGCTGGCGGCCATGGGCGCCCAGGAACACGGTTTTCGGTTCTGGAAACCCCTGCTGGCGCGCCAGGACCTGGTGGCCGGCGCGCGCCAGGCGCTCGAAGTCACCAGCCTTAACGCCTTGGCCGATACGCTGTCGGCCGAGCTGGCCTACGGCCAGCGCCGCCAGCTGGAGCTGGCCATGGCGCTGGCGGCTCAGCCCAAGGTGCTGCTGCTCGATGAACCCATGGCGGGCATGAGCGCGCAAGAGTCGGCCGGGGTCGTGGCGCTGCTCAAGCGGCTCAAGGGCTCACACACCATCTTGCTCATCGAGCACGACATGGATGCGGTCTTTGCGCTGGCCGACCGCATTACGGTGCTGGTCTACGGCAAGGCCCTGTTCTCGGGCACGCCCGACGAAATTCGCAATAACCCCGAAGTCAAAACCGTTTACCTGGGCGACGAAGAGATAGGCGTAGCATGACAACACTACTTGAGGTTCGCGACATTCACGCCTCTTACGGCCATGCCCAAGCCCTGTTTGGGGTGTCGTTTCAAGTCAACGCCGGCGAAGTCGTCACCCTGCTGGGGCGCAACGGCATGGGCCGCTCCACCACGATCAAATGCCTGTTCGGGCTGCTGCCCGTGGCCCAGGGCCAGATCCTCTTCGGGGGCAAGACGATCAGCGCCATGCCGTCCTACAGCATCGCGCGCCTGGGGCTGGGCCTGGTGCCCGAGGGGCGTCAGGTGTTTCCCAACCTGACGGTGGAAGAGAACCTGGTGGCCACCGCGCGCAGTGCCGCGCGCCACGGCGGCACCTCCGAATGGACGCTGCAGCGGGTGTACGCGTTTTTTCCGCGTCTGCAAGAGCGCCGCAGCAACTTGGGCGGGCAGCTTTCGGGGGGCGAGCAGCAGATGCTGGCCATCGGCCGGGCCCTGATGACCAACCCGCGCCTGCTGGTGCTGGACGAGGCCACCGAAGGGCTGGCGCCGATCATTCGGGCCGAGATCTGGCAGGCGCTGACCCAGCTTAAAGCCCAGGGCATGTCGCAAATCGTCATCGACAAGAACGTGGGGGCCTTGCTGCCCTTTGCCGACCGGCATTATGTGCTGGAAAAGGGCAAGGTCGTGTGGCAGGGCAGCTCGGACGATCTGCGCAACAACAGCGCCATTGTGCAGCAGTATCTGGGGGTGTAACGCGCTGAAGCAATGAAAGACCTGAACCTGCTGTATGTGTTCGAAGCCATGTGGCGTGACCGCTCGGTTACGCTGGCTGCCGAGAACCTGGGTCTTACCCAGGCTGCTGTCAGCAGTGCGTTAAAGCGCCTGCGCCAAGAGCACGGCGACAAGATGTTCACCCTGGTGGGACGCCGCATGGAGCCCACCCCTTACGCAGTGCAGGCCTCTCAGCACCTTCTTACTGCACTCGATCTGATCCGCCGGGCTTCAGGCCGTCGCGCACCGTTCGACCCGGCCATCTCGCGCCGCTTGTTCACCATACGTACCCGCGACGTGGGCGAGGTCGTGTGTTTTCCGCAGATTCTGCATAACGTGGCCCAGGCGGCCCCCTTCATTCGGCTGCGCACTACGTTTCAACCTATTGAAGAAACCGTTGCCGGTCTGGCGAGTGGACGCATGGATCTGGCACTGGGCTTTTTGCCCTCGTTGGAAACCAGCATTCACCGCCGCCCGCTGTTTACACAGAATTATGTGTGCGTGGTTCGCAAGGGGCACCCGCTGGCCGATGGCAAGCTGACCCGCGAGCTTTTTTGCAGGTACGACCACTTGCTGGTCGAGTATTCGGGCAGCGGCCACCAGGTCATAGAACGTGGGCTGCTTGACGCCGGTTTGCGCAACCAGATACGCATTCGGCTGCCCCAGTATTTGTCGGCCCCGCACTTCATCATGACCAGCGATCTGGTCTGGTGCGCACCGTCATCGCTGGCTGAAAGGCTGGCACGGCATTACCCGCTGGTGCTCAAGCCCGTACCTATATCTTTGCCGACATTTGAAATTGCCCTGTACTGGCATGACCGGTTTCATCAGGATTCTGCCAACCAGTGGTTGCGCGATGTGGTTGCCCGCGCAAGCCAGGAAAGCCTCGAACTATAAATACTATTTATACCAAGTAATCAACGAATCGCTATGGTTTAAGGGCGGGTCGACCGATAGAATCGTTGCATAGAGTAAGGCGCGTGCTTGCCTTACATAAAAGCAAGGAGACAACCATGGTCGATACACAAACCGTGGGCATGATCGGCATCGGGCAGATAGGCCGGCCGGTTGCCGCCAACCTTATCCAGGCAGGCTTTTCGGTCGTGGGCTTTCGTCGTAGTGACCGACAAGGCTTTATCGATGCGGGCGGTCAGATGCTTGATTCGCCGGAGCAGGTTGCGCGTGCCGCCGATATTATTTTGCTCTGCCTGCCCGACGAGGCCGCTTCGCAGCAAGTGGCCGAAGGCCCCGACGGCATACTTGCCCAGCTTGGGCCCGGTAAAACCGTTATTGAAATGGGCACTTACCGAAAGGCGTTCAAGCTGCAGCAAGCCGCCCGTTTTGCCGAACGGGGTGCACAGGTCCTTGAAGCCGAAGTCAGCGGTTCGCCCCCTATGGTCAAAGCGCGAAAAGCAGCGCTTTACGTGGGCGGCGACACCCAGGTGCTCGAGCAGTGCCGGCCCGTGCTCGAAGCCATCAGCCCAGCGGTGTTTCATCTTGGGCAGTATGGCTCGGCCGTCTCCATGAAGCTCATTGCTAATTACCTGGTTACCGTGCATACCCTGGCAGCGGCCGAGGCCATGAACCTGGGCGCTCGGGCGGGCTTTGATCCGCACACGGTGGCAAAGGTCATTCAGCAGGGCGGTGGCGGCTCGGTCATGTTCGGCATCAGGGCGCCCCTTATGGCCGACCGCAGCTTCACCCCGCCGCTTGGGCCATTCACGACCCTTGAAAAATATCTTGCGCTTGGGCGTGCCATGGCAGACGAGCTCGGCTGTGCCACGCCCCTGTTTTCAGCGGCCGAACCTTATTTTCACAAAGCCCTGAACAGCGAGATGCGAGACGAAGATATTGCGGCGGTGATCAAACTGATCGAAGCCGATTCCAAGCCCCAATAAAGGTATTAACCATGATTCGTTCGTTACTGCACGTGGGCATGTTCGTGCCTGATCTTGAAGTGGGGCGCGCTTTTTACGAGCTGTTCGGCTTGCAGGCACGCGCCAGCGGAAACGACCTGGTGTTTCGCTGCCAGGGTCGCGACCAAGATCAGATCCGGCTTATGCAGGGCTCGCCCAAGAGGCTGGCCTATACGTCATTGGGTACCAACGAGGCCGGCATGGCCGTACTTACCGGCAAGCTGCAGCAGGCGGGCGTGCGCATACAGGCGGCGCCTTTTCAGGTGCCCTTTGGCGGCATCTGGTTTCAAGACCCGCATGGCGACTGGCTGAATGTGCAGGTGGCCGAGCCGGCCCCCCCCAACTACGACACTTTGCCCCCTGAAATAAACGCCCATGGACGCTACCGTCGGGTCGGCCGCGCCTGTTGGGTCGAGACACGTAATAAAAAGGCCAAGCCTTTGCGCTT
>NZ_DATJBQ010000007.1:0-11149 GCF_035515275.1 Pusillimonas sp.
CCTTTCAGATCCGATCTGTGGCGCCGAGCGCCAAACTCCTTTGCCGACTAAATTTTTTTGTTCCGAAATACCCCAATCGTGGTATGGTCTTTCCGGTTTGGAATCAAACAGTGGTAGTTCGTAAAGTGCAGGCTCAGGAGCTAACTCGTGCGAAGTCCCTTCCCCGGCGACCAAAAAGACCATCTTTATGATGAAGTTGCAGAACAACCGCTGCCGAACGACCTTTCTCCCTGCGGCCCGAACTGCGGGTTGAACCGATTGATTCTGGGCAGCACTTCGTTGAACGAGCTGCTCGCTGAAATTACCTCCCATATCGACTCGGCGTCACTGCCCGATTCACAACTGGGTTATACGAATCCGCCGACAACTGTTTAGCTGCTAAACACGCAACGGGTCAGCGACAACCGATACCTGGCTCCCCCGGGGCATCGGAGACGCGATGAAATCCAACACAGAACTGTCCTGTGCGTAGATTACGGAAACTACTGAAAAGCAGCCTGATCGCCAGTTAGATTGGTTGCGCCGCAGCAGTCAATCGATTGAGGATTGGCGACCATTACGTGCAGCGGCTATCAACTGGGCCCATGGAACCTACCTGCTCTGGATAGACCTCACTCGGCACGGCCAGAAAGACGCAGATCTCTACCGAATTCGGGCGGCGCTACAACGAATTGAGGAAGTGAACTACGACTAGCCGGGGCCTAATCATGCAATTAGCCGTCGCAAGGTTGAGGGATGAAAGAATACAAAATTTACCCCGTCGAGGTCACGATCGGTGATCAAACCAAGCAGTACAGTGCGGCCTTTCAACTAGACACCGAGCACGCATTCTCCTGGAAGCGTGTGCTTACGATGGGACACGGACGGGCTGTCGTGCGGTGTCTGTGTCATGGAAACGGGGAGCGTCGCTTATCGATCCATAGCCGAATAAGCAGCGATCAGTTCCATCTGGCTCGCTTCCCAGATACTGGGCCCGAGCATGGCGAGGACTGTCGCTTCTACGGCGCTGCGGCGAATCAAAGCGGGCTGGGCAGCTATAAACGCGGTGTGGTCGAAGAGCTCGACGACGGCAACGTAAAAATCAAGCTCAAGGTCGGTCTTCAGCAACGGATGACCAAAGCGCCCGAAGATACGCAATCAAGTCCTAGTTCTACGACGTCCACTAAGGCTGGCTCCAGCCAGTCGAGCATGAGCCTATTGGGCCTCTTGCATTATCTGTGGACCGAAGCTGCGCTCAATACCTGGACCCCGGCGATGAAAGGCAAGCGCAACCTGGGCGTCGTCCATTACCACTTGATCAAGGCTGCCGCCAAGACGTACGCTGGCCGGATCCGCCTATCTCAGAATCTGCTGATTGGCACACCAACGGACTCGGGCCAACAGGCCAAACTTAATCATGCCAAGTCCCTATCAGCATGCGACGAAAGGCGCCGTCTGATTGTGCTGGCTCCGCTGGCAGGCTATCGAGAAGGTCTCGAATCGGCGCCCGCGTTGCCGATCTCGGGTTTTCATGGAATACCTTATCTGACCATGAGCGAGGAGTTGTGGGCGGTCACACACAAGCGATTTGCCCGCGAACTGGGCGCGTGGATCGGTAAGGATCCCGTGATGATGATCGCCCAAACTGATCCGCCTAAAGCCACCGCCACGATCGGGGCCGAGGTGATCAATTTGTCGTTGATGTGGATGAATCGAGATTGGATCCCGGTCGATTCGGGCTTCGAGGTCATTGTTGCCGACAAGCTCGTGGCCGAAAATCGACGATTTGAAAAACCTCTGCGCTTTGATAGCCAAGATGCGGTGTTTCCCGACTTCTGGCTAAAAGACCGGGGCGTGCCGGTTCCAATGGAAGTGTGGGGTATGGCGACTCCCGAGTACCAGGCTCGCAAGCAAGAAAAAACTCTTCACTACGACACCACCTACGGCCCTGGCAACTGGTGGTCTTGGAATGGTGCGGCCGGCGACGAACTGCCAACGTTTCCGCACGGTACGTAAGCGCGAAAGCATTGCGCCCAGCTGTGACCTTGCTGAGTATGGCCGGAGCGAGCCTTAAGCCGAATGATCAAGCGATACGTAATCGCATCCAAGATTTCATCGAGACCGTCTGGGTGCTGTAGCACCAGGTCGATGGGCCGATATAATGCAGAGGAAAAACCGCAATGTCAGAAATACTGGCTAACGCCAACGGAATCGTCGACCTGGCCCGGCACATTGCTGCGCGGCTGGACCCCGACTCGCTGCTGGACGCTGAAGATGTCGCTGCAATGCTTAAATGCAGTCCACGATACGTTCGGGAGCAGTATGCGTGCGCGCCAGGGTTCCCGAAGGCCATCCGCCTTACCGGGCCGAACGAGCGCCGGGGGTCGCCTCGCTGGCGCAGATCCGATATCATGAAGTGGATTGATGCCCATGCATCTGGTGCATCAAAACGTGGCGGCAGGCCACGAAACCCCACGGATGATTAAATTGGTATGGGAAACACCAACTTTCCCCATTACGCCGCAAACCCAATATCCATGCGGCATTGGGTGCCTCTCATCGGCACCACAGTATTTTGGCCCAACCCGCAGTTTTGTAACAACCGGCAGACATGGTTTACGGTTTGTACCGGTCACATGGCTAATAGCCTGACACAATCCGTCAGCGCCCGCGCGCAGCACCTCTTCCGACCGTCTTTCGGTCATGCCCCGCTTTTGCATTCTTGATTCCGCCGGTATTTCCCTGGCCGGGCCAGCGCGCCTGCTTTAGAGCGGGCGCGGCTTCACCCAGCTTCGCCTGGGGTTTCTTGTCTTTTTTGTCCATATCAATTCTCACGTTACTGTGGCGCGGGCAGGCTTGCCATCGCCAATCTAACAGCATAAGCCAACTGCCTGGAAAAGGCCCGTCGTGCGATTAGCCTCGGCCGGCATAAAGCCCGAAATAAGAAAGCCGAACCCAATGCATATAGGCTCGGCCAGTACTCGGTCAGACTGCCTGCTCACCGTTTTGGTGAGCGAAGCAATTAGAGAGGTTGGATCATGGTTGCTTGTGGGCCTTTTTGCCCTTGCGACGCAACAAACGATACGCGTTGGTTTTCTTCTAAGCTTTTATGACCACCGCCCTGAATGTCGCTGTAATGTGCGAAAAGGTCTTTGCCGCCGACCTCGGGCATGATGAACCCGAAACCCTTGTCGTTGTTGAACCATTTCACAATACCAATTTCTGTTTTCAATATAAATCCTAAATAGTAGAAGGGAAAGATATCCCCATGACCACTATGGATGCTAAGTGGCGATAAGACCAGCGATGTTACAAAACCACACAAGTTGCCAAGCAAACATCATGCCAAAAAATTCACCGCTGCTTCTTTAGCGCCAAACCAAGCAGCAACGAAGACCAGCCCTGAAACACCAGGTCGATCGCCAGGACAAGGCCCAGCAGCCACATGCTGTTGCCCGGCCAGAAGGCGGCAATCAGAAGACCGGTGACCAATGTGATGGCACCCGAGAACGCCAGCCATTGCCAGCCTTTTTGGCCCCGGTTGTTGAACCAGATCCACAGACGCAGTGCACCGACCGCAATTAATGTGGCACCCAGCAGCAAGGTCAGTATCGAAGCGCCTGCTACGGGGTTGACCAACGCCAGCACCCCCGCCGATCCGTAAAGCAGACCACTGAATGTCCAGAACAGAAAGCCGCCAAGCTTCCTGACGCGCCATGCGTGGATCAGTTGGCCAATGCCCCCGGCAAGCATAAGCGCGCCTATGAAAATGACGCTGGCCAGTGTGGCGGCAAAGACATAAATAAAGCCGATGGCGCCCAGAACAAGCAAGGCAATGCCCAATGCAACAAACCAACCCCAGCCGGCACCCAGGTCTTGCAAGGGGCGGGTGAGTTGATCTGGCACCAATTTGGAATCGTTTTCAGTATTCGACATGACTTGCCCTTAAAAAATCACCAAAGAACGCAGGGCAAAAAATTGGAAGAAACTGCGTGTACCCTGCGTGACGCCAAGTGCTTCTTTCAGAAAATCAGGCCAGGCAGGCCTTGATGCGCTCGGCCATGGCCTTCAGGTCTGAATCATCGGCGCGCTGAGCTGCATGCATGCGCAGCACCGCTCCCGCCGCATGCGGAATGACATGAAAATGAATGTGCGGCACGGTTTGGCCGGCCGCCGGGCCGTTCAGCTGAGCCACATGCAAACCCTCGACCCCCAGCGCCTTCTTGACCGCAATGGCAATGCGCCGAGTCGTGCGTATGGCAGCCATGGCGCCCGCTTCGGAAAGTTCGAGCAGGGTTTCGGCGGACTCTTTAGGGACAATGAGCACGTGGCCGTCTGCCTGCGGCATCAGGTCCATGAACGCCAGCGTTTCATCGTCTTCGTACACCTTGATGCAAGGTGCCTCGCCTCGCAAGATCTTGGCAAAAATATTGTTGGTGTCATAGGCCATTGTGGAAACTCCCTGAATTCTGAACATTGCTTGGCGAGCTAAATACCCCCGCCGACCCCAGCCATAATAATGCATCCAGCCTTCTGCGCGCCTATCTCAGGGGCGAGTCGTTGCGCAACCAATCTATGCCCGAAACACCCTGAGCCTGCAGCCATTGATTAGCCATGTCGAAATGCCCGCAACCGTGAAAGGGCCGGGGCGGCCTGGCCGCTGACAGCGGCGAGGGATGGTTGGCCTTGAGCACATGAACCGGCCCGGCCGGCGTATGAGCGTCAAGCAAGGCTTCGCGCGCCTGTGCATGCGCGCCCCACAGCATAAACACCTTGGGCTCAGGCTCTTGCAGGACCCGCGCCAGTATCGCATCGGTAATGAACGACCATCCGCAACGGGAATGCGACCCGGCTTGATGCGCCTCGACGGTAAGGGCGGTATTTAGCAACAGCACACCCTGTTGCGCCCAGCGCACAAGACTGTTTCGTTGCGGCCGATACTGCTCGGGGTATTCTCGGGCCAGCTCGGCGAACATATTGCGCAGGCTGGGGGGGGTACGACAATCGTCGGGCACCGAGAATGCCAGGCCCTGAGCTTGCCCCGGGCCGTGGTAAGGGTCTTGGCCCAACAAAACCACCTTGACCTCTTTGGCGCTGACCTCGTGCAAAGCACGAAACGGACACGCTGGAAATACCTGGGCGCCGGCAGCGATGCGGCCTTGCAAAAACTGATCAATGCCGGTTAGCGTATGCCGCACGGGCTCCGCGTCGAATGCAGCTTGCCACGACGCATCAAGTGCATCGACATGGGCAAGCAAGCCACCTTTGAATAGATTATTCGGCACGGCGTTTATTGGCCAGGCTATGGCCGGCGTTTGCCATGCTGAACGGCCTGCTCCCGGCTCCAGGCCAGAAGTTGATCTGCCAGTGCGTCAACGGCAACACCAAAGGCCTGCACAACCTCGGGCACCTCTTTTCCGTTTACGGGCTGGTCAATATCGAAACGCCGGGAAGCCAGAATGCGGGACGCAACCGCATCGGTCAGGGTAGCGTCAACCACCACCCGCACAACGGGGGCACCCGATCTATACACCACGTTGAATTGAAACAGCTCGCTTGAAAGCTCGAGATCGGCACTTAAGTTGCCGCTATCGGTGACCACGGAACGAAACGCGCTGGACGCCCGAAAGGCCTCAACCAAGCGGTTACGAACCAGAACCGGCGCGGCATCGCTCCAGCGGGCACCTTTATAAGCGCTGATGCGATCGGTTTCGGGCACGACCAATATTCGCGTGCTGTCGACCGCCCGGTTGGCATAGGGTGTGGCCACACGAAGCACCACCGGAAGCGCGGATGCCGCGGGCGAAGCCGACGACTCGGTGGCGTCCGGCGACGATAACCGGTAGAACGACAGCGTTTCTGACTCCGGCAACACCGAACAGCCGCTCAAGGCCAGCGCGGTTGCCAAAACAGAGAAAACACGCCGCCATGCCGGGAAACGCTTGAGCGAAATAAGATGGATCATGGTTCGAACTCCTCGACCTTGGTGCGTCCGAGTAGGAAATTGGTGGGACTATCGCCCAACTTGCGTATGACTTCCTGCAGTCCCGTAAGGGTTGCGCGTAATTCGTGCAGTGCCGGACCCAACTGCCGTAAGCCGTCAACGCCCGAATACACCCCCGCGCGGTTCTCGTCGACGAGCTGGTTCAGACTATTGCCGGTTGCCTCAAGCGCAGCCATGGCCTGCTGCACGCTTTGCATGGTGGCGGCACCTTGTTTATCGAGCAGGTTGTTGGCGCCGTCCATAAGCTCACTGGCCTTGACCAGCGCCGTATTGGCCTGTCGCCCTGCCTGGGTAACCACTTCGACTACATCGACGAGGTTCTCGCTCTGCCCTGCCATCGATTCGGTCAGCCGCTCGAGGTTCTGAAGCGAGCGGCTGATATGTTCTGAATTTTGCGGCGACAGTATCTGCTGGGCACTCATGACCAACGAGGTAAGGTTGGTCATGAGGTTGTCGCTGTTGGCCAGCAATTGTGAAATGGGTGACGGAGTGGCGATAATGATCGGGTCGCCCGTTTCAGGCTCCGGCAGTTCGGGGCTGTCTGGCGAGCCGCCGCTTAAGCCGATTACCGAGGCCCCGGTGATGCCTGTCAGAACCAGCCGGGCTTGGGTGTCTTGCTTGATTTTTATCTCTTCTTCGACCTTGATGCGTGCCTTGACCACAGTGGGGTGATCCGGGTCGAGCGAAAGATCCAGTACCTCGCCCACCTTGATGCCGTTGTACTGCACCGCACTGCCAACATTAAGGCCGCGAACCGCTTCGTTGAAAACGACCATGTAGTAGCGTTCGCCAGAGCTTTGGCCGACTTTGCTGAGCCAAAGCGAGAACGCAACGGCCAAGACCGCCACAAGGATTGTGAAGGCTCCTATCAGTACGTGATGCGCCCTGGGTTCCATTATTTCGCGCTCCGCGATTGTTGCGCCGCGCGATTCGCCGCACGGCCTCTGGGTCCATGAAAATACTCGTGTATCCAGGGGTCGTCTATGGCCTCGACACGATCCAGCGTGTCGGCCGCCAACACCTTCTTGCGTGAAAGCACCGCCACGCGGTCGCAACTGGCATACAAGGTATCAAGGTCGTGCGTAACCAAAAATACCGTCAGGCCCAACGCATCGCGCAAGGTCATGATCAGGTTGTCAAACGCTCCTGCCCCAATGGGATCAAGACCGGCCGTGGGCTCGTCCAGAAACAAGATATCCGGATCCAGAGCCAGCGCCCTGGCCAGCGCTGCGCGCTTGACCATTCCGCCTGAAAGCGAGCTGGGATACAAATGGCCGGCGTCGGAAGGCAGCCCGGCCAAACCAATTTTGCTTCGAGCCAGTTGCTCTGCTTGTGCCCGGCCCAACCCGGCTTGCTCCATTAACGGCACGGCCACGTTTTCGATGACCGTCAGTGAAGTAAACAAGGCGCCGCTCTGAAACATAACGCCGAACCGACGCTCAATATGCGCTCGCTTGTCGGACGGCAATGCCAGAAGGTCTTGGCCCAGTATCTGGATACTGCCGGCGGCCGGCGGCTGCAAGCCCACGATGGAACGCAGCAACACTGACTTGCCGGTACCAGAACCGCCCACCACACCCAAAATTTCACCCTTGTGAATATCCAGGTCTAGGCCCTCGTGTACCACGTGGCTGCCAAAGCGGTTTACCAGGCCGCGTACCTGCACAATGGGAGCGTGATTCGCAGGCTCTACCATCCCATCTCCATATAGAACAGTGCGGCCAGGGCGTCGATAAGTATGACGACAAAAATGGACTGCACAACCGCCGAAGTGGTGTGTTCACCCACTGACTGAGCACTGCCACGCACCTTGAAGCCCTCGAGACAGCCAATAATGGCGATAAGGTAGGCAAATATCGGCGCCTTGACCATGCCCAGGACAAAATGCCGCAAGGGAATGTCGCGCTGAAAAATCGACAAGAACATACTGGGCGAAATGTCGAGTGCCAGGGCGCACACCAGCATGCCGCCCGCTATGCCCGACACCATGCCGACAAAGGTCAGCGCCGGCAAGGCAACCAGCAAGGCCATGATGCGCGGCAACACCAGCAGATCAATCGGGCTCAGCCCCATCATGCGAATGGCGTCGATTTCCTGGTTGGCCTTCATGGATCCCAACTGTGCCGTATAAGCGCTGGCCGTTCGGCCCGCAATCAGTATGGCGGTAAGCAGCACGGCAAACTCGCGCAAGAACGAAAATCCCACCAGCATTACGGTATAAATGGTGGCGCCGAAATCAGCCAGCACGGTAGCGCCCAGAAAGGCCACTACTGCACCCACCATAAAATTGAGCAAGGCCACAATGGGCACTGCGTTAAGACCCGATTGTTCAATCTGGGCCACCACCGCAGTAATGCGCCACTGGCGCGGCCGGAACAAGTTGCGAACCAAGGCCTCAAGTGTCAGCCCCAGAAAACCGACTAACGCGACAACCAGGCGCCAGACTTGCTCCATGGCCGCACCCAGGCCGCCCAGCGCTTCGCGCAGTCGGGAAACACGGGGTGAAGCAGGCTCTTCTTGCGGCTGCGCATCAGCCACAGCGGCCAACAAGGCCAGACGCTCGGCCGGCAGGGCCGTTTGCCGATCAAGCACTTCGCGCAGGCGGGCGGGGCCGACCAACCGCGCCAATTGGGCCGCCCCGGCCGTGTCCATGGCCGACAGACCGGAAAAATCTACGCCCATAATGGGCAACGAAACCGGGCTGTACGTAGGAACATCCAAAGGTGAGCCTGCCTGGGCTCGCAAGGCTGAGATTTCGCGTTCGAGCGCCTGGTAATTGAGCAGGACCCAATCGCCGCGAACGACCAGCCGCGCCGCGCCATCGCGGGTGTCCAGACTCAGGAACCGTTGCTCGCCCCGCATGGATCGCCTAGTCTCGCCACACCGTAAAGGCTTCGGGCGCCACCCGAGGGGTTCGGAAGGTATTGACCAGGGCGTCGGGGTCGGCATACCCCAACGCCATGCCGCAAACGAGCATTTCGTTATCGTCTGCGCCGATGTGGGGCAAGATAATGCCCGCAAACGAATTCCACGCCGCCTGAGGGCAGGTATCAAGGCCCCGGGCGCGCGCGGCCACCATGATGTTTTGCATGAAGGCGCCGCAGTCAAGAAGGGCTCCCTGGCCCATAATGGTGTGCACGGTAAAGAACAGCCCAACGGGCGCATCAAAGAACCGGAAGTTGCGCTGATGCTGAGCATGCATGCGGTCTTTCTCGCCCTTGGCAATTCCCAGCAAGCCGTACAGCCCCCAGCCGTTTTCGCGGCGACGCTCTAGGTAGGGGTCGATCCATTTCTCGGGGTAATACGGGTAGGCCTCTTGATAGCGCAGCGCCTGCGAAGGGTCGGCATAGACCTGGTCGTGGGCGGCGCACACTTTGTCAACCAACGTGTCGCGGGTATTGCCCGTTAATACATAGGTCTTCCAGGGCTGGGCATTGGCACCTGAAGGGGCACGACTTGCCACGGCCAGAATGTCGCGAATGACTTCGCGGTGCACCGGCTGACGTGTAAAAGCCCGAATGGACTGACGTGAACCGATGGCGGCATCGACATGCTCGATGCTTTCAGGGGAAAGCGAAGAAACCAAAACAGACGACGACATGCGCGGCAAGACTCCTGAAAACAGATGAAACACCTGCCAGTTTACTGGTCAGCCGGCAAAACGACCAGTCTTTGCCCCCGGCTGCAACGGATAAAGGCTGACGCGGTCGCATCACTGCCCCGCGTTTCATGTGGTTGCAAATCTACACAGATGTCCATATGATGTAAGCGACAAACTATTTTGCGCGCCTAGGCAAGCTCAACACCATGAATGTGTCGGATATCCCTTCTCCTTCCCCCGAGACCGCCCGGCATCAGCAGGGCGCTCTAGCCACGCCGGCTGCCGCAAAGGCCGGCCGCGCCCGTAGCAAAAGCGCTCCTCGTTTCTCGGCTCTGCGCAGACGGCGGCTGCAGCTGGCTCGTTATTTGCGATTAATCGCCAGTTTGCGCGACGAAGCCGACGAAATGCGTGCTGAAATTTCCAGCCTCGAGTTCATCATCGGGGCTCAGGCCGAAACCATTGCGGCGCTGCGCGCTCAAAAAAACCGCCGCGACTAACCCTCGAAACCCGCTGCCGGCGGGGCAAACCATATATTACTCAGTCCAGGCATGCGATTTGCCCGGGATTCATTCTGCGCGGCCCGTTTGTCGCCGCACACAGGAGAATCGCCATGGTTGATCACGTATTTCAGACGAGCTTGGCCCACGTTCCAGAGGTTCCGCCCGTACAGCCTCCGCAAACCCCGCCGCAACGGCCGCCTGAAACCACCCCCCCCGGCCCCGACGAGGTACCCCCGGGTACCCCCGACGACATTCCGCCACCGACAGAACCGGATCCGAATATCGACCTGCCGCCTCGCGAAGCGCCACCCGGCGTGGGCGAGCCGCCCCAGACGCCGCCACAAAACCCACCGGAACATGTGTAGAGCGCTCGCCGGAGTAAGGCATGAGCCCCAAAGACTATTACCGGCTTATACGCAACTCGGTCATTGCCTGGCAAAGCGACTACGCCAGCAGCCTGGGTGCGGCCATCGCCTTCTACACCGCTTTCTCGATTGCCCCGCTCATGATCATTTTGATTGCGGTGGCGGGCGCAGTGTGGGGAGAAGACGCCGTGCGGGGCGAGCTTATGCAACAACTGGGCGGTCTTATCGGTAGCGATGCAGCCGCCGGCATCCAGGCCCTGATCCGCGATGCCGACCGCCCTAACCAGGGCCTGACCGCAACCTTGGTCAGCGCAGCAGTGCTGATCTGGAGCTCGACCCGCGTATTTGCCGAACTTCAGAGCGCGCTGGATCGCATATGGGAGGTGCCCAAGGCAGCACGCATGCAGGGTATATGGCGAACCCTACGCACCCGGCTGCTATCGTTCGGGCTGGTGCTTGGCCTGGCCTTTCTGCTGTTGGTTTCGCTGGTCATAAGTACCGGCCTGGCCGCGCTTGGGCAATGGGCAGGCGGTTATTTTCCGGGCATGGAGGCAGTGCTGCAACTGCTGAACGCCGTCATTACCTTTGGCGTGACAACCGTATTATTCGCCATGATCTTCAAGTTCATGCCGCAAGCGGCCATTGCCTGGAGGGACGTGTGGACGGGTGCGTTGGTTACTGCGATGTTGTTCGAGATCGG
>NZ_DATJBQ010000008.1:0-8542 GCF_035515275.1 Pusillimonas sp.
AGCCGTCCGTCCGAGCGCAGCCCCTGGCAGGCAAAGAAGACGTCGCCGCGCTCAACCAGACGCGAGTCCAGACGCAAGTGCGCTCGCGGCGAGGCGTGTTGAGCGATCCACTCGATTAATGCTTGTATGTTCATTCTTGAGCCTCCTGAGCACCGACTGCGACCAGAGACTCAAATGGGGCATCGGGCTGTACGCCCATGCGCCGCAAGCTGCTTGCAACGATATTGGAAAAAATGGGTGCGGCGACGCGACCGCCGTAGTAGGCGCCGCCCTGTGGTTCGTCAAGCGTTACCGCCACCACAATGCGCGGGTCGGACACAGGGGCGAAGCCCACGAACGAACTGCGATACTTCGAGGTGCTGTAACGTCCGTCGACAATCTTGCGTGCGGTGCCGCTTTTTCCCGCTACACGGTAACCCTGCACCTGCGCCAGCTTGGCGCCGTCGGGCCCGGCAGCGGCCTCGAGCATGGTTCGCACCAACGCCGCGTCTTCGGGCTTGTACACCTGCACCGAAGTCGGCTTGCCTTCACGCTTGAGCAGTGTCATTGAAACCATGTCGCCATCACGTGCAAAAACCGTATAGGCATGAGCAATTTGCAGCAAAGAAGCCGACAGGCCATAGCCATAGGCCATGGTGGCCCGCTCGATTGGACGCCAGCGTTCCCAGGGCCGTAACTTGCCCGAGGCGACGCCCGGAAAATTAGCGTGGGGTGCCCGGCCAAAACCCAGCTCGGTAAATTTGGTCCACATCTCTTGCGAGGTAAGTCGCTCCGAGATCATGGTCATGCCAATATTGCTTGAGCGGCGCAAGATGCCGGCGACATCAACGACGCCGTTTCGACTGACGTCAGATATGACCGAACCCTGGTAGCGATACCGACCGTTGCCGGTATCGAACTTGGTATTGGTGGTAACCCTGCCCAGGCCTAGGGCCAACGCCACGGTAAACGGCTTCATGATCGAACCCGGCTCGAACGTATCGATGATGGCGCGGTTGCGCAGTGCCGCGCCTTTTCGATCATCGCGCCGATTGGGGTCGTAAGTGGGCAGGTTCACCAGGGCGAGCACTTCGCCTGTCTTTACGTCAAGCACAACGCCCGCCGCCGCCTGAGCCTTGTTTTCCACCATCGCTTTCTTGAGGGCGGAGTATGCGTCAAACTGCAGGCCCGCATCGATGGAAAGACGCAGATCCTTGCCATCGACAGGCGGCACCACAGCCTGCACGTCTTCGACCACCCGTCCCAGGCGGTCGCGAATGACCCGGCGGCTACCAGGCGTGCCCGACAGCTCTTCGTTGAACGTCAGCTCGACGCCTTCCAGACCCTTGTCTTCAATGTCGGTAAAGCCCAGCACATGCGCTGTCATGCCGCCTTCCGGGTAGAAGCGGCGCATTTCGCCCTGCTGGTGTATGCCGGGAATCTTCAGGGCACGAATCTGCTCGGCCAACTCAACCGACACCTGGCGTTTTAGATAAACAAAGTTCTTGTCTTCGTTGGCCAGTCGTCGTTGAATGTCGCCGAGCGAGATCTCCAGTGTTCTGGCCAACTGGGCCAGCTGTTCATTGGTCGCCTCTTTCGCGTCTTCGGGTATGGCCCAGATTGCACGAGCCGGCACACTGGAAGCCAGAACCACCTCGCCCGTGCGGTCGAATATTTTGCCTCGGGTGGCCGGCAGCACCAAGGTGCGCTCGTAGCGGCGCTCGCCTTGCTGCTGCAGGAAGTCTTTGGACATGCCCTGCAAATACAAGGCCTTGACCACCACCGCCGAAAAACCAAGCATCAGCAGAATCAGGACAAGGCGCGACCGCCACATCGGCATCTGGATGTTCAGCACGGGGCTATCGTAGAAGCGGACGCGTTTCATGGCCGACCTCCGCCCGGGGGGTCGGCGGCAGGCGCCGTGGCAAAGTTTCCTTTCAGGTACAAGGTTCGATCGGGCGAAGCCGGCAACATTTCAAGGTCTTGCCGGGCAACCTCGTCGATGCGCGCGTTGCGGGCGAGTTCAGCCCGTTCGAGCTGCAAGCGGCGCCAGTCGGTATCGAGTTCACGTGCCGCCGCCGCCTGCCGTTCTGAGGCCACAAACAGCAAGCGCGATTGATAGCGCGCAGTAACAAGTGAAATCGCCGAGAGCATCAGCAAGAGGGTAAAGATAATGCTGAGCCGGCCCATTAGCGCTTCCTTCGGGCCAAGCGGCTGTCGTGTTGCGGAACCAGGCGAATTTCGTTGATAAACGAAGCGCCTGCGTCGGGCGGCAGGGGCGCATCAGTGCGCTGCGCCACTCTCAGGACAGCCGAACGCGCACGCGCGTTCTCTTTTGTTTCTTGTTCCGACGGCAGGACCTTGCCCAGGGACGTGAGTATGGGCTGGGGCATGTCTCGCTCGAAGATGGGCAGGCGCGCCTGAGCCTCGCTTCGGCGACGCGCTGCCGCAATGCACTGCTTGACCATGCGGTCTTCGAGAGAATGGAAGCTGATCACCGCCAGACGTCCCCCCGGAGCCAAGAGCCTCAGAGCTGCCGCGAGGGCGCGCGCGAGTTCTTCGAGCTCTTGATTGATGTGAATCCGTAAAGCCTGAAAGGTGCGAGTGGCCGGGTGTTGACCCTTTTCGCGCGTGCGGACGACACTGGCGACGAGCTCGGCGAGGTCGAGCGTTGTGCGCAGCGGCCGGGATTCGCGGCGAGCAGCAATCGCCTTTGCAATCTGGAAAGCAAACCGTTCTTCGCCATATTTCGCTATGACCTCCTTGATCTCTTCGACGCCGGCTTGCGCCAGCCACTGAGCCGCGGTCAGACCACGGCTCGTATCCATGCGCATGTCTAGCGGACCTTCGCGCATAAATGAAAACCCTCTTTCGGCATCATCGATCTGGGGAGACGAAATACCCAAATCAAGCATGATCCCGTCAACCTGCATTACCCCCCGGGCCTCGAGCTCTTCCTGCATTGAGGCGAACCCGCCGTGAACCACCATGACTCGCGGATCGGCCGCTTGCAGCTCGGTAGCGGCCTTGATCGCGACGGGGTCTTTATCAAAGACCACCAGCCTTGCGTCCGGCCCCAATCGCGAAAGCAGCAAGCGACTATGCCCGCCCCGACCGAAGGTTCCGTCTACATACACGCCACTTGGACGCAGGACGTCGCCACCGACCGGAAACACACGCGCCTTGGCGTCAAAACCGGGATCAACGAGGGCGTTGACCGTGGGCTCTAACAGCACGGGCCGGTGCGTGAACTCCATGGGTGCTTCAGAACGAAAAATTGTCGAGGGCGTTGGTCATGCCCTGTGCCAGCGCTTCGGCCTCGGAGCGGGCCCATTCGGCCGCATCCCAGATTTCGAAGTGCCCCCCCATGCCCAAAAGCATGACGTCGCGAGCAAGACCCGCCGCGTTGCGCAGCTCGGGTGCGACCAGGATTCGACCGGATCCGTCCATGTCGACATCTTGGGCGTTACCCAACAGCAGGCGCTGCAACGGCCTGGCCGAAGCGGGGAATGCGGCGATCTGTTCGCGCTTTTGCTCCCAGACATTTCGGGGATAAAGCAGCAAGCAACCGTCGGGGTGACGCGTAAGCGTCAAGCGCCCTTCGACCTGCGACTTGAGCGCGTCACGATGCCGGGTAGGAATCGAGATCCTCCCCTTCACATCAAGCGTGAGTGCGCTGCTTCCCTGAAACACCTGTTTCTCCCCACTTTGTTGCACAAAATCCTACTTTTCCCCACTCTACGGTAAGCCGTGACGCCGGTCAAGCGCTAAATTGCGTTTTTTTCAATCACAACAAGCACTTACAGCGGTAACCTAGAACGTACGAAAGGGAAAAAAGCAAAGAAATCAATTGATTGCGGAACGATCTAAAAGTGCTTTGTGCGATCGCAAAGAGGGCCGACGCACTGCCGGCCTTGCGTTTGTTTACATGTGGAGCGGGAAAAGCAGGAAGTAAAAGGCAAGACAGACCTATAGGCCGGATTCTGTACACCTGGCCGAAACCGGGTGGGCAATCATTCCTCTGGGTGAGCCATTGCTGACCCACTCTAGCCATCTACCCGCATGCTCGGACGGGCCGCCCTTTAAGCCCCGAGGGGCCTGCACATGCCTATTTGATGTTGCTCCGGATAGAGGTTGCCGCGTTTCACCCTGCCGCGCCCCGCCCTGTTTACAGGACGGGCCGTACGGAGATGGCCGTACGGGTGCGCACTTGCGTGCGCCCTCGCGACAGACTCGTCTCTGTGGCCCTGTTCCTCGGTTCGTTGCACCGCCGAAGCCGCACAATGAACCGGACGGCCGTTAGCCGTTATCGCGCCCTATGGAGTCCGGACCTTCCTCGATAATTAAATACCGCGATTGCCCAGTCTGTCTTGCCCGGGTATTGTAACCGGCGCGGGCCCGTGGAACCCTGCGTAAACGCCTTCCTGCGACATTTATTTAACCTGCGACAATAGGGGTTTGGCCGCAGCATTTTGCGCGCCTTTATACAAACTTTCGCTCTGAACGCATCGATCACATGGCCGCAACCCTTATCACCCTGACCGGCATTCAGCTGGCTTACGGGCATCACCCTTTGTTGGACAATGCCGAACTCACCGTCCAGACAGATGAACGCATCGGTCTGATCGGACGGAACGGCGCAGGCAAGTCCTCTTTACTCAAGATTCTTGACGAACGTATCCCCCCCGATGACGGCGATGTGATGCGCCTGGGCGGCCTTCGTGTCACAACTGTCGAACAAGAACCCGTACTCAATGAAACCCTGACGGTCTTCGAGACCCTGTGCGGCGACATTAATGAGTCAGAAGACTGGGCACGTCCGGCTCGCGTTCAAGCGCTTATAGACGAACTGGGCCTGAACGCCGAAGCGCCTATTGCCGGTCTGTCGGGCGGCACCCGCAAGCGCGTGGCGCTGGCGCGCGCACTGGCTGACGAACCCGATCTTCTGCTGCTGGACGAGCCCACCAACCATCTCGACTTTACCGGCATAGACTGGCTGGAGAAACGGCTGATTTCCGCCCGTTGCGCCATTATCCTCATTACGCATGACCGGCGCTTCCTTGATGCCGTCACCACCCGCATTGTCGAACTCGATCGAGGGCAGTTGTTCAGCTTTCCGGGCAACTTCAGCGACTGGCAACGTCGCAAGGCCGAATGGCTGCAAGCTGAACAGCAACAAAACGCGAAGTTCGACAAGGTGCTTGCCCAAGAAGAGGTCTGGATACGCAAGGGCGTCGAAGCACGACGCACGCGCAACGAGGGACGCGTGCGCCGACTTGAGGCCCTGCGTCGCGAACGAGCCGCTCGACGCGAACGAGTGGGCAACGTCAATCTGGCCATTGCCGAGGGCAAGCGCTCGGGCAAACTTGTGGCCGAGCTGACCAACGTCAGTCATTCATTCGGTGACCGCGTCATTGTTCGCGACCTGTCCACGACCATTCTGCGTCAAGACCGCATCGGCCTGATCGGCCCCAACGGGGCCGGCAAGACCACCTTGCTCAAGATCATTCTGGGCGAGCTCAAACCCAACCAGGGCGAAGTACGCCTGGGCGTCAACCTGACCGTGGGGTATTTCGACCAGATGCGATCCAAGCTCGACGAAAACGTCACCGTGGCCGACACCATCAGCCCCGGCAGCGAGTGGGTCGAAATAGGCGATCAACGCAAGCACATCATGAGCTACCTAGAAGACTTTTTGTTTTCCCCGGCTCGGGCACGCTCGCCAGTCAGCAGCTTGTCTGGCGGCGAACGTGCCCGCCTGGTGCTGGCCCGGTTGTTCGCTCGTCCCACCAATGTCCTGGTCATGGACGAACCCACCAACGATCTCGATATCGAGACGCTAGAGCTGCTCGAATCGTTGCTGCAAGAGTATCAAGGCACGGTTTTGCTCGTCAGCCACGACCGTGAGTTTCTCGACAACGTCGTGACGCAGACACTGGCATTCGAAGGCAACGGCCATTGGGGCGAATACGTGGGCGGCTACGATGAGTGGCTGGCGCAACGACCACAACCGGCTACGCCTGCCCGCAAACCACCTTCGGCGGACGACCCTAAAAAAGAGGCGCCTGGCAGAAAGCCCGAGGCCGCTTCCGCCAAGCCGACACGACCTGGCAAGCTGGCCTCGTGGGAGCAAAAAGAGCTTGATGAAATACCCGATGCCATTGCGGCACTTGAAGCGCAACAGGCCGAGCTTGCCGCCCAGCTGGCCGATGGCAGCCTATACCGGGACGCACCCGATCAGGTCGACAGCATCAATCTGCAGTTACAAGCACTGGACGACAAGCTGGCCGCGTTATTCGAGCGTTGGGAAACACTGGAAGCCAAGCTAGGCGGCTAAGCCACCACCTTCCAGCCAAGGGCCTCGCCTGCGGCCAACGGCACAACCGTGGTGTCGGCCATGGGCAGTTCGTCAGGAATGGTCATTTCGGTTTTGCGCAAAGTAAGCGTACCTTCATTGACGGGCAAGCCGTAAAATCGGGGACCGTTCAAGCTGGCAAATGCCTCGAGGGCATGAAGCCGCCCAGCGGCTTCGAACGCCGTTGCGTAAAGCTCCATGGCATGAAAAGCCGTGTAGCACCCGGCACAGCCGCAAGCATGCTCTTTTAAGCCGCGGGGGTGGGGTGCGCTGTCGGTGCCCAGAAAAAAACGTTCGTCGCCGCTGGTGGCCGCCTCGACAAGCGCCTGCCGATGGGTTTCGCGCTTGAGTACCGGCAAACAATACCAATGCGGCCGTATGCCCCCCAGAAACAGCGCATTCCGGTTGTACAGCAGATGATGCGGAGTAATAGTGGCGCCGGTAGGCCCCGCGTCTTGTCTGACGAAATCAACGCCGTCGCGCGTGGTGAGGTGTTCGAACACCACCTTCAGGGCCGGGTAGCGCTTGCGCAAAGGAATCATGACCCGTTCGATGAAGACTGCCTCGCGATCAAACAAGTCGACCTCGGGGTCGGTGACTTCACCGTGCATCAGCAGCGGCAGCCCGTGCAACTGCATGGCTTCAAGTGCGGGACCGCACTTGCCCAGAAGGTCAGTAACCCCGGCGTCGGAATTTGTTGTAGCGCCGGCCGGATACAGTTTTACTCCTTTGACCACACCCGATTCGACGGCACGGTCAATTTCCTTGGCCGTGGTGTTGTCGGTAAGGTATAGCGTCATCAGGGGAGTAAACGCGCCTTGTTCTACACCCGCCTTGCTCAAGGCGGCATGAATACGGTCTCGATACGCCAGCGCCTGTTCGGTGGTGGTGACCGGTGGCTTGAGATTGGGCATGATAATGGCCCGCGCAAACTGGCGGGCCGAGTCGGCCACGACCGACTCAAGCACTGCGCCGTCTCGCAAATGTAAATGCCAGTCGTCTGGGCGAACAAGGGTTAGGGTGGTGGCAGTATCAGGCATGAAGATAAAACACAAATAGAACCGGAAAGCACCATATTACCCTTGCCGCTGCGGTTTTACGCCGTTCAGCCAGAAATTGCTTTGTCTTTGGCGGCAACTCAAGTTATGCTCAGGGAAACGACTTATTCAACCTATTGGAGCACGACCCTATGGCAACATCCGCAAAAACCGCACGCAAACCCAATGCGGCCTTCATGAAGCCACTGACCCCCAGCCCCACTCTCGCCGCTGTCATCGGTGCCGAACCGCTCCCTCGCACCGAGGTCACCAAAAAAATCTGGGAATACATTAAAAAGCACGATCTGCAAGACCCCGCCAACCGCCGAAACATCAATGCCGACGACAAACTTCGCCCGCTTTTCGGTAAAGAGCAGGTATCCATGTTCGAGCTCACCAAGCTCGTCAGCGGCCACCTAAAATAAAAAAATACGCGCGTTGCAACGCGGCCGCAGCCTGTTGCAAGCCAAATAAAAAACGCTGCCCTGGAGCAGCGTTTTTTAGTAGCAGGCGCGGTCTGGGATCAATCAATCGCCTGGGGCGCAGTGCCCGAGAACAACGACAACCAGCCGCGTGCAATGCGGTAGATGATCCAGATAAGTGCGACCAGGCCGGTGATCCAGCCAATAAAAATATATGTCGCGAGCGCGCTAAGCAGGCACCACAGCACGCCCCACCAGAACGTCTTGATGACCCAGTCGAAGTGCCCGGCGTAAATGGTGCCGGCTGCATCGCCCCGCTTTAGGTAAGCCACGACAATACTGGCAATGGTGGCCAAGCCCAGAAAGCCCCCGCTGATCAAGCCCAGAGCAAACAAACCATACACAATATGCGTCAGGGTGCGCATGGGCAAACCATTGGAACTCTCTGGTGGCAAGACTTCGGTCATAGACCCTCCGAACAATGATGACTGATATTTTCCGGGACTATTTTACCCGCTAATTACAGCCACAAAGCGCAAGCGCCCGGCAAAACCATCTTGAGGGGCGATAAATCGTACGGACACGATGCACCCGTTTCGCTGCCGCCGCAAAAGACAAACCCCCTGCATCGCTGGGATGCAGGGGGTTTGCGGAATAAGAGCCTGACGATGACCTACTTTCACAGGCGAATGCCAACTATCATCGGCGCAAAGGCGTTTCACGGTCCTGTTCGGGATGGGAAGGGGTGG
>NZ_DATJBQ010000009.1:0-16953 GCF_035515275.1 Pusillimonas sp.
GGGATTATTGTTGTTCCTGCCCTGGCTGGCCATAGGCCTGCCTCGGATGATGATGTAGTAAAAACGGAGGCATTACATGAAGTTGCAGTTCAAGAAAATTGCTCTGGGAGCCGCCCTGGGTCTGATGGCCGTAACGGCACACAGCGCAGAAGTGACCTTGCGCGCTGTCAGCGTGTTCGCCAAAGACTCGTTCTTCGACCGCAAGTTTGATGCGTTCGTCAAGAAGGTCAACGAAGAAGGCAAGGGCATTGTGCAGATCAACCTGATCGGCGGCCCCGAGTCGATGCCGCCGTTCGAGGTGGGCAACGCGGTGCGCGCAGGGGTGGTTGACATGTCGAACACCACTGGCGTGTTCCACGCCAACCTGGTGCCCGAAGCGCTGGTGCTGAGCTTTTCCTCGACCCCCATGGCCGAGGTTCGTGCCAACGGCGGTTACGAGCTGATGGACCAGATTCACCGCGATAAAGCCAATATGACCTGGCTGGGCCGCATTCACGACGGCCTGAAGTACCACGTTTACACCACCAAGAAGCCCGAGAACGGTTCGTTTGAAGGCATGAAGCTGCGCAGCGTGCCCGTTTACCGCACGTTCTTCCAATCGCTGGGCGCGCTGCCCCTGCAAGTGCCGCCAGGCGAGGTTTACACGGCGCTGGAGCGTGGCGTGGTCGACGGCTACGGCTGGCCCAGCGTGGGTATTTTCGATCTTGGCTGGCAAGAAAAAACCAAGTACCGCATTGACCCGGGCTTTTATAACGTCGAGGTCAGCGTGTTCATGAACAAAAATTCGTGGGACAAGAAGCTGAATGACGAGCAGCGCGCTTTCTTGATGGATCAGGTAAAGCAGCTTGAAAACCGCTACGGTGAAGATGATGCTTTGGCTGCTAAAGAAAAGCAGCAGCTGATCGATACGGGCATCGAGATCATTACGCTCGATACTGCGCAGGCTGAGCAGTTCGTGACAAAAGCCAACGAAGCTGCCTGGCAGGCCATTGACCAGGCCAGCCCGCGTTATGCGCCCCAGCTGCGCGAGAAGTTCGACAATACGAAGAAGTAAGCTTCTTTCGTAGGAGCGGTATCGTGGCAAGCCACGCGCCCGAACACTTGAACGGTGTTCGGGCGTTTTTTATTGTGCCGGCGCGGTTAAGATACCGGTATGTTCAAGCTTTTGGGCGGTGTCTTGTAATGACTACGGGTGAAATTGTGGTGCTGCTGCTGTTTGCAGTGGGCCTGGTTTGTTCCTTGACCTTGTTTTCCTGGCTGATTCGGCTGATTCGTCGTGAAAGTAAAAAAACGCAGGATTCCTGAGCTGATTGTTCGTTGAGCGAGTTTTTACGTTGCTTTGTTCGTCGCGCTCGGTCGAGTCTTTGAGCTCTTTCGTTTTGCTTGTTATTTGACGGGCGCTGTTTGTTTGAGTTCTTTCGTTTCGCTTGGTATTTGAGGGGCGCTGTTTGTTTGGGTTCTGAACACGGGGGCGCTGCGGTGTACCCAATTTCGGGCCGCAGCAGCGGTTCGGCTTTGCCGAACTACCCGAATTTTTCGAGTTCGGGCGGGCGGCGGCAGAACTCGCCCTTTAGCCGCTTCGCGGCTACGGAGCTCAAACAGGCTGCCGCCGAAACCCCCCGCCCAAACTCGAAAAATTCGGCGCCGCTGAAGGCCCGAAATTGGGTACACCACAGCCCCCCCTTTTTGCATGGGGTTTTGGGAAGCGGGGAAACGGCAACGTATCGAAAGCGCTACGCCACATCTATTCACGAGGGCGAGGGGCGCGGTAGGGTCTATCAGGACATTTCGTCGTGCGCCAAATTTTTCTTGGTTGGGCGGGGGCTTTCGGCGACAGCCTGTTTGAGTCCCGAGGAGCGTAGCGACGAGGTCGAGTTCTGCTCGCCGCCCGCCCGGCCAAGAAAAATTTGGGAAGCCCGAAGGGCCGCACGATGTGTCCTGATAGACCCTACCGCGCCCCTTGCCCGGCTCAAGAACTCAACGACAAGCGCCACATAAGAAAGCCGCTTGGCCGTAAAGCCGAGGCGACCGGAGCCCGAACATACCGCAGCGCGTCTGTATGAAGAACTTAACTACAAGCGCCCCTAAACAAGAAAGGCGCGGTGATCATAAAGCTCGGGCGTACCGCAAAGACCTGTGCGTATAAGAATCGTGGCGTATAAGAAATGCCTAAAACAGCGTCGACAAGTACTTAAAACGCATTAGGCAGCAAGAACATAAACGCCGCCACCAGCGTAGGCACCGCCGCCGCCCCAAGCAGCTTCAGCGGCGAAATTGCCCCGTCAGGAAAGCAGCCCTTCAAAATCGCGAACCCCGCCGGATTAGGCGCGTTGGCGATAACCGTCAGCCCGCCGCCGGTCACCGCACCCGCCACCAGCATATAGCGCCATAAGTCGCTCGTGCCTTCCACCAGCGAGCCCAGATACGTCAGCGCAGCATTGTCCGTAACCGCAGTAAGCATGGTCGAGCCCCAGAACAACACCGTGGGCGACAAGCCCCCAAGAAGGTCTTGCAGCCACCACTGCTGCAGTCCCCCCAGCACCACAAGCCCTGCCAGGAAAAAGCCCACCATCAAGCCTTCCTTGATCATCAGCCGATTCTGATGGCGTGAATACGCATGCGCATAGCCGATGAACATCATCAGAAGACCCAGAAAGACCGCAGGGTGATGCGCACCCAGAACAATGCCCACCAGTATTGCCACATGAACCGCCATGACGCCCAGCGGTGTCGTGGCGGCCGGCTTGTCGGCGCCGCGTCCGATTTCGCCCGACAACAAATATTTGCGGCAGATCAGCGTAAGCACCACTGCATTGACAATGACAGCAACCACCGCCCGCCAGCCAAAGTGCGTAGCCATATAGGCCGAATCCCAGTTGAATGTTTGCGCCACCATCAGCACCGGAGGCGCCGCGTAGGCCGTCAGTACCCCGCCAATGGAGATGTTTACAAACAATACCCCCAGCGTCAGGTATTTAAAGCCCACCTGCTCGGGCTTATGAAAATACGCATCGCGCAGCAGCAGCGCGGCAAGCGTCATGGCGGCGGGCTCGGTAATAAACGAGCCGGCAAGCGGCACGAAGGACATCGTCACAAAAAAGGTCGAAAGCTCTTTGCGCATTGGAAGGGCGCGTGCGAGCACGCGTACGACCATGCCCACCAGATCGAGAATGGGCCGGCTGGCGGCCACCACCATAATCGCAAACACAAACGCCGGTTCGGTGAAGTTGCGCGTATCCAGATACGACACGGCTTCGCCAAACCCTGCAATAAGCCCGAAAATAATAATCAGTACAAACGCCCAGACCCCGAACACCGCCTCGACTTCAGACAGCAAATGCCACAGGCCGGCGTGCGGCCCGTTGCGGTTGGCCAGGCGCGCAAACACCGGCACCGAAAACGTATGCACAATGGCGATGGCAAACAGGGCGGTGGCAATCAGTTCGACATAACTGGGCATGAATACTTACCTGTAATGGTGATTTAAAGCGTGATACGCAATGCTGAATAAAGCAGGTACGTTTGATTAATATTCTGGGTGGCGCGGCAGCCGGCCCGGCGGCTTATAACAACGTGCCCAGCAGCGACGCCACAATAAACATGACGCCAACGGCCATGTTCGAGCGAAACAACATAAAGTTTTTGTCGGGGCGCGACAGGTTGAAGACCCTCATCTGCCATACAAAGTGCGCGCCCATCATGGCCAGAACTACAAAATAAGCCGCGTGCAGATCAAGCGCCAGTCCGCCATACACCCACAGCGCGAACGTGGCCAGATAAAAGCCGCTGATCCAAAGTTTGCCGTGCTCGCCAAAGCGCATGGCGGTAGATTTAACGCCCACCTTCAGGTCGTCGCGCACATCAACGTAGGCATAGATGGAGTCGTACCCCACTTGCCAAAGCACGGCACCCACCCACATGGCCACGCCGGCAAGCGGCACGTAGTTTTGCGTATCGGACCACGCCATCAGCATGCCCCAGTTGAAGCCGATGCCCAGCACAATTTGCGGCCAATAGGTAAAGCGCTTGCACAGCGGGTAGATAATGACGATGGGCACCAGCGCCACGGCCAGCCAGCGGCTGTACTCGTTGATGGCAAACAGCAGCAAGGCGCACACGGCAAACTGCCCCAGCAAAAAGTACAGGGCGTTGCGCAGGGTAATCTGCCCGCTGGTCAGCGGGCGAAAACGCGTGCGTTCCACCTGGTGGTCCAGGTCGCGGTCGAAGATGTCGTTCAGGGTGCAGCCGATGCCGCGCATCAGCAGGGCGCCCAACGAAAAAATAAATAGCCGCCACAAAGTGGGCCAGCCGTCGGCCGCCTGGACCAAGGCCGCCAGGCAGGGCAGCAGGGTCAGCCATGTGCCTACCGGGCGGTCGAGCCGACACAGGCGCGCGTACGGCCCCCACGACTTTGGCAGCCAACGCTCCACCCAGTCGTCGTGATGCATGTCGGACAGATCCGGCAGATTGTTCGTGGGCTGAGTATTAGGCTGCGGTGACTGGGGTGGCATCGACAACATGGGAAAGCTTAAACGGCAGGGCTGGGCGCAGCGGGACGAGCAGCGTGCGCGGCGAATTCGGCCGGGTTGCCGGCAGGGTCTGCCGTGTCGGTGGCTTCGTGCTGAGCAATCAGCCGACCCAAGATGGCCACGCCTTCGCGAATGCGGGCTTCGGGCACGGTAACGAAGCTTAGGCGCATCGTGTTGTGGCCGGTGCAGCCGTCGGCAAAAAACGCGGCCCCCGGCACGAAGGCCACGTGCTGCTCGATGGCCTGCGCCAACAGCGCGTGCGCGTCTATGTGCGCCGGCAATGTCACCCAGATGAACATGCCACCTTCGGGGCGGGTCCAGCTTGCAGTGGCGGGAAAGTGCTGCTGCAGGGCGTCGAGCATATAACCGCATTGCCGGCGGTAGATATCGACCACGTTGGGCAGGTGCTGGTCGAGGAAGCCGTCTTTGATGGTTTCGTACACCGCCATTTGCGTAAGCGTGGCCGTGTGCAGGTCGGTGGCCTGCTTGATTTGCACCAGCTTGCTGATAATGGGGGCCGGCGCAACGATGTATCCCAGGCGCAAGCCGGGGGCCAGCACCTTCGAGAACGAACCCAGGCGCACCACGGTGGCGCCGGCCTTGCGGCCAAGCGCCAGCAGGCTGGGCAGGGCTTCGCCTGCGTAACGAAGGTCGCCGTAAGGGTCGTCTTCGACAATGGGCAGGCCCACTTCGGCGCAGCGCTGCACCAAGGCCTGGCGTCGCTCAAGCCCCAGGGTCAGGCCGGTGGGGTTCTGGAAATTGGGCAGGGCGTAGATAAAGCGGGCGTCGTGCACGCGCTCGTCGGTAAGGCCTTGAGGGATCAGGCCGCCTTCGTCGGTGGGCACGGTGATGTAGTTGGGCTCGTACAGCGAAAACGACTGCAGGGCGCCCAAATAACTGGGCGCCTCGACCAGCACATGGCTGCCCGGGTCGATGAACAGCTTGCCCAGAAGGTCGAGCGCTTGCTGCGAACCGGACACAATAAGGACCTCGTCAAGGCTGACGCCTTCGGCACCGCGGCGCTGCATGTCTTGCGCCACCCACTCGCGCAGCGGCTTGTAGCCCTCGGTGGGGCCGTACTGCAATGCCGTACGGCCGTTTTGCTGCAAGACCCGGTCGAACGCGGCGTTGACCTCGTCCAGCGGAAAGCCCACCGGCGCCGGTAAGCCGCCCGCAAACGAAATAATTTCGGGGCGTTCGGTAACCTTGAGGATTTCGCGGATGGTCGAGCTGGTGATGTTTTTGGCGCGTTGCGAAAACCGCTGCGTAAACAGGTTCGAAGGGCTGGGCATTGTGCTTGATAAAGTCCGAAAAAAAAGAGCGACACAACCTCTTAGAATACTGCAGATCGCGCCGCTGCGCATAGCCGGCGGGCGTTCTTCGGGTAATCGACAATAGCCGTTTCGAACAAGGTGCGGCGTTGCGGGCGCGCCCGGCCAAATCTTTCACGAGCCCTCTGCGCGCCTTGATTTAAAGGCGGTCGCCCTTATATAAAAGCCCGAAGCTTGGCGCTTTCTAGGTCGAAACCGGCAAAAACAGCTAAAATCACGCGTTATCCAGTTGGTTTTTACAGTCTGATTCAGCCGGCCTACGCCAAGCAGCGGGCTGGCTGAGGCTTTGCCGCGCCATGCATGGTCTGCGCGCGCCAGGCCGGCAGCCGGCGGTTTTGTCCGACTGTTTTTTCTTGGGATTTGTATTTCCGTGCCTATTTATGCATACAAATGCAGCGATTGCGGTCATGCGCAAGACGTTCTGCAAAAAATGTCCGACCCCGTTCTTACCGATTGCCCTTCATGCGGCCAAAGCACCTATGTAAAGCAGGTTACCGCCGCAGGCTTCCAGCTTAAGGGCTCGGGCTGGTATGTCACCGACTTCCGCGACGGGGGCAAGTCGGCAGGGGGCGCATCCGCGTCCAGTTCAGGGTCGTCAGAGTCGTCCGGTTCATCCGCCTCTGCTGCTGCCGCGCCGGCCCCTTCCGCGGCCACATCCGCGCCGGCGGCCGCCGACTAAAACAGGCGGGCGAGCCGCCCCGTCTGCGAACCTTACAGATTTTAAAAAAACGGAGTAACCCTTCATGCGTACCTGCTACACCGGCGAGGTCAGTCGAGAACAACTAGACCAGACAGTGACTTTGTTTGGCTGGGTGCACCGGCGCCGCGATCATGGCGGCGTTATTTTTATCGACTTGCGTGACCGCGCGGGCCTGGCACAGGTGGTGGTCGACCCCGACAACGTCGAGGCCTTTGCCACCGCCGAACGCATTCGCAACGAGTACTGCGTGCGCATTACCGGCCTGGTGCGCCTGCGCCCCGAAGGCACCAGCAATGCCGAGCTGGCCTCGGGCGAGGTCGAGGTTCTGTGCCGCGAGATCGAAATTCTGAACGCATCGGTTACGCCTCCGTTCCAGCTTGATGACGACAACCTGTCTGAAACCACCCGGCTTACCCACCGTGTGCTTGATTTGCGTCGTCCGCAAATGCAGCAGAACCTGATGCTGCGCTATCGGGTTTCGATCGAGGTTCGCAAATATCTCGACAGCCTGGGCTTCATCGACATTGAAACCCCCATGCTGACCAAAAGCACGCCCGAAGGCGCGCGCGACTACTTGGTGCCCTCGCGCGTCAATCCGGGCGAGTTCTTCGCGCTGCCGCAGTCGCCGCAGCTGTTCAAGCAGATGCTGATGGTGTCGGGCTTTGACCGTTACTACCAAATTACCAAGTGCTTCCGCGACGAAGACCTGCGCGCCGACCGCCAGCCCGAGTTCACCCAGATCGACTGCGAAACCTCCTTCCTGAACGAAGTGCAGATTCGTGAATTGTTCGAAGGCATGCTGCGGCATGTGTTCAGCGCGGTGCAAGGGGTGCAGCTGCCCGAATCCTTCTCGACCATGACCTGGGAAGAGGCCATGCGCCGCTTCGGCTCCGACAAGCCCGACCTGCGCGTCAAGCTCGAGTTCGTCGACGTTTCCGACCTGATGTCCGACGTTGACTTCAAGGTGTTTTCGTCGCCCGCCAACGACCCGGCTTGCCGCGTGGTGGCCCTGCGCGTTCCTGGCGGCGGTGCGATGCCCCGCAGCGAAATCGACGCCTACACCAAGTTTGTGGGCATCTATGGTGCCAAAGGCCTGGCATACATCAAGGTCAACGACGCCGCAGCCATTCCCGAAGGCTTGCAGTCGCCCATCGTTAAAAACATTCACAACGAAGCGCTGACCAAGCTGATCGAGCGCACCGGCGCCCAAAGCGGCGACCTGATCTTTTTCGGTGCCGACAAGACCAAGGTGGTCAACGACGCCATGGGCGCACTGCGCGTTCGCATCGGCCATAGCGATTTCGGTAAAGAAAGCGGTCTGTTCGAGCCGGGCTGGCAGCCGCTGTGGGTCATCGACTTCCCCATGTTCGAGTACGACGAACAAGAAGGCCGCTACTTTGCGGCTCACCATCCGTTCACCAGCCCCAAAGACGGTCACGAAGAGCTCCTGGAAACCGAGCCTTCGCGTGCTTTGGCCAAGGCCTACGACATTGTGCTCAACGGCTGGGAGATCGGCGGCGGTTCGGTGCGTATCCACCGTGCCGACGTTCAAAGCAAGGTGTTCCAGGCGCTTAACATCGGCGCCGACGAGGCCCGCGAAAAATTCGGCTTCCTGCTTGACGCCCTGCAGTACGGCGCGCCGCCCCACGGCGGTGTGGCCTTTGGCCTCGACCGCTTGGTTACCCTGATGGCGGGTGCAGAAAGTATTCGCGACGTCATTGCCTTTCCCAAGACCCAGCGTGCACAAGACCTTCTTACGCACGCGCCTTCGCCGGTCGACGAAAAACAGTTGCGCGAGTTGCATATCCGCCTGCGTCCGACCGAGGCGAAGTAAGCGCAAACGGAGCGCGGCCATGTCGATCTTGCGTATCGTCAGCTACAACATTCATAAGGGCAAGTCGGCGATCGGCTCGAAAGAATCACTGTCGCAACTGCGCTTGGGGTTATATGGCCTGCACCCCGACCTGCTGTTTCTGCAAGAGGTGCAGGGCCGCAACGAGCGTGAAAGCATGCTGCATGCTCAGCACGAATCGCTGGGCGCGGCCTTGGGCATGCATTATTGCTACGGCTGCAACGCAGTTCACGCGCACACTGACCACGGCAATGCGTTGCTGTCGCGTCACGATATCCTTCGCTACGAAAACCAAGACATTTCCGACCACAAGCTTGAGCAACGCGGCCTGCTGCACGCCACTATTTTGGTGGGCGAGACCGAGGTGCATTGCCTGGTGGTGCACCTGGGTTTGTTCGCGGGCGGGCGCACGCGCCAGATCATGGCGCTGGTTGAGCGCATCAAGCGCATGGTTCCTTCTGATGCGCCCATGATCATCGCGGGCGATTTCAACGACTGGACCAATCGCCTGGCGCCGTTGTTTGTGCAGCAGCTTGGGCTGTACGAGGTGTTTGCGGTGTCGCCGCAGGGGCTGGCGGTGCGTTCCATGCCGCTGCGTCATTCGGTGCGCAAGTTGGGGCGGGGGTTTAGGCGCCGCAAGTCGGGGCTGGTTGCGCCGGTGCACGAGCTGGGCATAGACGGGCTGGCGCGCATGACGCCGCCGCCGCGTACGTTTCCTTCCGCGTTTCCGTGGCTGCGGCTCGACCGCATTTATCAGCGGGGGTTTGCGGTGCGCAAGGCGCGGGTGCTGCATGGCATGCCCTGGCGGCAGCTTTCGGATCATTCGCCGATTTTTGCTGAGCTTGAGTTGCCTTGATGTTTCGGTGTCTTTAATGCTGCAGCGAATTTGGGTTCTTAACGCGGCGCGGGGCGGGTAGCGCTTTTATGCGCCGGAGAGCTGCGGCGGCTTCGCCGCTTCCCTCACGACCCCTTGTTTTCGGGGCGCCCGAAAAACTCGGGGCGGCGAACCAGTGGTTCGCCAAGCGTGCCCCTCAAACAGTTCCGGGCTTGCATCCCCGAAAATGACAGGTCGTTCGGCTCGCTCAACGTCGCCCAAAATAGCTACCCGCCCCACGCCTTGGGTGGGTGATGGTTGAACGTCGTGCTAAATGGCTTCCCTTATTTCCTGAAACTATGTGTGGCAAAATTGGCTCCTGACATTGGCTTTGGGCGGGGTGGTCATGGCGCGCAGGGAGCCTCGGCTGGTTTGGCGAGAAGGCAATTGCATTCAGCTGCTTGAAAACGGCGGCGAGTTTTTTCCGGCCTTGTGCAAAGATATTGACGAGGCCCGGGTCAGTGTGCACCTCGAAACCTATATTTTTAATCTGGACGACACCGGCAAAAAGGTGCTGGAGCACCTGCGCGGCGCTTGTCAGCGCGGCGTCAAGGTCCGGGTAGTGATCGACGGCTTTGGCAGTTTCGAGAACGCGGCTGAAATTGTGCGGCTGCTGGAAGAGATGGGGGCGCAGGTACGGGTGTATCGGCCTGAGCCGGGGGGGCTGAAGCGCTATCGGTATAGTGCGCGCCGGCTGCGGCGGCTGCATCGCAAGGTTACGGTGGTTGATCGCAGCATCGGGTATGTGGGCGGCATCAATATTATTGATGACCTGGAAGACGTACCCGACGACGGCCAGGGCCCCAAGCCCCGCTTCGATTTCGCGGTGCGGGTGCGTGGGCCGATCGTGCAAGATCTGGACAAAGCGCAAAGCGATCTCTGGATGCGCATGGGCTGGCGTCGGCGCGATGACTGGGCGCAGTTCTATCAGCGCCTCAAGGGCTGGCGCGAACGACGCGCTCAGGCATTGGCCCAGAGCACGGAGCAGTTTGATCCGGGCATGCGCGCCACCGTGCTGCTGCGCGACAACCTGCGCTTTCGCAAGACGATCGAAAATGTCTATATACAGGCGCTTGAAAATGCGCAGCACGACGCCCTGATCGCAAATTCTTATTTTTTTCCGGGCCGGCGCCTAAAGGCCGCGTTGCGTCGTGCGGCGAGTCGCGGGGTGCGGGTGCGTTTGTTGTTGCAGGGCCGGGCCGAATACGCGGTGCAGTATCGGGCCAGCCGCAGCATGTATCTAAGGGTGCTGGCCGGCGGCATTGAAATCTACGAGTATCAGCCCAGCTATTTGCACGCCAAGGTGGCGGTGATAGACGACTGCGCCATGGTGGGTTCGTCGAATATGGACCCGTTCAGTCTGCTGCTGGCGCGCGAGACGAACGTATTCGTGAGCGACGCGGGGTTCGCGGCCGAGCTCAAGGCGTCTCTGGAGCACGAGCTGGCCAACAGCTGCAATCGGGTTACGGCACAAACAATAAACCGCCATTCATGGCTGGTGCGCCTGGGCGACGACATATCGCATTTTTTGTTGCGGGTGGGCGTGGCGATTACGGGGCATTCTTCCGAGTATTAGCCGGCTGCGGGCTCACGCAGTGTCGGGTTGGCGCCCGTGTCCGTTTTGAGCTTGCCCGTACCGTGGCGTGGAAGCTGCCTTGGTGCTGCGCGACCCGCCGTGGGTCGCGCAGCACAGCACAGCACTGCACTGAACAGATCAGGCGTTGGCGGTGCTGCAGCCGATATGCGCGGTGGCTTCGATCTCCACCAAAATTTCGGGCTTGGCCAGCGAGCTGACCTCGACCAGCGTGCAGGCGGGGAAGTCGCCGGTGAAGAACTCTTTGCGGGCGTCCCAGATCTTTACGTTGTGGCCGATTCGGGTGACGAATATGGTCATTTTGACGACGTCGTCCATGACGCCGCCTGCGGCCACGACCAGGTCTTTGATTTTCTGGAAAATGACTTTGGCCTGTTCGTACTCGTTGTCGCCCAGAATGGTCTGGCCGTCGGGGGCGCGGGCGGTCATGCCCGACACATAGGCCACGTCGCCCACGCGCATGCAGTTGGACCAAAGTTGCGGCGCAGGCTCTTTGACGGCCGGCGATTGTATGCGTTGCTTGTTCATTGTTTTCAGTTCCATACTTGATTTCAAACTAAAGTTACAGCGCAATGCGGCTGTCCCAGGGCGATTCGCGGCTCCAGTTGATGCACACGCTCTGGCGGCGCATATAGCCTTTCCAGGAGTCCGATCCGGCGGTGCGCCCGCCTCCGGTGCCCTTCTCGCCGCCGAAGGCCGCGCCCACGTCGGCGCCGGTGGTGCCCATATTGACCTTGGCAATGCCGCAGTCGCTGCCGGCCGCCGACAGGAAGTACTCGATGTTGTACAGATTGGTGCTGTGGATGCCCGAGGCCAGCCCCTGGCTGACGTTGTTGTGAATGGCCATGGCTTGCTCCAGGGTGTCATAAGCCATGACCGACACAATGGGGGCGAAGGTTTCTTCTTGTGCGCATTCCCAACTGGGGTCGACGCCGGTCAGAATGGCGCCTTCCACGTAATAGCCCGGGCGGTCGATGCGCTTGCCGCCGTAGACCAGTTTGGCGCCCCGCTCGATGGCGCGTTTCAACGTCTGCTCGTAGTGGTCCAGTGCGGCTGAGTCAATCAAGGGGCCCACCACGGCGTCTTCTTCGCGCGGGTCGCCGATCTTGATCTGCGCAAACGATTTGGCCAGCAGCTCGACCAGCTCGTCGTGGACGGAGCGGTGCACGATGACGCGGCGCATACTGGTGCATCGCTGACCGGTGGTGCCGATCGAGCTGAAGGTAAGGCTGCGCGCGGCATGCTTGAGGTCGGCGGTTTCATCGACGATGACGGCGCTGTTGCCCGAGCATTCAAGCATGTAGCGCCGGCCCAGTGTTTCGCTGACAATCGAGGCGACTTTCTTGCCCACGCCGGTGGAGCCGGTGAACGACACGAGGTTGACGCGCGGGTCGCGCACCAGCAGTTCGGCCACGTTGTTGTCGTCGGGGGTAAACAGCGAGAACACGCCTTCCAGCTCCAGCTCTTTTTCTGCCTGCACGGCGAGCTTTTGTACGGCGATAGCGGTTAACGGCACTTTAGGGCTGGGCTTCCAGATGACGGTGTTGCCACCAATGGCGGCCAGAAAGCCGTTCTGAGCCCACACAGCGGCCGGAAAGTTATAGGCCGAGATGACTCCCGCCACGCCCAGCGGCAGCCACTGGTCGTACATGCGATGCAAAGGGCGCTGCGACTGCTGCGTAAAGCCATACAACATGCGGGCCTGGCCGGCGGCCAGGGTGGCCATGTCGGCGCTTTCCTTCAGCTCGGCGCGGCACTCCATCAGCGACTTGCCGGTGTCCAGGGCCACGATGGCGGCCAGCTCGTTCATGTTCTGCTGGATCAGTTGGCCGATGCGCAGCACCAGTTCGCCGCGCCGGGGCGCGGGCACCATGCGCCAGCTTTTCTGGGTTTCAACTGCAGCGGCAATAATGGCCTCGTACTCTTCGCGGTTAGAGGCCGCCACCTTGGAAACGATGCAACCGTCGGCGGGACACACCGCATCGAAGGTGGCGCGCCCTTGAACGGGGCCCCAGCCCTGGGTGGCCAGGTACGTGCCCGAATGCACGCCTTGCAGGTCGAACCTGGCTAGGGCGCTTTCCGTGTCAAATGTGGCTTTATTTTTTTGAACAGCTTTCAGGGGATTCATAAACATAGACCTCAAGGTTTTTTCTGCAGGAATCCGCCGATGGTTTCATCGGTATGAAACACCGGCTTTTCGGCATAGTGGGGACCGTCGTAGATTTCGATGAGTACACTGCGCTCGTGCGCAATGGTGGGGCCGTGCGCATTGCCCTTGGGGTTCATATAAAACGAACCGGGCGTAAGGCGAAGGCCGACATCGGTGTACTCGTAATCGCCCTCCAGGCAGTACATGAACTGATTGGAGGCGTGGGTGTGCTTGATCGGTATGCGCCCGCCTTTCTCGTATTCGAGCAACGCGATGCTGGCGCCCGTCTCTTCGTTTTTCCAAAGAAAGTACTGGCGGAAGCCGTAGTCGGGGAAATCGATCCATTTTTCCGGATCGAGCTGGTCGCGATTGATCAGCACTTCTAATGACTTCATCGAGTCTTGATTGACATTCATCGTGATTCCTCTGGTAGGGGGCGGCCCTGGGCCACCCAATGGTCGTATTCCCGCCGGCTTTCGACGGTGGCGGGGAAAAGGCCCAGAATCGACCTGCCTTGGGCGATATGCATGGCGGCAAACTCTTCGTACTCGACGGCGTCAAGTGCTTCGGCGGCAATGTCGTCGACCAGCGCGCGGGGAATGACGACCACGCCTTCGCCGTCGCCCACAATGACGTCGCCCGGGTAGATGGCCACGCCCGCGCATCCCACCGGGCCATTCAATTCGATGGGGTGCATGGCAATGGGTGTGGCCGGAGGCGCGCTTTGGCGCTGGTAACAGGGCAAGCCAAGCTTGGCAATAGCCGGGGCGTCGCGGTAGCCGCCGTCGGTGACCACGCCCGCCACCCCGCGCACCTGCAGCCGGGCGGCCATCAGGTCGCCCATGGCGGCCGACCTGGCGGTACCCATGGCGTCGATCACCAGCACGGCGCCTTCGGGGCATTCCTCGATGGCGCGTCGATGCAAATTGTCGTTTCGGCCATAGTTGGCCATGGAGTCGATGTCTTCGCGGGCCGGCATGAAGCGCAGGGTGTAGGCGGGCCCGACCAGTTGTGGCTGGTCGGGCCGCAGCGGCGCAACCCCCAGCAGGTACACATTGCGAAAGCCGCGCTTGAGCAGGGCGTTTGCCACGTTTGCCGTCCCCACGCGCCTTAGCTGCTGAAGCGTTCGCGGCGAGAGCGGGCTGTGCTGGGGCAAGCCGGAGGCGGCGGCCGCTGTTGCGCCCGAGAGCTGTTCTGTCATGTTCGTGCCTTGATCTATACAGGTTGGTCGGCGCGCCTGCCCCATGGGCCTTCGCGCTTGCGTTGTGCCTACTCGAAGAAATCGGGCGGTGGCTCCATACCCCACTGCGTGGTCTCGCCCGCCGTGCCGTTGAACAGCGAAGGCTGATGGTCGGCGTCGACCACGTCGCCATCGGTGTAGTGTTCGATGCGGAATCCGAAGGGGTCTTTCCAGTAGTCGAACACCTGGCTGCCAAGCAAGTGGCGGCCCACGCCGCAGTCAAGCGTCCACCCCTTGGCCTCAAGGTAGTCGTGAGCCGACATGATGGCGTCGAGGTCTTGCACCTCGTACGAAGAATGGTGCACGCCGACCGTCTCTGATTGCAGAACCAGCATGCAATGATGATCCACCAGGCGGCTGCCTTGATTGCATCGCAGGAAGGTGCCCACGATAGGCGCCTGCTGACCCGGGGGCGCGAAATAATCGGAGGGCAGAAAGCCAAACCGCTGTTGCAGCCAGGCGACCGATTCGTCATGATTCGATACATGCAGCACGAAGTGTCCCAGCCGCATCACCGGGCAAGGCTCGCGTTGGACCCGTATCGACGCATTGTTGCGGGCTTTGGCATGTGCCGCATTGAAGGGGTTGGGCGCACGCGTGGGCAGCGGAGCCGCCGGCTCGCGGCCCCAAACGGCGCTGATCTTGAAACCATCGGGCATGGTCATATGCACCACCCAGCCGCCGCCGGGGTCGGCATTGGCGCTTACCGGCGACGAGCCCGGAAGACCGGCCAGCTCGTCAAGGTCTTCGCGAGAAGCAACTTGAATGGCCGCCCCGACAAAACGCGGCGTGGGGCCCAGGCGGGTTTCGTGTATGTGGTGCTGAGCGCCCGTGCCGCGCATGTACAGGGCGTTACTGCTTTTCTGTACCGTGCTCAGGCCGAAATCGGTCAGGACCTGCTCCATCAGGTGCAGGTCGGGCACTTCATAGATGACCTTGGCGACGTCGATAGCGGTAGCCATATTGTTTTACTCCAGATGCGAAAGACACCCGTAGCGGCCGCTGTGAAACAGTAGCGGCTCGGGCGGATCTTGCGTCAGGCGCAGGTCAATGACCTCGCCCACGAACAGCGTGTGGTCGCCGCAGGGGTAGCAGTGACGAAGTTCTGCACAAAGCTGCATCACTGCATCGACCACCACTTGCACACCATCCAGTTGCTCGAACTGCGGCTTGCCTTCGACCATGGGACGGCCGGCAAAGTGGTTGCTGGTATGTTGCTGGTGGCGGGCCAGCACGCTGACCCCGAAGAAACCCGTTTCCTGGATTTTTTCGTGCATGCGCGCCGTACGTGCCACCGACACCAGCACCAGCGGCGGCTCGAGCGAGCCCGACATGAAAGCATTGGCCGTCATGGCATGGACATCGCCCGCCGCTTCGGCGGTGATCACGACCACGCCGGTGGCAAACTGCCCCATGGCGTCTCGGAACTGGCGTGCGGTAAACCGCGGTTCAGAATCCACTGGTCTGGACATAGAGCTTTCCGGGTGGCGAAGGGCAGTGTTCAACGAAGCCATGGTCAAACCTTCTGCTTATCGCTTGGAAATTACGCTGACGTCGTCGGGGTTGATCAGGTCGCCGACTGTCCAGCCGTCCAGGTCGTACTCGTCCATGGCCGACTTGGCAAAGGCCTTGAATTTGTCGAGATTGCCCGAGCCTTGAGCCGCCCAAAGGTTGGTCAGGCGGGTCACGTCGTTGCTGCCGATATAGTTGATCTCGTACAGTTCGTGGCGCGCGCCGAACTCGGTGCCGATGGCATCCCACAGCGCTTTCATTACCTTGACGCGCTCAATGGCGTCGGCGCCGCCCGAGCCGCGAAGATAGCGGTCCAGATAGCCGCGAATTTCAGGCTGTTTAAAGTCGGCGGTATGCGAGTTCAGGTAAATAAGACCGCTGGCAACGACCTCTTCGATAATGTTCTTGATCTTGGGCATGGCCAGTTGGTTCATGACACGGTAGGCGCCGGCGAAGTGGGCGTCGGGCCGGATCATGCCGTTCCAGGGCTGTGCGCTTTTGGCCATGGCGTCAGACAAGGCCCAGAAGGTGTTGCGCCAGGCAATGACCTCGCCCAGTTTTGATTGCACGCCATGAAAACCGTCGGCGCCGGTGATCTCGAGCGCGCGTGCCAGCAGGCCGACGATGAAGTCGAGCTTGACGGCAAAGCGGGTGCAGCCGTGCATCGAGGCGCGTTCAAGGTAGCCCGACCCCGTGTTGTACTTGTTGGACAGGTCGACGTTGTTGTGCATGAACACGTCTTCCCACGGAACGAAGACATTGTCCAGAACTAGAACGGCGTCGTTCTCGTCCAGGCGGCTTGAAAGCGGGTAGTCGAAGGGGCTGCCCAGCACGGCGGCGCGATATTCGTTCGAGACGCGGCACAATAGCTTCACGCCGGGCGCGCCGGTCGGCACGATGAACACCGGCGCAAACTTCGGGTCTTTCATGGGGACCTGGGTAATGTGCGCCACAAAGGTGTAATGGGTCAGCGCCGAGCCGGTCGCCACCACCTTGGCGCCGCTGACATAAATGCCGGCGTCCGTTTCTTTTACGACCCGCACGTAAACGTCCGAGCCGTCTGCGCTGGGGCTTGAGCGGTCAACAGGCGGGTGCATGATGGCGTGGTTCACATACCAGGTTTTTTCCTGGGCCTTCCGATACCAGTTCAGGGCGTTTTGTTCGAAGCCTTG
>NZ_DATJBQ010000010.1:0-11324 GCF_035515275.1 Pusillimonas sp.
ACCGGCCACGACAGCGGGACGGTGTCCATGCCAAGGTGCGATTCGATCTCGGAAAGCAGGTTCAGCGGCTCTTGAACCTCGCGGTCCAGCTTGTTGACGAAGGTGATGATGGGGGTGTTGCGTGCCCGGCAGACTTGAAGCAGGCGTATTGTCTGCGGCTCGACACCGTTGGCGGCGTCCAGCACCATCAATGCCGCGTCCACGGCTGTCAGCACCCGGTAGGTGTCTTCCGAAAAGTCCTGGTGGCCGGGGGTGTCAAGCAGGTTGATCACACAATCGCGGTATTCCATCTGCATTACCGACGAAGCCACCGAGATGCCGCGTTGCTTTTCAATTTCCATCCAGTCTGACGAGGCGTGGCGACTGGCCTTGCGAGCCTTGACGCTGCCGGCGATTTGAATGGCCCCTGCGAACAGCAGCAGCTTTTCGGTCAGGGTGGTTTTACCCGCGTCGGGGTGGGAGATGATGGCGAAAGTGCGTCGACGGGCGACTTCGTTGGCTATGGTCATCGGGTAGCGTGTTAAGGAGCCCGGCTCAAGCGGGCAGCGTGAAAATTTTACCTGGGTTGATCGGCGCCGGCGCCCCGGGCCGGCCGGCCCGGGGCGCATATAGGAGACTTAGGCGCGTGCCGTGTTGCGTCGCGCACCGGCAGACGAGTTGCCCGAGCGGGCAGGTCTTTCGGAGCGACCCTGGCCCGAACCGCGAGGGCCCCCACGACGGCCGGCTTCACCCGGCGCAGGTTTGCGGGCCTGACCTTGCGGCCGGGCATGGCCGCTGCTGCGACGTGGCGGACGGGCCTCACGTTCGTCGTCGGCAAATGCTTCGGCGCTACCGGCAGGCGGTGTCCAGCCTTCGATGGTCTTGCGATCGATGGTGCGCTTGATGAGTTTTTCGATGGCGTTCAGATACTTGATCTCGGTACGGTCCACCAGCGACAAGGCGGTGCCTTCGCTGCCGGCACGTCCGGTGCGCCCGATGCGATGTACGTAGTCTTCAGGCACGTTGGGCAGTTCGAAGTTGACAACGTTGGGAAGCTGATCAATGTCGATGCCGCGTGCGGCGATATCGGTGGCCACCAGTACGGCCACTTTACCGTCCTTGAAGCCGCTCAGTGCGCGGGTGCGTGCTGCCTGGCTTTTGTTGCCGTGGATGGCGGCGGCGGTCAGGCCGTCTTTGACCAGCTTTTCGGCCAGGCGGTTGGCGCCGTGCTTGGTGCGAGTAAATACCAGTACCTGGTGCCAGCCGCTTTCACGGATGATGTGGCTGAGCAGGTCGCGTTTGTGGGCCTGCTCCGTCATGATCAGGCTTTGTGTCACGAGTTCTGAAGCGGTGTTGCGACGGGCCACGGAGATTTCGGCGGGGTTGTCGAGCACACCACGGGCGAGCTCCCGGATTTCATCCGAGAACGTGGCCGAGAAGAGCAGGTTCTGACGCTTCTTGGGCAGCAAGGCAAGCACCCGGCGGATGTCGCGAATAAAGCCCATGTCGAGCATGCGGTCGGCCTCGTCCAGCACCAGAATCTCGACACCCGACAGGTCAACGGTTTTTTGCTGGGCGTGGTCAAGCAGGCGGCCGGGCGTCGCCACCAGGATGTCGACAGGCTTGCGCAGCGCATTGATCTGAGGATTGATATTGACGCCGCCAAACATGACCATCGAGCGCACGGGCGTGTGCTTCCCATAGGTGCGTACCGATTCTTCGACCTGTGCGGCCAGTTCGCGAGTAGGGGTCAGGATCAGGCAGCGGGGGCGACCGGGCCTGGCCTGTTGAAGCGGCGCTTCAATCAGGCGATTAAGTATGGGCAGGGTGAAGCCGGCCGTCTTGCCGGTGCCGGTTTGCGCGGCTGCCAGCAAGTCGCCGCCTTTCATGACCTGAGGTATGGCCTGCGCCTGAATGGGGGTGGGCGTGGTGTAGCCGGTCTCGGCGATGGCACGCAAAAGGGGTTCGGCCAGCCCGAGGGCGGCAAAAGGGATTTGGGTATTCAAGAAAACAACTCCAGCGACAGCCTATCGCTCGAGTCGAGAGACACCAATCTAGGCGGACGGATAGTAAAGAGGCCGATGCGGCCGAATTGGCAAGGCAAAGAAAATGCTTGCTGCTGCGTACTGATTGGTTGCACGCGAATCCGCTATTGTACTGTACTAAACTTCGGATTACTGATTTACACTTTGATCTACCGAATCACTTTGGGCTTTGCGTCATATGAAACGACTCTTGCTTTTGCTTTTGGCGCCGGTCATGGCGATGATTCTTTCAGGCTGTGGATACAACGAGATCCAGCGCCTCGACGAACAGGTGAAGGCGGCCTGGTCGCAAACCCTTAACCAATACGAACGCCGTGCCGAGCTTGTGCCCAAGCTGGTCAACTCGGTTAATGCCTACATGGCCCAAGAGCGTACGGTGCTTACCGAAGTAACCGAGGCGCGTGCCCGAGTAGGCAATATACAAATCAACGTCGACGACCTGGACAACCCCGAACTGATGGCCCGGTTTGCACAAGCGCAAGACCAGCTTTCTTCGGCGCTGTCGCGGTTGCTGGCGGTCTCTGAAAATTATCCGCAGTTGAAAAGCGACGGCCTTTTCCAGGATCTGATGACTCAGCTTGAAGGCACCGAAAACCGTATTGCCACCGAGCGCGGGCGCTATGTGCAGGCGGTGCAGGCGTATAACACGTATATACGCCAGTTCCCGACGCTGATCACGGCCAAGGTCTTTGGGTATGACCCGATTCAGAACTATGGGGTCGAGCGGCAGGCCGATATTATGCGCGACCCAGAGGTCAAGTTCGACGTGCCGGCCCGGGCCGGCAATTAAGGGGCGCGGCCATGTCCGCATATCTTGCCGCCCCGACACGCACAGGCCGTATATCACCAAGGCGGTGGCTTGCGGCGGGCACTTGGTGGCTGGCCTGTGTCTTTGTCTGGTTGCTGTCGGCCGGTTCTGTTTTTGCGCAAGAGCAGCCCATACCAGCGCTGCAGCAGCGCATCACTGACACCACCGGCACACTCGATGCCGAAACCCAGGCCAGGCTTACCCAGACGCTGGCCGGGCTTGAGCAACGCAAGGGTGCCCAGATCGCGGTGCTGATGATCCCTACCACTGGTGACGAAGACATTGCGCAATACGCTGTGCGCGCCTTCGAACAATGGAAGCTGGGCCGTGCAGACGTTGACGACGGCATATTGTTCCTCGTCGCCAAAGATGATCGCCGCCTTCGTATCGAGGTCGGCTACGGGCTTGAAGGGGCGGTGCCCGACCTGCTTGCAGGCCGCATTATCCGCGAGCAGGTGGCGCCGCGCTTTCAGCAGGGCGATTTTGCGGGCGGGGTTGAGGCGGGCGTAAACAGCCTGGTCGGACTGGTCGACGGCGAGGACCTGCCGCCCGCAACTGAGGCGGCCGGCCAGGAAAACAACGACATCTTCGCCACCATTGTCGTACTGCTGTTTCTGGCCCTCATGATGCCCCCGGTCCTGTCGGTACTGGCGGTGGGGGTGTTCACGTATTTTCTATTCGACAGTGTGGTGGCTGCGGTCCTGGGTGGCATGGCAGCGTTGCTTCTTAGCTTGGCGGGCCGATCTTGGGTGGGCCGTGGCAGCGGTGCCAGCGCTTCGCGCCGGGGCGGCGCCATTGGCACCATGGGTGGTATTTCCGCGGGGCGCGGCCATCACGGCGGCTTCGGCGGGGGCGGATTCGGGGGCGGCGGCTTCGGCGGAGGCGGGGGTTCCAGTGGCGGCGGCGGCGCCTCGGGTAGCTGGTAGCCGGCAATACCACGCGTCTGCAAGCGCTAACTACAGGAGATGGATGTGGGTTTACACAGCGGCGGCTGGCGGCAGCTGACAGGGTGGGCAACGATCGAAGGACAGATCCTGCGCAGACGGCACTTCACCCCCGCCATACTCGAACGCATCGCCCAGCGCATCAGCGAATGCGAGCGTACGCACAGTGGTGAGCTTATGCTGGCTATCGAGGCGGTGTCGCCGGCGCACGAGCCCGACAGCCATGCCCGCGCACTCGAGGTTTTCGGCAAACTGCGCGTGTGGGACACCCCGCTCAACACCGGGGTGCTCTTGTACCTGGCACTTGATCGGCATCGCATCGAGCTGATCGCCGACCGAGGCATTGCCGCGCCTCCTGAGCAATGGCAAAAGGTAAGCCTGAGCCTGCAGCAGCAACTGGCCGAAGGCAGGTATCTTGACGGGATTTTTGCCGCCGTGGAGGACATCGAGCAAATTTGCGCCCGGCATTGCCCCCCGCAAGACGCCACGAGCAATGTCAACGAGTTGTCCGACAAGCCCGTTCTACTTTGAGCACGAAGCGGCCGCAGCCAGTCGCATTGCCAACAGCCGTGCAAGCTCATCGCCTGCTTGACGCACGGTCGTCGTGACACCCTGCTCGGCCAGATCGGTAGTGCGCAGGCCTTCGTAGCCGCAGGGGTTGATATCCAAAAAAGGGCGTAGATCCATATCTACGTTCAGCGCTGCGCCGTGGTAGGCGCAGCCGTTGCGCACCTTGATGCCCAGGGCGGCGATCTTGGCCAGTTCCGTGCCGTCGGGTTCCGTTTTTACAGGAACATAAACACCCGGAGCATTGGGCTTTCGGCAGGCGCCGTGCAAGCCATAGTGGCCCAGCAGGTCGATAATGACGTCTTCAAGCAGGGCGACGTATTCTTTTACATACAAGCCTGCGCGGCGCAGATCGAACAGACAGTAGGCCACCACCTGGCCGGGGCCATGATAGGTGACCTGGCCGCCACGATTGGAACGCACAATGGGAATCGACCCGCTGTTAAGAATATGTTCGGGCTTGCCTGCCTGCCCCAGCGTGTAAACCGGTTCATGCTCAACCAGCCAGATCTCGTCTGATGAGTCGGCGCCTCGTTTTTCGGTGTACTGCTGCATGGCTTGCCACACGGGCAGGTATGGTGCAGGCCCTGGCAACCATTTCACGACGATCATTACAGCACTACCGACACCAGGGGGTGGCCGTGCAGAGCGCGGTATAGATCGTCGAGCTGCTCGCGCGAGGTGGCCTGCACGGTGAAGGTCAGCCCAATATAGTTGCCGCGCGAACTGGGGCGCATTTCGACCGTGGCGGCATTAAAGCCGGGGTCGAAAATCAATACGACTTCGGTTAGCTGCTGGGCCAGCTCGGGGTGGCTTTTTCCCATGACCTTGATGGGAAACTGGCAGGGGTACTCGATAAGAGAGTCTTCGGGTGGAATGGGGGGTGGGGTGGTGACCATGGCGATGTGTTCAACCCAATATCTGATCGTAAGCGGAGCGTAGCGCAGCATAAATCGGGCCGGGCTTGCCGGAACCCACAGGCCTGCCGTTGTACTGGACCACAGGAAGCACCTCTTTGGTGGCCGAGCTGAGCATGATTTCGTCCGCTTGCGCGACTTCGTCTTGCGAAATTTTGCGAGCCTCGAAGGCAATGCCTTTTTGGGCGGCCAGTTGCTCTAGAAACCGGTAACGTACGCCTTCAAGTATGAGGTTATTCAAAGGGGGTGCCAACAGTACGCCGTTGCGCACCACCCAGACGTTGCACGATGCCCCTTCTGTCAGGAAGCCGTCGCGAAACTGCACGACTTCGTCGACGCCCGCTTCGACCGCTTGTTGTTTGGCCAGCACATTGCCCAACAACGAGATCGACTTGATCTCGCAGCGCAGCCAGCGAACGTCGGGTACCGAAATGGCGGTAAGCCCCTGCTCGCGCTGCTGTGCGCTGGGAGGCGTGAACGGCGAGGCCATGCAGAACACGGTGGGCGTGGGTGCTTCTGGAAAAGCGTGATCGCGCTTTGCGGGGCCCCGGGTAACCTGCAGGTAAATGGTGAAGTAGGCATGCGCGGTGCGCGCCGCCATTTCTGTCACCAAGGCACGCCAATCGTCGCGGCTGAACCCCGGGTCTATGCCGATGGAGGCCAGGCTGCGTTCAAGCCGGCCCAGGTGTTCGTCCATGCGAAACGGTTTGCCTTTGTAAAAAGGCACGACCTCGTATATGCCGTCGCCAAAGATGAAGCCGCGATCGAGCACGGAAATTTTGGCGTCGGCCAAACGCAAGTATTGACCATTCAGGTAGACGACGCAGTCGCCGTCGACGTCGGAAATCATGTGGTGAGCCCTGGGCGCAAGTGCAATGCTGATAAAGGTAAGGGGTGTGTCGTGATGGGCCGTTTTATTGCAGCATGAGACGAACTTTGTCGTACATGCGGCCAAAGAAACCTGCCTGTGCCACGTCGCTCATGACTGCCAAAGGCTCTTGGCGCAATACTTTGCCGTCGAGCGACAGTGACACTTCGCCTACCTCGCTGCCCTTGGTCAATGGTGCAATCAGCGGCTGGGTGTAACGGGCGATGGGTTTGACTTCGGGCCCCTTGCCGCGCGGCACGGTGACCCAGATGGGTGTGGTCTGGCCCAGATCAACGGTTTCTTTTTCGCCTTCCCAGACGCGGGCCTGCACCGCAGGCTGGCCTTGATCATAGAGTTTGATGGTGTCGAAGTTCTGGTAGCTCCAGTTCAGCAGCTTCAGGCTGGCTTCGGTGCGCGCGGCATCGTTTTGGGCGCCGACCAGTACCGACACAACCCGACGGCCGTCGCGCAGTGCGGTTGAAACCAGGCAGTAGCCGGCAGACGACGTGTGTCCCGTTTTGAGACCGTCTACGGTAGGATCGGCCCACAGCAAGCGGTTGCGGTTAGGCTGCTTGATCTTGTTGTAGGTAAATTCTTTTTGGCTGTAGTAATGCAAAAACTCGGGAAAATCGTTGACCAGATTGGCGGCCAGCGTGGCCAGATCGCGAACCGTGGTGATGTGCTGAGGGTCGGGCAGGCCCGGCGAGTTGGTGTAGTGGGTGTCGGCCAGACCCTGGCGCTGCGCTTCTTCGTTCATCAGCGCCACAAAGGCGGCTTCGCTGCCGGCAACGGCTTCGGCAAGGGCCACAGTGGCGTCATTGCCCGACTGTACGATGACGCCTTGCAGCAATTGGTCGACCGTGACGCGCGAATTGACGTCGATGAACATGCGCGAACCTTCGGTGCGCCAGGCCTTTTCCGAGACATTGACCTCTTGATCGAGCGACAGTCGCCCGCCTTTAATGGCGTCGAATACGACGTAGGCCGCCATGATCTTGGTCAGCGATGCGGGCTCGACCCGTTCGGCCGGGTTGTTGGCCCCTATTACCTGACCGCTGTTGACGTCTAGCGTCAGCCAGGCCTTGGCCGGCACGGCGGGGGCAGGTATGGTGGACAGCTCGGCGACCGAACCAATAACGACCTCTGATGCCGAAGCCGGCCCGGTGGTGGCCGGCGTGGCGTTTGTCTGGGCGCTTGCCAGGGCTGGAGCGCAAGCCAGTGCGACGCTTAGGATCAGTTGTCGGGAATATGTCGCCAGGGGTCGTGTATAGAAGCGTGTCATTGATAGCCGTGTAAAAAAACAATATTCAGTACGGAGTGCGCGTCGCGCACCATTATAGGCAGCCGGCCTGCTGCGGCGTCCGGAATTCAACGCTTAAAGCAGGGCCAGCCTTTGCTGCACCAACTGTCGAAGTGTCAGCAGCTTGCCATGAAAAAAATGTGAGGCGTCTGGAATGACCACCATGGGTAGTTCGTGTTGCCGAGCGAAATCCATGGCTTCATCCAGCGGCACGACCTCGTCGGTTTCGCCATGTACAAGCAGCGTGTCGTCCGGCAATGCAATGTCAAGAAAGGTGAACCGCTGGGCGGCCGTGCCGGTAAGTATCAAGGCTTGGGGGCGTGAGCCCGTAAGGCTTGAATACAACTGCGCGGCCACCGCCGTGCCAAACGAGAAGCCGCCCAGTACCCACGGGCCCGAGGCGATCTCAGGATAGCGCTGTTCGAATTGCTTGACCAGTTCAAGCATGTCGGCGGTTTCGCCCTTTGCATTGTCGAACTGGCCGTTTGACGCGCCTACGCCGCGAAAGTTCGGGCGCACAGCCAACAGGCCGTGCTGCACGCAACTACGTGAGATGGTGGTAACTACTTTGTTGTCGCGAGCGCCGCCATGCAGGGGGTGCGGATGCAGGACCAGCGCCCAGCCTCGGGGAGTGTCGCTTGGCCAGTCGAGGGCGCAGTCGATGTCGCCGGCCAGACCGGTGAATGTGGTGTGTTCGGTGCGTGCGGACATGGATGGAAAAGAAAATGGTGAATGGGAATATTGTAGACGTTCACTACAATACGCCTGGTGGCCGCTGGACGGCACCCGGAGCACCGTCTTGGAATCAACATTTACTTTCTCTGCGCAGTCCTTGCCCCCGCCGCTGTCTTTGGCAGGGCGACTGCGTGCCGCCTTGCCCGGCTTTCGTCACGTCGATTGGGTTGAGCGCACCGGCTCGACCAATGCCGATCTGCTCGAGCTGGCGCGTTCTGACGTTCAACCCGCGCGACCGTGGCTGCTGGGTGCGCATTTGCAGGACAATGGGCGGGGCCGGGCGGGACGCACCTGGCAAAATCGCACCGGTGCCAATTTAATGTTCTCGTGCGCCTTCGACGTGTTCCTGCCTGCACAGCGGCTGGCTGCGGTTTCGCCGCTTGTGGGCGTGGCCACATGCGAAGCCTTGCGCGGCCTGCTTGAGCCGGCCAACCGGCCGTTGCTGACGCTTAAATGGCCTAATGATCTGCAATGGAAGTTTTCTAAACTGGCCGGCATACTTGTTGAGGCCACGCGGTCCGGTGCGGCCAGGTCGTCGGCCGATCACCACGTGGTCATCGTGGGGCTGGGGCTTAACTTACAAGATGCACGGGCCCTGAGCGTGTCGCTGAATCGGACGGTGGCCGACTGGGCCGAGGTTGCGGCATGCGATGAACAAGCGCAGCATGCCGACTCGGCCACCCTTGTCTTGCACATTGTTCGTGCCTGGTCCGAGGCCATGGCCGGTCTGGTGCGCGACGGCCTAAGCGGCTTCCCGGCCCGCTATGCCGGGGTCGATCATTTGCTGGGCCGGCACCTTGATGTCGTGGATCAGGGGCATATTCTGTACTCGGGCATTGCTTGCGGCGTTAACGAGCAAGGCCAGTTGCTGGTCAACACCAGCCCCGAGGTGGTGCCTGTTTCGGTAGGCGAGGTTTCGGTGCGCCCCTGGCCGGCCGACAGCCTTTCAAAGGTGAAGGCGCCATGATCCTTCTCATCGATGCGGGCAATACGCGGATCAAGTTCGATCGCTTGCTGGAAGACGGCACGCGGGCTGCAAGCGGCTGCGCCTTTACCCTTGCCGAACTGGATGTGGCCAGACAATGGCTGCGGGGCTTGCCCCAGCGCCCCACACGTGCCCTGGGCGTCAATGTGGCGGGGGCGTCTGCGGCCACCGCCCTGGAAGCCGTGGTTGGCTGCGCTATCGACTGGTTGCAGGCCGGCCGATCGGCTTTGGGCGTACGCAACGGCTACCTTGACCCGGCGCAGTTGGGGACCGACCGCTGGGCCGCCATGGTGGGCCTGGCCTGGCACGAACGCTTGCGAACGCAAGCTGAAGCCGCGGCGCCCTGCGGCGCATTGCTGGCAATATTTGGCACCGCCACTACTATCGACACCCTTTGGCCGGCTCAGGGGCTTGCTGCCCAGGGCGATGCCGGTGAACCGACCGTTTTTGATTTTAGAGGCGGTTTGATTCTGCCGGGGCCGGCCATGATGTTGGCCTCGCTGTCGACAGGCACGGCCAATTTGCCGCAAGCCCAGGGCGACATCGCCCTTTACCCGACCCACACGCACCAGGCCATCGTTACCGGCATGGCCGCGGCGCAGGCAGGGGCGTTGCTGCGTCAGTGGATGGCTGCGTCAGACGACGATGCGACACCGCCCGAAGTGTATGTTTCGGGTGGGGGCTGGCCCATGGTGCAGGCCGAGGTTCAGCGGTTGCTGAACCAAGCCTTTTGCAGCCAGGGCCTGGCTGCCAGGCCGGTTCGCCTGCTGGACGCCCCGGTTCTCGACGGCCTGGCATGCCTGGCGCGCAACGCTTTAAACTGACGGCAGCAATACAAGGGGTATGGTCATGCGCTTATTGGTTTTACTGATTATGGTCGTGAACTTGGGCCTGTTTGCCTTTGGTCAGGGGTACTTCGGCGTTCCGCCCAGCGAGGCGGGCCGTTCTGCGATCAAACTGCCGCCGATTAATTCCGATACGGTACGCCTGGGTGAGCCTACGCTTAACGCCCAGCACCTGCGGTAACCGCCTGCAAAGCAGCGGCATGCCCCGGTTACAATCCCGTAGCGCTTTTTCTAGAACGTCAGGAACTCATGAAACCTATTCGTAAAGCTGTGTTTCCCGTCGCGGGCATGGGCACGCGGTTTTTGCCGGCCACCAAGGCCATGCCCAAAGAAATGCTGCCGATTTTTGACAAGCCGCTCATTCAGTATGCGGTCGAGGAAGCCATTGCGGCGGGCGTAACCGACCTTATTTTCATCACGGGCCGCAACAAGCGCGCCATCGAAGACCACTTTGACAGCGCCCCCGAACTTGAGGCCGATCTGGCCGCCAAAAATAAGACCGAGCTGCTGGAAACGGTACGTAATGTCATACCGTCTTACGTTAACTGCATCTATACCCGCCAGCCTGCGCCGCTGGGCTTGGGGCACGCGGTTTTGTGTGCTGCGCCCATCGTGGGTAACGAGCCTTTCGTGGTTATTTTGGCCGACGACCTGATCGATGCAGAGGTTCCTGTTACTCGACAACTGGTCGAGGCGGCGCATCAGCAAAACGGTAGCGTGCTGGGTATCAATAATGTTGACCGCAGCCAAACCAATAAGTACGGCATTATCGCCGGCACGCGCATCAACGACAAAACCACGCGGGTCGAAAGCATCGTCGAAAAGCCGCAGCCCGAGGAAGCCCCCACTACGTTGGCCGTGGTGGGGCGTTACGTGCTTGAGCCCGAAATTTTTGAGTTCCTGCGCCAGACTCAGGCCGGAGTCGGCGGCGAGATTCAATTGACGGACGGCATCGCGGGCTTGCTCAAGAACCGTGGCGTATACGGGTACGAATACGAAGGCACCCGATACGACTGCGGAAGCAAAGAAGGCTTTTATCGGGCCACGCTAGAACTGGGGCGTAAATATCACGGCATGTAACGCACGGCGGCGCCATGCACACTAGGGGGCGTGGCGTCGGTGGGCGGCCAGTTCGTTCAGGCCTATCAGCACGCGTTCCACCGCGCCTGCGTGCTGCTTGACCCAGTAGGCACCGGCTTCGCCCATTTTGCTTAGCCGTTGCGGGTCGTCAAGCAAATGCAAGGCCAATTGCAGGGCACTGTCGGCATCGGGTGCGCGCAAGGCGGCACCTTCTTGTATTGCATCGGCAGCGGCCTGCTCGAAAAGATCGG
>NZ_DATJBQ010000011.1:0-6545 GCF_035515275.1 Pusillimonas sp.
AAGGTGACGTTGGCAATGACCGAATTGCTTTCAATATAGTTGGAAGGCAAAGACTGGCCGGCAGTGGCCAAGGCGGTTTCCAGCGCATTGCGCACGGGCGTCTGCTTGGGCCACACAATCCAACGGTATTTGGTGACATCGCTCCAGTGCAGTTCGGGCAAATCGAACAAGGGGTGGCCGGGGCGTGCCACCAGATCAATGGGTTCTACATACAGCTGCTCAGAATGAATGCTGGCTTCAAGGGCCACGTTGCTTGCACTGCGACCCATGACAATATCAAGATCGCCTCGAGCCAATAAACCCAGCAACCGGTCCATGGTGCCTTCAACCAGGTCGATGCGCATATCGGGCATGCGTTCGGCCATGGCCAAAATGGCGCGCGGCGCCGCTTCGGTAGCCGCCGCGCCCGATGCACCGATCACCACCCGCCCCGCGCCGCCAGTGCGCAGTATGTCCATGTCGACCACGGCTCTGTCCAGTTGGGCGTCAATTCGACGCGCGTGCGCGATCAGCGTCTGGCCGTGCTGGGTTGGCGTAAGCCCCCGGGCGTGGCGCTCGAACAAGGGCAGGCCAATATCGGCCTCGAGGTCTTTAAGCCATTTAGAAAGCCCCGGCTGCGTGGTATGCAGCAGCTTGGCCGAATGGCTGAGGTTTCGGGTTTGGGCCAGGCTAAGCAGAAACTTCAGGTTGCGCAGCCGGATGCGGTCGGTCCAATCTGTTGCCATGATGGTTCTTATATATAGATAGGGGTCAGCAGCCTGGGCCCTTTTGCGCGCGTCGTCAGAAATTGTCTGGCTCGCGCACGAGCCATCTGCCAAGCAGCACATGGCAACACGCCCAGCTTGTTTTTATTCTGAATTTTCTCTAATATTATCGAAAACACGCAAGATTTTATAAAATCAGTTCACTAGAGACAGGCCCGATATGAAAATTGCACCTCGCACCAATTATCGCGAAGACGTCGTCGGACGTGCCAACGTAGAAGACACGCCCGAGCTGCTCGCCTATTACGAAGAGCTCGATTCACTTAAAACCGGCGCCCTCTGGACAGTCGCCAACAAGATCGAGCCGTGGTTTCCACAATCGGCGTCCGAGCCTGTGCTGTGGCGGTACCGCGACCTGCGCGACCACGTGCTGCGCTCGATCGATCTGGTCACACCCGAAAAAGCCGGGCGCCGCGTCATCTATCTTAACAACCCTGGTCGTCAAGACGTTGCGGCTGCCGTGGGCTGGCTTTATTCGGGCCTGCAGGCCATGAACCCGGGTGAACTGGCTTCGGCGCATAACCATTCGGCCAGCGCCCTGCGCTTCATTATGGAAGGCAAAGGCGCCTACACCATTGTGAACGGCCACAAAATGACACTGGGCGCCAACGACTTCGTGCTAACGCCCAACGGCACCTGGCACGAACACGGCGTCAGCGAAGACGGCGCACCTTGCATCTGGCAAGACGGCCTTGATATTCCGCTGGTCAATGCACTTGAAGCCAACTTCTACACCGTACACCCCGACCTTAACCAGGCCGTTACTTACGCGGTAGACGACAGCACCGCCACCTGGGCCGGCACAGGCCTGATGCCCGGCGACGACAAATGGGAACACGGCTACTCGCCCCTGCTGAAGTACGAATGGGCCCCCACCTACGAGGCCCTTAGCCGCTATGCGCGCGTTACCGACGGCTCGCCTTTTGACGGCGTGCTGATGAACTACATCAACCCCAAAACGGGCGGCCCTGTCATGCAAACCATTGGCGCCAGCATGCAAATGCTGCGCCCCGGCGAACACACCAAGGCACACCGCCACACCGGCAGCTTCATTTACCAAGTGGCCAAGGGCAAAGGCTTTTCAATCATTAACGGCAAACGTTTCGACTGGCAGGAACGCGACATTTTCTGTGTGCCGTCGTGGGCCTTCCATGAGCATGGCAACGCCAGCCAAACTGAAGACGCCTGCCTGTTCAGCTTCAATGACCTGCCCGTTATCAAAGGGCTTGGCCTTTACCGCGAAGAAGCTCTTTCAGAAAACGGCGGACACCAGCCCGTTTAATGTTTTTGCCCGCCGCCCATCGGCGTGCGGGCCTTTTGATTCCCCTCTATATCGCATCGGTCCGGCATAGCCGCCCGACAACAAGGAAAAACTCATGCGCTTAGTTACTTACCGCCGCAACGTACTGGAAGCCGCCCGCTTGGGCGCGATAGTTGAAAACATGGTCGTCGATATCGAATACCTGGGCATGGTCGTGGGCATTGACCTGCCCAACGACATGCTCGAATTTATCGACCTTGGCCCTTCGGCCGTTGCAACCACCACCGACCTGCTCAAGCAGCACCAGGACAACTGGCCGGTAGGCGTGGCCTTGCCCCTGCAGAACGTAAAGCTGCTGGCCCCCATTCCGCGTCCGCGCAAAAACATTTTCGGCATCGGCCTTAACTATGTAGAGCACGTTGCAGAATCCAGCCGCACGCTCGACACGTCGGCCGATCTGCCCAAGCAGCCTGTCATCTTCACCAAGCCGCCCACCACCGTGGTCGGCCCCGGCGACAGCGTCGAGCACAACGCCAAGATCACCCAACAGCTGGACTGGGAGGTTGAACTGGCCGCCATTATCGGTACCCGCGCCCAGCGCATCGAAGAAAAAGACGCACTGTCTTACGTATTTGGCTACAGCCTGATGCTGGACATGAGCGCCCGCGACAACCGCCGCGCCGGCCAGTGGGTGTATTCCAAAGGCATGGACACCTATGCACCGTTCGGCCCTTGCATCGTTACCGCCGACGAAATCCCCGACCCCCAGACCCTTGATCTGTGGCTGAAGGTAAACGGCGAGATCAAGCAGCAATCGAACACCAAGCATATGTTGTTCAATGTTGCCCACCTGGTGGCCGACATCAGCGCAGGCATCACTCTGGAGCCCGGCGACATCATTGCCACCGGCACCCCTGCGGGTGTGGGCGCAGGCCGCGACCCACAAGAATGGCTGTGGCCCGGTGACGTGATCGAATCGTACGTCGAAGGCATCGGCACCATGCGCAACACCGTTGTTGCCGTCTAAAGCCCCTTAACCCCTACAGCTTGATCGAGGTATCCATGCTTAACCTGCCCGCCGTCAAGGTCGCCGCCGTACAGGCCGCACCTGTGTTCCTGGACACCCAGGCCACCGTCGAGAAAGTGTGTTCGCTCATCGCCGAGGCCGCCGGCCAAGGCGCCCAGCTTATCGCTTTCCCTGAAGTATTCGTGGCCGGCTACCCCTATTGGAACTGGATCATGAACCCGGTCGAGGGCAGCCCATGGTTCGACAAGCTGTGCCGCAGCGCTATTGAAATACCCGGCCCCGAGATCCAGCGCATTGCGCAGGCGGCCGGACGCCACGGCGTACACGTCGTGGTCGGCGTCAACGAACGCAGCGCCACCGGTATTAGTACCCTGTACAACACCTTGGTGTTTATCGGGCCCGACGGCAAGCTGCTGGGCCGTCATCGCAAGCTCGTGCCCACCTGGGCCGAAAAACTAACCTGGGCCAACGGCGACGGCTCATCGCTGCGCGTGTACGACACCGCCATCGGCCGCCTGGGCGGCCTTGCCTGCGGTGAAAACACCAACACCCTGGCCCGCTTCAGCCTGCTGGCTCAAGGCGAACTACTGCACGTCGCCAGCTACATATCGCTGCCCGTGGCCCCGCCCGACTACGACATGGCTGAAGCCATCAAAGTGCGCGCCATGGCGCACTGCTTTGAAGGCAAAGTCTTTACCGTCGTGTCGTGCTCCACCATTTCCGACGAAATTGTGGCCGCCTTCAGCGAAACCCATCCACAGGCCGAGCAAATGCTACGGCGCAAGAACAGCGCCTGGTCCGGGGTTATCGGCCCCGACGGCCGCGTAGTAGGCGAACCCCTCATCGACGCCGAAGGCATCGTATATGCCGATGTAGACCTGGGCCGCTGCATCCAGCCCCGCCAAATGCACGACATTACCGGCCACTACAACCGCTTCGACGTCTTTGACCTGCGTGTCAATCGCCAGCCCCAGCAAGCCGCCCAGTTCTCTGACCAACCCCGCGGCGCCAACCTGGACTTCGACGAAGAAACAGACCCAAATACCAACAGCGAAACAGGCACACGCCCATGAACGCCGCCCTGCCCGAGGCGTCCAGGCCGGCCAAGGCTTCCACCTTGGCCGAACAAGCCTACGTCAACCTCAAGCGCGACATCCTGTCCGGTGAGCTGGCCCCGGGCCTGGCCTTGCGTCTTGAGTTTCTGAAGCAGCGCTACCAGCTTAGCTTCACCCCGCTGCGTGAAGCCCTTAATCGCCTGAACAGCGAACGGCTGGTCGAGTCCATTGCCCTCAAGGGTTTCCGTGTGGCGCCGCTTTCCGTCAAAGAAATGCAAGACTCCATGAGCGTGCGCACCCTGATCGACTGCGAGGCCCTGCGTCGCTCAATCGAACGCGCCACCGACGACTGGGAGACCAACATCGTGGCCGCCCTGCACGCCCTCGACCTGGCCACCCGCCGCAAAACCGCAGACGACTCCAACGCCGGCTACGACGAAGTCGAACAACGCCACCTGGCCCTGCACCGCGCACTGATCGCCGCCTGCGACTCTCGCTGGCTACTCGAGCTCTCGGCCACCCTGTACATTCAGACCGAACGCTATCGCCGCCCCATGCTCAAGACCAGCGTCCGCAAAGAAAGCAGCCGCGACGTCTCCAACGAACACCACGCCATCGTCGACGCCGCCCTGAACCGGGACGCCGACCAGGCTGTGGCCCTGCTTACCCAACACTACAACCGCACCACCCACCTGATCGAAGCCTCGTTAGCCCAACAACAAAGCGCTTAAGCGCCGCACGCCCCGCCGCCGAACAGCGCCCCTATCCAAGGCACCCGCAGGGCGAGGGGCGGGGCACCTCCTCGTCCGGCCTTTCGTCCCGCGCCGCATTTTCTGCATTTGGGCGGTTCAAAGGCGCCCGCTTGTCCGAATCCCGAGGAGCGCAGCGACGAGGTTGAGTTCGGACGCCTCCGCCCAAATGCAGAAAATGCGGGCAGCCCGCCGAAGGACGGGCCGCGGGATGGGCCGGACGAGGAGGTGCCTCGCCCCTCGCCCTGCCAGCAGAACACCGACGCAGCATCACCCTCAATCCAAATACCGAAGCCATAAAAAAAACCGCCCAATTTTGAGCGGCTTTTCGACTACTGAAAAGAGGAGAGCAAAGCCAACTAAACCCCCAGATACTGCGTCACCAGCTCCGGCTTATCCTGCAGCTCTTGCGAGGTTCCGTTCCAGACGATTCGCCCCTTCTCGATAATATGATGCCGATCCACCAAATGGTGCATCTCTTTCAGGTTCTTGTCGATCAGCAAAATCGTTTGCCCTTCGGCTTTCAAACGATTCAGGCAAGCCCAGATCTCTTGCCGGATCACCGGCGCCAAACCCTCGGTCGCCTCATCCAGAATCAACAGACGAGGGTTCGTGAGCAGTGCCCGGCCAATCGCCAGCATTTGCTGCTCGCCGCCCGACAACGTTCGCGCCGACTGATTCGCCCGCTCTTTCAAGCGCGGAAACAGCTCATACACCGCATCCAGCGTCCAGGTGCCGCCGTACTCATTACGCGACGTGGCCACCAGATTCTCGTAGACCGACAGCGACGCAAACACCCGGCGCCCCTCGGGCACCAGCCCGAAACCCAACCGGGAAATTCGATGCGGACGAAACCCGCTGATGTCCTGGCCGTCGAACGTAACCTTACCGCCCTTAAGCGGCAACATACCCATTAAAGTGCGAACCGTGGTGGTCTTGCCCATGCCATTGCGGCCCAGCAACGACACCACCTGTTGCGACGCGATGTCCAGGTCGACCCCGAACAGCACCTTGGCCGCCCCATAACCCGATTGCAGATTCTCTGCGTGCAGCATTATTCTTCCCTTCCCAGATAAGCATCACGCACCGCCTCATTGCCCCGCACTTGATCAGGCGTGCCCGTGAAGATCGGCGTGCCGTAGACCAGCACCGTAATACGGTCGGCCAGCGCAAATACGATGTCCATATCGTGCTCGACGAGCAATATTGCGTACTGCCCCTTAAGGCCAAGCAAAATGTCCTTCATGCGCTGAGACTCTTCAGCACCCAGACCCGCCATGGGCTCGTCCAGCAGCAGCACCGACGCATTCAGCGACAACGCTATGGCCAGTTCAAGCTGGCGCTTTTCGCCGTGCGCCAGGTCGGACACCCGCACATCGGCCCGGTCACCCAGGCCCACCTGTTCGAGCGCCCTGCGTGCAGGCTCGCGCAGTTCAGGCAGTTTGCGCGCTGCGCGAACCATGTCAAAGCGTTTGGTCGACTGTGCCTGCACTGCCATCGCCACATTGTCTTCAGCCGTAAAATCGTTGTACAGCTGACTGATCTGGAACGAGCGGGCCAGGCCTACCGAGGCACGCTTGTGCGCCGGCAAACGCGTAATGTCTTGGCCGTCGAGCAGCACATGGCCCGAATCGGGCATGAGCTCGCCGCTGATCTGCGAGATAAGCGTGGTCTTGCCCGCCCCGTTAG
>NZ_DATJBQ010000012.1:0-10790 GCF_035515275.1 Pusillimonas sp.
ACTCGGTGAAGCTGCGGGTTTGCGGGTTGACGGCATTCTGGAAAGTGCCGATGGACACCTCGTAGTCGTTGCGCGTGTCGACCACAATGACATCGGGCTGGGATATAAGCGCGTTCCATTCGCTGGGCGGCACATAGGTGCCCGCCATGGTACGGGCATGCACATTGGGCACACCCATGGTCACGATCTCGCGCTTGAGCTTGACCTTCATGCGGTAGAAAGGCTGGCTTTGCGCCCACGACTCTTTGTGCTCAAGTTGAGCCAGCCTGGGGTCGTTACGCAAATACCCCAATACCGCCCGCACCCCGGCTTCGGGCCCGGCAATGGTGCCGTTTATGCCCTCTTCGGCAAGCAGCAAGGTGCCGCACACCTGCTGCGCCTTGCAAAAATCGAACAAAGGGTCGCGCAGGTCGCGGTAATTGGAAAGCGGAACAAACTTATACAGTGCCGCAACAAGGAACTGGGCCATGATTTGAAAGCGGTAAGCTAGGCGAAAAGCCTATTTTACCCCGCCCGACTCTTTCAGCACCGACGCAAAAGCCTGGGCCACGCGATCAACGTTTTCGGTGTTCAACCCCGCAATGCAGATGCGACCCGACTCAATAATGTAAACACCATGAGCCTGCATAAGGCGATCCATGTGTGGCGCCAGGGCCGGGGCGTAGCTGAACATTCCACTTTGGGCCAGCAGAAAATCCCAATCGAAATCGGGATGATGACGCACCAGGCCTTCGTGCAAGCGCCCCCGCATCGCGTGGATGCGCGTTCGCATTTCGGTGACTTCGGCTTCCCACATGGCGCGCAATGCGGGGTCGAGCAGCACGGTTTCAACCAGCTGCGCGCCATGCAGGGGCGGGCTGGAATAGTTGCGGCGCACGGCCTGCTGCATCTGCCCCAGCGCGCGCGAGGCCTCGTCGGCGTTGGCGCACACCATGCTCAGCGAACCGCAACGTTCACCGTACAGCGAAAAAATCTTGGAAAAGGAATTGGCCACCAGAAAAGCCACGTTGGCCGAAGCCAGCGCTCGCACCAGGTAGGCGTCTCGGTCAAACCCTTCGCCCAGGCCCTGATACGCCATGTCCAGAAACGGAATCAGCCGCTGCTCGATGACGATCTTGATGACTTCATCCCACTGAGCGGTGCTTAGTTCAGCCCCCGTAGGGTTATGACAACAGGGATGCAGCAACACCACTGTTCTCGGCGGCAAGGTGCGCAAACATGCGGCCATTGCGTCAAAGTCGAGCCGCTGCGCGGCGCGATCAAAATAAGGGTATTCGTCGACAGTGAAACCAGCACCTTCGAATATGGCGCGGTGATTGTCCCAGGTGGGCCCGCTGATGCGTACCGTGCTGTCTGGGAAGAACCGGCGCAGCACATCGGCGCCCACCTTCAGTGCGCCCGAACCGCCTACCGTTTGAATGGTGGCCACCTTGCCAGCCTGCACCGCTGCTGAATCAGCACCGAAGACCAGGCCTTGCGCGGCCCGGCAATAAGGGGGGCTGCCGCTCATGGGCAAATAAACACAAGGCGCGGTAGAGGCATTGACTGTTTTTGCAGCCTCTTGCACCGAAGGCAGGCGCGGAATGTGTCCTTGCTCGTCGTAATAAAGCCCGATGCTAAGATTGATTTTTTCTGGGCGCGGGTCATCGCGATAGGCCAGTTGCAATGAAAGAATCGGGTCGCCCGCGTAGGCAGAAAGCGTACTGAACAAGTCTCTTCCTTAAGCCGGAGCCAGGCATTGCAGCCGCCCGCCGGCAATATGTTAAATGCAAACCCTGTATTTTATACTGCAGCGCTGCGATATAGATACGCTTTGAACCTTGCCTGCTATGGTTGACGCTTTGCTAAAAATGGCCCTGCTTTAAATATGGATTCGATCACGCAAGCGGCGCTGGGCGCCGGCATCTGCGGCGCCATGCTGGGCCGCTATCACGGCCGCAAGGCCGTTGTGGCCGGCGCGGTACTTGGCACCCTGCCCGACCTGGATGTCGTCATACGCTACGCCGACCCGGTAACGGCCATGATCAACCACCGCGGTTTCTCGCACTCGGTATTTGTACTTACCGCCTTTGCCATCGCCTTGACCGCGCTGTTGCGATATAGGAGGCCGTCGCCGCAATACGGCGCCGGCCGCTTGTTCTGGGCCATCTGGCTGACAATGATCACGCACACGCTGCTGGATGCCTTTACGGCTTACGGAACCCAACTGCTGTGGCCCCTGCGGCCCACGCCGACTGCGTGGTCCACCGTGTTCATTATTGATCCCTTCTTTACGGTTCCGTTGGCCCTGGGGGTTCTTGCCGCCCTGGTCGTCGGACCGCGCGAGCGCGTTGTGCGCGCGTTGCGCTGGGCCATGGCATGGTGCTGCGTTTACCTGGCGGCCTCCATCGTCTTCAAACAGGTGGTCGAGCATCGGGTGGCGCGCACGCTGCAAAACGAAGGCCTTGTGGTTCAGGACATGTTCTCTACACCTCAGCCGTTCAACATACTGCTTTGGCGCGTCGTGGCCAAAACCAATGACAGCCACTACCATGAAGCCACGGTAGGCCTGCTTGACCGGCGCCCTGCCGAACGCCTGCGCCAACCGCTGAACCAGCACCTTGCACAAAGCCTGCTGCCTTCGGAAGCACTGGAGGGGCTGCGCTGGTTTTCGGGCGACTGGCTGCGCTACGACGATGTCAATGGAAACCTGGTGGTCTCCGACCTGCGCATGGGCCTGGGTGCCGGCTACTATTCCTTCCGCTTCCTGTTCGCCCAGCGCCCTTCGTCCGGCGCTGACTGGCAGACGGTTAACCCCAGTTATTGGCCCACGCAACGCGGCTCCCAAGAGCTGGCCGCTGTCATGCGCCGAGTGTGGCAGCAAACACCCCCCTTGCCGCTTGCAAGCTGGGCCGAGCGCATGACACGCCCCAAAAAATAGCCGGCGCGCGCAGCAAAGCGCGCACTGCGAAAACTTCTGCACGAATCAGACAATCGGTGCGCGAACACGATAGCGCCGCCCCCATGTGCCGCCGTATCTTTGTCATGTAATGGACCGCAGGCCGGCCATTGAGTCAGACAACATAAACATAAGACCGGAGACAACGCATGACCACGCATCCTTTCCTGCAAAAAGATCAATTTTTGCTGGGCACTTTTGCCAGCAACTGCTCGGGCGGCATGACTGTGTCAAAGCTGCCAGGCCGCTGGCCCGCCGACTGGGAAAGCAACCTTAAGCTCGGCCGTTTGCTGGACGACGCGGGCATAGACTTTATGCTGCCCATCGCCCGTTGGATCGGATACGGCGGCGAAACCGATTTCCATGGCTACGTGCTGGAAACCATCACTTGGGCAACCGCCCTGCTGGCCCACACCAAGCGCATCACCGTGTTCGGCACCATACACACCACCGCCAACCATCCGGTCATTGTGGCCAAGCAGCTTGCCACCATCGCCCAAATGAGCGGCAACCGTGTCGGCCTGAACGTGGTGGCGGGCTGGAACAAGCCCGAGTACGAAGCGCTGGGCCTGACCCTGCCCGACGACCACGACACCCGTTACGGCTATGCCCAGGAATGGTTCGACATTATTCAGAAGCTCTGGACCCACGAGGGCCGCTTCAACTGGGACGGCAAGTATTTTCAGCTCAAGAATACCTACGGCAACCCCCGCCCCACCACCCTGCCGCCCATTTTCAACGCCGCGGGTTCCGGCCTGGGTCGCGAGTTCGCCTCGCGCAATGCCAACTTTCTGTTTACCCCCGCCATTGACCTGGAACGCTCCAAACAAGAAGTGGCCGAGCTCAAGCAACAGGCAGCCGACGTCGGACGCAAGGTGGGCGTGCTGACTTTTTCACATGTTATTTGCCGCCCCACTCAGGCCGAAGCCGAAGAAGGCTGGCAACAGCTGCAAGACAATGCCGACTGGGCCGCGGTCGACAACCTGATCCGCCTGCAGTTTGCCCACGCGCATTCGTTCCCGCACGATCTACTGGCTTTGATCCGCGAACGCTTCGCAGCCGGACATGGCGGTTTCCCGCTGGTGGGTACGCCCGAACAAGTTGCAGACGGCATCATCCAACTGCACGAAACGGGCTTTGCGGGCACCACTTTGTCGTTCTTCCATTACGCCAACGAATTCCCCTATTTCCGCGACAACGTGCTTCCCATTCTGGAAAAACGCGGCATCAGGAAGAAACAGGCATGAGCGACAACGATCTGGGCCAGGCATTCAGGCAGGCCATGCGCCAGATGGCCGGCGGGGTCTGCGTGATCACCGCCGACGACGGCCACGAACGCACCGGGCTTACCGCTACCTCGGTCGTCTCGGTGTCCATGGACCCGCCGGAACTGCTTATTTCAGTGAACCGGGGGTCGTCTTCGTGGCCGGTGCTGCAAAAAGCCGGAAGGTTCGGCATAAACGTACTGAGCAGCGCCCAGCGGCACGTGGCCGAAAACTTTTCCGGCAAGGGCGGCCTGCGTGGCGCCCAGCGTTACGCAGGCGATGACTGGGGCCGAACGCCCGACGGCGTGTGGTTGTCGCGCCGGGCCCTGGCCGTGTTTGGCTGCAGTATCGAAAAAATAATAGAGCATCGCCAACACGCGCTGATCGTGGGCAAGGTCACCTTTATCGACACCTTGCCCGGCAACCCGCCCCTTACTTACTGGCAAGGCGGGTATGGGTCGTTTGCCCCGCCCGAATCGGCCTGACACCCAGGAAAACCCCCGGATTCGAAAAGAAAGTTTAGGAATAAACTATCTTTTTCTTTTTCATTGTTCACTGCGCTTCGGTTGCCGCCCGCCAAGGCTCCTGCCCTGCATGCGGCCCGGGCGCCCAGGCTCGCATATGCGAACGGCATCGCCCCCCCCTATTCGCAGCCCATTGTTCAGCCGCTTTGCACGCTTCGCCTCGCGCGACGCCGACGAAGTGCGGCACGAAGTCAGCCAGATCTTCTGCGACCACGACCTGCGCGTGGTCGGTAAAGCGCAATCGCTCAACACCGAATTGCAGTTTCGACGCGGCAAAAAAGTGAGTTACGGGCGCATGTTGTACGGTGCAACGGTTGATATCGAGCCCGGCAATCTCAATACCTTCTATCTTATTCAATTGCCGATTTACGGCCGCGAAACCATTCAATGCGGCGCACAATCGGTTGAATCCGATGCCAAGGTGGCCACCATCATCAGCCCGGCCCTCGAGTTTCGCATGCGCCACGAACGCAACACCGAAAAACTTTTTATTCGGGTCGAACGCTCGGCCTTCGAGCAGCAATACGCCCAATTCTACGGCTGCAGCCCGCGTGGACCGCTTAATTTTGTGCCGGCCATTCCCTTGCAAGGTTCGGCCGCCACTCAGTCGCTTAGGCGGCTCCTCGAATGGCAGCTTACCGAAGCCTCAGAGGGCTCGCTGTTCGACCAGCCCCTTATCGCCGCCCAGTTCGAAGAAGCCCTGATGGTTTCTTTGCTTAGCACCTTGCCCCATAACCAGCCCGACCCTGCTCAACCCACCGGCATGGTTTCGCCCGGCTATATCAAACGTGCTCAGGCGTATATCGAGCACAACGCGCATCTGCCGCTTACCGCGGCCGATATTGCCGAGCACGCCGGGGTGAGTATCCGCAGCCTGTTTGCGGGCTATCGCAAGTATCGCAATACCTCGCCCATGCAGCACCTGAAAGAGGTCAGGCTGGCTGCCACACATGCCGAGTTGACCCAGCCCGCGCCCGACACAAGCGTCACGCAAACGGCCTTGCGCTGGGGCTTTGCCCATCTGGGGCAGTTTTCAGCCATTTATCAGCAACGCTACGGCGAATTACCCTCGGCCACCTTGCGGCGGCACAAAGGGTAAGCAGCAGCTAGCGGGTGTATTTCAGTATTCGCCCCGTGTACGGGGGGCTGCCAGAATTGCTTGCAGCATCGTTAACCAGCCGCTTGTCTTTAAACAGCTCAAACCCGTAATCAGCCATATGCCGATTGAATGCCGGGCGATACCCGCGGTTTTGGTCAACAATCCAAACCTCGGCTTCTGGCCGGGCGTGCTGGTCGATGAAGGCGGAAAGCGCCTGCGGCATGTCACGCTCGTAGAGCAGGTCGCTGCCAATAACCAGGTCGTATCGGCCCGACAGCACGGGGCGGCCGGCTTCGTCGTCTGACATTGGCTCGTTGAGCCCCCACTGGCCATGGCGATACTTTAGCGATGAGCATAGGTCGTTCAGGCGCAGGTTTTCTTGCAGGAAGGTTTCCGTAAGCGGGTGGCAGTCGCTGGCGGTAATGCGTGCGCCGCGCCGGTGACCCACCAGGCTGGCCAAACCCAGGCCGCAACCTACTTCAAGAATTTTTTCGTCGGGGCAAACCGGCCTGCGGGCCAGGTGCTCGGCCAAATGCAGTGCCGAGGGCCACAGCAGACCGAACAATGGCCATATTGCCGGGCCGATACCCAGGCGCTGGGCCTCGCCTTCGGGGTCGTGATACTGCTGACGGTCAAGTAATGAACGAATAAAAAGATTGTTTACGCCGGCAATGGCGATACTTTCCAGCTTGGTGTCGTAACTGGGCATCGTCATGTACACAACATGAGGCATTACTCATAAAAAATAATAACTTCTTGAGTATGCCTCATATAAGGGTTTCAGGCCATCCCGCGGCCGCAACGCCTGTGCACCGTTAATGGGCGAAGACTTCCATCGCCTTGCGCACCACGGCGTAAATAATCGCCAGAAACCCCAAGCCCAGCAGAATTAAGCCGGGATTTCGGTCGCGCAGGCCGAAACCGATAATCATCAAGATCGCTCCGACAACAACTATTACCAGCAAAGTCGTATTGTGGAAAAACATCGCCCTTTCCTTTAAACATGTTTGCGATCGCCCCGCAACCGCCGGAACCCGTTCAGCACAACCGGGCAGGCACGCGTTCGCGGCGCATCAATTCAATTGTGACACTAACAGGCATCATGTGGACACATTTTGACAAGCCTCAACAGATTCACGGTATGATCGCTGACACGCGACGGCAGGCGCAACACGCCGTCAACAGCCTATTCATAAAAAGGTTGGTCTTCCCAAAACCATGCTGGACAGTAGCTTCAACAGCCTTCTGGTCGCTGTCTCGTTTTTTGTTGCCATTCTGGCCTCGTACACCGCCGTCAACATGGCGGGGCGGGTCAGTACGACCGGCGGCCGAAAGGCTCGCCTGTGGGTGGCCGCCGGGGCGTTAGCATTGGGTTTTGGCATATGGTCCATGCACTTTATCGGCATGCTGGCCTTTCATCTGCCCATCCAAGTGGGGTATGACCCTTGGCTTACCCTGATTTCGCTGCTGGTCGCTGTGGCAGCGTCAGGGTTTGCACTCTGGATCTCTTGCCGCCGTCGGCTGACGCCGCGCCGCTTGTGCATCGGCGCCCTGACGCTGGGGTTGGGCGTCGCGCTCATGCATTATCTGGGCATGGAAGCCATGCTCATGCAGCCACGCATTGAATACGACCCGGCCTGGTTCTTGTTGTCCGTAATTATTGCCGTGTCGGCTGCGGGCGCAAGCTTGTGGCTGACCGCCGGCCTGCGGGTCTGGGATAGCGGCTGGGTCCGCAAGCTGGGCGCTGCGGCACTAATGGGTTGCGGCATTATCGGTATGCATTACACGGGCATGCAAGCGGCGCAGTTTCCACTCGGAAGCGTTTGCGGCGCCGCCAGGTTCGGTGTTGACGCCCACTGGCTGTCGATCATGGTAACGGTGCTTACCGTCGCCATCCTTGCCACGGTGTTCATCGTATCCGTGCTCGACAGCCATCACGCCTCAAGCACCAGCAAGCTGAACAAGTCGCTTAGCGCCGCTAACCGCGCGCTTAAGCACATGGCTCTGCACGACACACTTACGCAACTGCCTAACCGCGCCCTGCTTGAAGACCGCATCGAACAGGCCAAGGAAACGGCCATCCGCAGGCAATCGCGATTCTCCGTGCTGTTCATGGACCTGGACGGCTTCAAAGCGATCAACGATGCCTACGGGCACGCCATCGGTGACCTTGTATTGATCGAAGCAGGGCAAAGGATACGGTCAGGCATTCGAGCCGAAGACACCGTGGCCCGCTTCGGCGGAGACGAGTTCGTGGTGCTTAGCCATACCTCGGGCGCCGAAGACACCGCCACCCTGGCGTCGAAGGTGGTCGACCTGGTAACGCGCCCCTTCATCATCCAGGGCATGCAACTGCGCCTGTCGACCAGTATCGGCATTGCCATTTACCCCGAAAACGGTCAAGACGCACAATCGCTGCTAGTTAATGCAGATGCTGCCATGTACCACCGTAAAGACAAAGGGCGCAATGGCTATGCGTTTTTTGATCCGTCAATGAACACCAACGCCGACGAGCACCTGCAATTGGTACGCGACCTGCGTCACGCCGTGCAGCGCAACGAATTCACCCTGCACTACCAGCCCAAGTTCGAGCAGGCCCACGGGCCCATCACCGGCGTCGAGGCCTTGGTGCGGTGGCAGCATCCGCAGCGCGGTTTACTACCGCCGGCCGCTTTCCTGAAAACCGCCGAGAGAACCGGCCAGATCGTTGCCATCGACACGTGGGTACTGAACGAGGCCTGCCGCCAGCTTAAAGAATGGCGCGAACAGGGGCGCGACTGGACAATGTCCATTAATCTGTCGGCCCTGCAGTTTGCCCATGCCGACCTGGTTGAAACAGTTAGCGCCGCACTGCAGCAGCACCAGCTTGCGCCCAGCCGGCTGACACTGGAAATTACCGAGTCAACCGCCATGCGCAACGCAGAGGCCAGCCTGGCCACCCTGCAAAAGCTGCAATCGCTGGGCGTAAAAATATCCATCGACGACTTCGGTACCGGCTATTCCAGCATGCTGTACCTGAAACGGCTGCCGGCCAACGAACTTAAGATTGATCGGGGTTTTGTCGGAAAGCTGATGAGCAGCGCTGATTCCGAAAACGCCGCAATTGTGTCGGCGATCATCGCGCTGGGCAAAGCCTTGAAATTGCACGTGGTGGCCGAAGGGGTCGAAACCCTGGCACAACAAAAGTTCTTGAGCGAACTGGGTTGCGACGCCCTTCAGGGGTTCTTGTTGGGTCGCCCGCTGCCTGCGGTCTGTTTCCAGGCCGCCAAACCCCGTTAACCGGCCCTGCCGGGGGCTTCGCAGCAAGCAAAACGCTCGAATGAAAGCCTGCAAAGCAGCCTGCGGATCCAACCGGTTTCGCCAGGTTCGGAGCGCTCGTACCCGGCCAGAGTGATCAGCCCAAGCAACAGTACTGCGCCGCCCGTGAGCATCGCCACCGTTGCCAACAAGACTGAGATTAATAATTGGTTCATGTTTCAGCCTCCCTAGGGTTAACCCTTATTCTACACTTGTAACCAGGTTATGTAAAGCATTGCCCAAGTTGTAATCTTGTATCCCACAACAAAAACCCTTGATTGCGTAATGGCATCAAGGGTTTAATAATCGGCTGACAGAACGGGGGGCCCCGCCCGGGAATCTGCTTTGAGGCGTGAAGGGGCAATTGTTCCTGCCCCGAAACGTCTTCAAGTTTCTACAACTCAGCCTACTTATATTGGAACGCCGTACATGTCTGTCCAACAACTTCTGCAGCAGCTTCTTCAGTCAGGCCAGAGCCTTACCCGGGAAGCCGGTTCAAAAATGAATGCATCGTCATTGTCCGGGTCGAAACTCGGCGGATTCGGCGGCGGCGCATTGGCCGGCGGGGCGCTGGGTCTTTTGCTCGGCAATAAAAAATTTCGCAAGATGGGCGGCAAGCTCGCCACTTATGGCGGCACGGCGGCGTTGGGCGCCTTGGCGCTAAAAGCGTATCAAGACTGGCAAAGCCGGTCTTCGGCAACGCAGGCTGCCGCCCAACCGGCAGCGCCGCAGGCGGTGCCGCCGCCCGCCCTGTCGGCCCCGGCGGCAACACCGGTAGCGGTTCCTGTTGCGCGGCTGGAGCAAGATAGCAAAATTTTGCTTGCCGCCATGATTGCTGCAGCTAAGGCAGACGGTCATATCGGTGCAGATGAAAAGCACCTGATCGATGCCGAAGTTGCCAAGCTCACCAACGACCCCGCCGACCTGGCGTGGTTTGAAGCAGAACTGGCCAAGCCGGCAGACCCGGCGCAGGCTGCTGCCCTGGCATCCACGCCCGAGCAAGCGGCTGAAGTCTATCTGGCCAGCCTGATTGTCGTTGACGAAGAAAGCTTCATGGAGCGCGCTTACCTGGACGAGCTGGCTCGCCAACTGAACCTGGATTCGGGCCTGAAGACAGAGCTTGAAGCGCAGGTGAGAAGCCTGGGTTGAGCTTTTAGCTATCGTCAGACCAGCCGCTCTTCGGGGCGGTTTTTATTTTTTGCGCGAACCATTAAACGAAGTTTTGATGATCTGTGCCGCCACGACCAAAGTATCGCCCGACGCAGTACTGAATCAAAGCGTATAGCGCGCCGCGCAAAGCCGCCACACAAAAGAAAAGCCCTTGAAAATCAAGGGCTTAGCATGAAACTTGGCGGACAGAGGGTCATTCATATAGCAGCTCAAAACCCGCATTAATACTGTGTTTTCTTGATTTTACCCGGTCAGGATACCAACAAAAATACCAACAACGCTATTGGCTTGATTTGAATAAGATTGAACCGCTTCGGACTCAATATGTATCAACATCAACCAAAACCCACTCCCTGCCTCTTGTTTAGACCAGGCTCTGACTCGAGCCGTGATGGTCGCGCAAGCGGCCGCATATGGAGCCCGAGCCTCAACTATGGTTGACGCGAACACCGCTGAAGACCTGGAGCCGGAACAATGCTTTCTTGCCCACAATAACC
>NZ_DATJBQ010000013.1:0-2594 GCF_035515275.1 Pusillimonas sp.
CTTGCGCTGGCCGTCGGCGCTGACAAAGAAGTGCACGTGGGCGGGGCGGTTGCCGTGGCGGCCCAGCCCGTTCAGCAGTTGCTGCGTGGCGCCTTGGGGCGGACAGCCATAGCCTACGGGCATCAGCGTGCGGAACTCGTATTTGCCATCGGCGCCGGTGCGTACCGCGCCGCGCAGGTTGAAGTTGCTTTGTGCGCCGGTAGGGTCAAAGTGCGAGTAAAAGCCGTTAGAGTTGGCGTGCCAGCATTCGACCAGGGCCCCTGCTACGGGCTTGCCGTCGCGGTCGGTGACCGTGCCGCGAATGACCAGCGGGCCGGCTGCTTCGTCGGGGTCGATGTCCATTTTGGCCAGGCCGTCTTTAACCGGTGCACCGGCCACGTACAGCGGGCCTTCGATGGTGCGCGGCGTGCCGCCGTCCAGGCCGATCTGCTTGTCTTCGGCGTCCATGCGAATGTCCAGGTACTTTTCCAGGCCCAGACCTGCGGCCAGCAGCGCCGATTCGCCGTCTTGCCCCAGCTTGTTCAGGTAGTTGACCCCGGCCCACACTTCGTCGGGCGTGATGTCCAGGTCGTCAATGGCCTTGAACAGGTCGGAAAGCAGGCGGTTCAAAATTTGCTTGAAGCGCTCGTTGCCGCCTTGTTGGCCGATACCGGCGGCTGCTTTGAGCAGGTCTTGTACTTCCTGGGTGTTAAATACTTTAACGCTCATGTCGTTTCCTTAAGATTGAATCGTCAAATACTGCCCGTGACCTTTCGGCGCTGCGGTGTGTATCAAAACAGAGCCTGCTTGCTACGTGGCTTGGGCCAGTGGTTACTTCAGTTTCAACTGGGGTGTGCGATTACGAATCGTCTTCGCGCACCGAAGAAGGGTGCCGACACAACGGCGACACCGAAATCTTCATATAGGGGTACAAGGGCAGGCCGCTTAGCAACTGGTGCAGTTCGGCGTTGTCGTCAACGTCGAACACGCTGTAATTGGCGTACTCGCCCACAATGCGCCAAATGTGGCGCCATTTGCCGCTGCGCTGCAGATCTTGCGAATACGCCTTCTCTTTAGCAAGTAATTCCGCCTTAACGTCGGCATCCAGATTAGGGGGAATATTCACATCCATACGTACATGAAACAGCATGTCGTTCTCTCCTGCGCTTCAAGGGCGCGTAGTAGCCTTCAACGAGCCTTCGCGCGTAAAACGCTTCACCTGGGCTTCATTCAAAGCAATACCCAGGCCCGGCCCGTCGGGCACGGTCAGCTCAAAGTCGCTGTAATCAAGCGGCTCGGTCAGAATCTCTTCGGTAATCAGCAGCGGGCCGAACAGTTCGGTGCCCCACTGCAAATGGGCAAAGCCGGCAAACAAGTGGGCCGAGGCAATGGTGCTTATGGCCCCTTCAAGCATGGTGCCGCCGTACAGCTCAATGCCGGCCGCATCGGCAATGGCCGCCACACGCTGGGCGGCAAACAGCCCGCCGTTTTGCTCGATTTTTACGGCGAATACGTCGGCGCCGGCATGGCGGGCAATGTTGAAGGCGCTTTCAGGGCCCTGCAGCACCTCGTCGGCCATTAGCGCCACCGGAAAGCGGCGCATCAGGCGGCCCAGCGCCTCGGCAGAAGCCACCGGCTGTTCGACCAGCTCGCAGCCCGCATCAGCCAGCGCCGCAATACCCCAGGCCGCCTGCGTTTCGCTCCAGGCCATATTGATATCGACGCGCACCGCCGCCCGATCGCCCATGGCCTTTTTAATGTCGGCCACGTGTTGAATATCGGTTTTGATGTCTTTGGCGCCTATCTTCAGCTTGAAAATATTGTGCCGGCGCAGGGCCAGCATTTTCTCGGCCTCGGCAATGTCTTGCGCGGTATCGCCGGAAGCAAGGGTCCAGGCCACCGGCAGGCGGTCGCGCCGGCGGCCGCCCAGCAACTGGCCTATAGAGACGCCCAGGCGTTTGCCATGTGCGTCGAGCAGGGCGGTTTCGAGCGCGCATTTGGCAAAGTGGTTTACTTTTACCAGCTTGCCCAGGTGCGCCATAAGCGCCTGCACCCGCGTGGCGTCTTTGCCCAGTATGGCCGGGGCCAGGTAGGTGTCTACCGCCAGTTTCATGGTTTCGGGGCTTTCAGGGCCGTAGGCCATGCCGGCAATGGTGGTGCCTTCGCCCAGGCCCACCACGCCGTCGCTGCAGTGCACGCGCAACAGCATCAGGCTTTGCCCCTGCATGGTGCCTATCGAAAGCTTGTGCGGCCGGATAGTGGGCAGGTCGACAATGCAGGTTTCAACGCGTTCTATAACCGGTTGATTCGATTCAGATTGGTAAGAAGTGTGGCTCATGGAACGCATATTCGCCTTCCATGCCACGCAAAGTCCAACACCTTTTACATCTGTTTCAATACCCAAAAGGTATGTAACGGTCGTAAACCCTTAATATTCACGTGTTTCCCAATGTAATATACAAAGTGTATTAAGCCCACAACCTAGGGTAAACATGGATATCCGACAGATGCGGTATTTCGTTGCCGTGGCGCGCGAACGCAACTTCACCCGCGCCGCCGAGCAACTGCACATTGCCCAGCCCCCGTTAAGCCGGCAAATCCAGGCCCTGGAAGCA
>NZ_DATJBQ010000014.1:0-7927 GCF_035515275.1 Pusillimonas sp.
CCGCCAAGGCGGTGAACATTCCCACTGACCAGCAAGTGCTGCATGTGCTGACCCAAGAGTTCATTGTCGACTCGCAAGAGGACATTCGCGAGCCGATCGGCATGAGTGGCCTGCGGCTCGAAGTACGAGTGCATATCGTGACGGGAGCGGTCAGTGCCGCGCAGAACATCGTGAAGTGCGTGCGTCGTTGCGGCCTCGAGGTGCAAGACCTGATCCTTCAGCCCCTGGCCTCAAGCATGGCCTGCCTTACGTCCGATGAGAAAGAGCTGGGTGTGGTGCTGGTCGATATCGGAGGGGGCACCACCGATGTCGCTATTTATACAGGCGGCGCCATTCGGCATACGGCGGTAGTGCCCATTGCCGGCGACCAGGTGACCAGCGACATTGCAGCCATGCTGCGCACGCCCACGCCTGACGCCGAAGAGATCAAGTTGCGTTATGGCATTGCCAAGCAGGTGCTGGCCACCGCCGACGAATACATCGAGGTGCCCGGACTGGGCGACCGGCCCAATCGTCAGGTCAAGCGCCAGGCTCTGGGTGCCGTGATCGAGCCGCGCATCGAAGAGCTGTTTACCTTTGTGCAGCAGATCGTGCGCGAGTCCGGTTACGAAGACCTGCTTTCTTCGGGTGTCGTGCTTACGGGCGGCACATCGCTGATGCCGGGCATCGTCGAGCTGGCCGAAGACGTGTTTTTGAAGCCTGTGCGTGTGGCCGTCCCCAATTACGAGGGCAGCCTGGCCGACGTCATGCGCAATCCGCGCTTCTCGACGGTAATGGGTCTGTTGGCTGAAGCGCGCTTGCAGCGTGCCCGTGGACGCAAGGTGGCGCAACAGAAAGGCAGCGTCAAGACTTTGCTCGCGCGCATGAAGGAGTGGTTCATGAATTAAGGGCGGGAAAAGCCCTGAAGGGGCGGGCTCGAGGTGGCCTGTCCTCGGGAGGCGTTTCACACTGAGTGCGAGTCGAGAGCTGGCACTCTGTTTGAGACGATTCCGAAAAAAAGTGGTACCGGGGAGTTTTTTTAATTTGCTTTTTTGGATAAGTGAGGGAGTCAATCATGATGAATTTTGAAATGCTCGACAACAATGCCAGCGGCACCGTCATCAAGGTGGTCGGTGTGGGCGGCGCAGGCGGAAACGCGGTTTCGCATATGATCCGGTCCGGCATCAATGGGGTGGATTTCATCTGCGCCAATACCGATGCACAGGCACTGGCCACCAGCGAAGCGCCCGTACAGATCCGCCTGGGACGCACCGGGCTTGGCGCGGGCGCCAAGCCCGAGCAAGGGCGTGCGGCAGCCGAGACCGCGCGTGAAGAGATTCGCGCCGCGCTCAATGGCGCCCATATGGTTTTCATTACCGCCGGCATGGGCGGCGGCACGGGTACTGGTGCCGGTCCGGTGGTGGCCGAAGTGGCCAAAGAGCTGGGCATTCTGACTGTGGGCGTGGTCACCAAGCCGTTTATGTTTGAAGGTTCGAAGCGCCTGAAAATGGCCGAAGACGGCATTGCCGAGCTGTCCAAGCACGTGCACTCGCTGATCGTCGTGCTTAACGAAAACCTGTACGACCTGATGGACGAAGACGCCACTCAAGAAGACTGCTTCAAGGCCGCCGACGACGTGCTTCACAATGCGTGCGCCGGCATTGCCGAGATCATCAATGTCGAAGGCAATGTGAACGTCGACTTCGAAGACGTCAAGACCATCATGGGCGAGCAGGGTCAGGCCATGATGGGCACCTCCATCGCTTCGGGTCCCGATCGCGCCCGCGTGGCCGCAGAGCAAGCCATTGCTTGCCCGCTTCTTGAAGGTGTCGACTTGCACGGTGCGCGCGGCATGCTGGTAAATATCACGGCTAGCCGTACGCTGAAAATGCGTGAAACTCGCGAAATCATGGACACGATCCGCGGCTACGCAGCAGACGATGCAACCGTTATCTACGGTACGGCCTATGACGAGTCGATGGGCGAAAACTTGCGTGTCACAGTCGTGGCTACCGGCTTGGGCGGCGCTGCTGCATCGCGCCCTCAGTTGGTCAGCAACCGCGTTGAAGCCGTACGCACGGGTACTGACGACATGCCTTACGCGCAAGGTCACGACTTTGCCAATTCTGACGTGCCCGCTGTAATCCGTAACCCGCGCGGACAGGCCTCGGCCCAGGTTCGGGCGCTGGAAACCGCCGGAATGGATCATTTCGACATTCCTGCTTTCCTGCGGAAACAGGCTGACTGAGGGTCGACGGAACCATAAAGCAAAAAATGACTCTCACATAATGTAGGGCGTGTGGTTGCGCGCCCTAAGGGCGGGCGCCGCCGGTGCATTCTGCTTCCTCCCCAGTAGAAGGTATCGGCGCGCCCGCATCTTGTTTGCCATCCATAGCCTCAGGCTATTGATGCGATGCAAAAATACCAGAGTGGCGTGGCGGATTCCGGTTACAATATAGAGTTATTACGTATTGCGGCCGCATGCCGCACATAGTTCAGATTTGGTTCGCATTTATGCTACGTCAACGCACAATACAAAAAGCAATCAGCACGAAGGGTGTAGGCCTGCACTCCGGACGGCGCGTGGAAATCACGCTGCGTCCTGCCGACCCCAATACCGGCATTGTTTTTCATCGCGTTGACCTGCCCGAAGTGGTTGATCTGCCTGCCAATGCTATTGGTGTCGGAGACACCCGCATGGCTTCGGTGCTGCAAAAAGGCAATGTGCGCGTGTCAACGGTTGAACACCTGATGTCGGCCCTGGCCGGTTTGGGTATAGACAACCTTCATGTCGACCTTACCGCCGAAGAAGTGCCCATTATGGACGGCAGCGCCGGTACCTTTGTGTATTTGCTGCGCTCGGCCGGCTTGCAAGAGCAGTCGGTGCCCAAACAGTTTCTCAAGGTGCTGAAAACGGTCGAGGTTCGCGAAGGTGAGGGCGACAACCTTAAATGGGCGCGGCTCGAGCCTTACGACGGCTTTGCCCTGTCGTTTGCCATCGATTTTCGCCATCCGGCCATCGACTCCACGGCTAATTTTGCCGAAGTCGATTTTGCCAAAGATTCGTACGTCAAGACCATTGCGCGGGCGCGCACATTCGGTTTCGTCAGCGAGGTCGAGGCCCTGCGTGCAGCCGGACTGGCGCGCGGAGGCAGCCTTGATAATGCCATTGTCATGGACGAGTACCGGGTGCTTAACGCAGACGGGCTGCGCTACGAAGATGAATTTGTGAAACATAAAATACTCGACGCAATTGGCGACCTGTATCTTATCGGCAAGCCGCTGGTGGCTCGTTACGTGGCCTGCAAATCGGGCCACGGGCTGAATAACCAGTTGGCTCGGGCCCTGCTTTCCCAGCAAGACGCCTGGGAGCTCGTCACCTACGAGGCGACCGAACCGCCGGCCAGGGCTTACGTCAACGAGTGGAAGTTCGCCTAAGGCGGGCGGGCCTGTTTTTGGCCTGTTAAAATAACCACCCACGCTCCTGGTCGACTTAGGCGGCGTTTTTGGTGGCGTCAGCTGTCTTTGTGGCGTGTCACCAGTTTTGCCACGGCGTCGGCCAGCGGGCCGGGTCGCAGGTTCTCGTGCAAACTGCGGAACGCCGCGACCGCCTGGCTGTCCAACGGAATGCTTTCCTTGGGCCGCGATGTATTTATCCGGTTCTGTAACAGACCCGCTTGTACCTTTACTTGCATTTCGGTAAGGTTCCAGCCACTGTTTGCCAACTGCGCTGTAATTCGGGGCGCTATCTGGCGCAACCGCGCCGCGTAGGCGGGGCTTGGAACGGCAAGCGTCACGCGCCCGTCTTCCATACGAGCAACCCGGCAGGCTTGTGCCATTGCCGCGGGCAGCATTTTTTGTATGGCAGCTTCAAGGGCCAGCAGTGTGCGTGCCGTAGTCAGCACGTTTGCGCTGTGGCGATCGGTACCCAGCCAGTCTATCGCCGTGTCGGCCAGACTTGAGGTACGACGTGATGAGCCGGAAGCGCGAAACATATTTAAGGATTTACTGTGAGAGTAGTATTGACGAAAGGGCGTCCGGGCGATTCTAGCGCCAAAGGACTCAGGGCGCCTGTAGCCGCTTTGCTGGCGGTGTTTGGGCTGGCGGTGTCGGCCGCAGCGGGTGCTTGGGTGTATTCCCACTATACCGAAAGCAAGCTGACCGTGTCGTCGTCGCTTGATCTTTACGGCGCCAGCCTGGTTCGCGAAAGCGACTTCAGTCGGGGGCAAATCGAGGCTTTGGCGGCGAAAGTCGGCGAACTTCAGGCAAAAATAATTGAAATGGACGGCATCAGCCGGCGCGTTGCCGAAGTGGCGGGCATACCGCACACCGACCCCGAAATTCAGGCCGGCCTTGATCAGGCTGCCCCGGCCATTATGGACTACATTGGCGACGCGCCCGAGTCGCTGCCTAAGCGCAAGATGTCATTTCGACCCAAATCGGGGCTTGATGTAAAGCTTGATTTCCTTCACCAAGAGGTCGGTCGCCAAAAAGACTGGTTCGGCATGATGGACATGGCCCTGACACGCCGGCTCGGCGTCGAGGCCGGCTTGCCCACGTTGATGCCGGTCGACTACCCCTACCTGAGCTCTTCTTTTGGCTGGCGGCGCCATCCAATCTCTCGGCGTCATGTCATGCACGAGGGTCTGGATTTTGCTGCGCCCAGGGGCACGCCTATTTTTGCCGCCTCGAGCGGCGTGGTGACCGTGGCAGGTTACAAATCAGGCTACGGAAAAATGGTCGAGATCCACCACGGCAACGACATTGTTACCCGTTATGCCCACGCGTCGAAGGTCAATGTCAAGGTTGGCGATATTGTGGAACGGGGCCAAACCATTGCCGCAGTCGGCTCAACCGGCCACTCGACCGGCCCGCACCTGCATTTCGAAGTGCGCATGGCGGGTCATCCCCTTGACCCGGTGTTGTTCCTGGAAAAGCCCGAACCCACACCCACGTTGCTAACCGATGCGGGTGCTCAGCTTGATATCGCCGCTACAAAGGTGCGTTAAACTGTTTCGTTTTCTGCGGGCTTTCCCGCCAACCCTTTAAGGCATGCGTATTCTTGCAGCGTGCGCCGGGCCGTTGTCCGGTCTGTATAGCTGCCTGGCTCGCATCAAACGACACAAATGGTTTCTTTGCTAAAAAAGCTCATCGGCAGCCGTAACGACAGGCTACTCAAAAAGTACCGTAAGCAGGTAGCGCAGATCAACGCTCTGGAGCCGTCGCTTGCTGCGTTGTCTGACGACGAGCTCAAGGCCAAGACAGACGAGTTTCGGCAAAAGTACGCAGCAGGCTCCTCGTTGGACGATCTGCTGGTCGAAGCCTATGCCGTGGTGCGTGAAGCAAGTAAGCGGGTATTCGGCATGCGCCACTTTGATGTGCAGATGCTTGGGGCCATTGCTTTGCATAATGGTCAGATTGCCGAGATGCGCACGGGCGAGGGCAAGACCCTCATGGCCACGCTTAGTGTGTATCTGAATGCCTTGTCGGGCAAGGGCGTGCACGTCGTTACGGTCAACGACTACTTGGCGCGTCGCGATGCCGAATGGATGGGCCGCCTGTACAACTTTCTGAATATGTCGGTGGGTGTGGTGGTTCCCCAGCAACCCAACGAAGAAAAAATAGCCGCCTATGCGGCCGATATTACCTACGGAACCAATAACGAATACGGCTTTGATTATTTGCGCGACAACATGGAGTACCGCGCCGAAGACCGCCGTCAGCGTCCACTTTCGTACGCCATTGTCGACGAGGTTGACTCTATTCTCATCGACGAGGCGCGCACGCCGCTGATCATCTCGGGCCAGGCCGAAGACAACACCCAGTTGTACATTGCCATGAATGTCGTGCCGCCGCTGCTGACGCGCATGGCCTCCGAGCCCAAGCCGCACGAGCCCGAGCCCGAGGGCGACTTCTGGGTCGACGAAAAAGCGCAGCAGGTGCATTTGTCCGAAGCCGGCATGGTCAAGGCAGAGCAGACGCTGACCAATCTCGGAATGCTTCCGGAAGGCGAGTCGCTATACGATCCAAGGCATATTTCGCTCATTCATCATTTGATGGTCGCATTACGTGCTCACAACTTGTTCTTCCGCGATCAGCAGTACGTGGTTCAGAATGATGAAGTGGTCATTGTGGATGAATTCACCGGTCGCCTGATGGCGGGTCGGCGCTGGTCCGACGGCCTGCACCAGGCCGTTGAAGCCAAAGAAGGTGTGCGTATTCAGCACGAGAACCAGACGCTGGCCTCGATCACCTTCCAGAATTATTTCCGCATGTACGATAAGCTGGCCGGCATGACCGGTACGGCCGACACCGAGGCATTCGAGTTTCAGTCCATTTACGGGCTCGAAACCGTCATCATTCCCACGAATCGTCCGATGCAGCGCGACGACCAGAATGACCAGGTTTTCAAGACCGATGCCGAAAAATACAACGCGATCCTTGCCGACATCAAAGATTGTCACGAGCGTGGCCAGCCGGTGTTGGTGGGCACCACCAGTATCGAGAACTCCGAGTTGCTGTCGGGTCTGCTGGACAAGGCTGGGCTGCCCCACGAAGTGCTTAACGCCAAGCAGCATGCGCGCGAAGCCGAAATCGTTGCCGAAGCGGGCAAGCCCGGTCACATTACCATCGCCACCAACATGGCGGGCCGCGGAACCGACATTGTCCTGGGCGGAAGCATTGAAAAACAAGTTGCGCTGATCCAGGCTGATGAGTCGGCCTCCGCTGAAGAAAAAGCCGGCCGCATTGAACGGGTCAAAGCTGAATGGGCGCCCGCCAACGCGGCCGTCAAGGCTGCCGGCGGCCTGCGCATTATCGGTACCGAAAGGCATGAATCCCGCCGCATCGACAACCAGTTGCGCGGTCGTGCGGGTCGTCAGGGCGACCCAGGCTCTTCGCGCTTTTATTTGTCGCTTGACGATTCGCTGATGCGCATTTTTGCCGGCGACCGGGTCCGTGCCATTATGGAGCGCCTGCGTTTGCCGGAAGGCGAGCCGATAGAGGCGCGCATGGTGTCGCGCTCAATTGAGTCGGCGCAGCGCAAGGTCGAGGCGCGCAACTTCGATATTCGTAAGCAACTGCTCGAATACGATGATGTGTCCAATGACCAGCGCAAGGTGCTGTACGCTCAGCGTAACGAGGTTCTCGAGTCTGCCGACGTGTCCGAGTCCATTCAGAACCTTTGCCACGCTGCCGTGCACGAGCTGTTCCGGACGCATGTTCCCGAAGGCAGCATGGAAGAGCAATGGGATCTTGCGGCGCTCGAGGCGACGCTCGAAGCCGATTGGCATGTTCAGGTGCCCTTGGTACAAATGCTCGAGCAAGAACCCAATATTTCGGACGATGAGCTCCTGGAGCGCGTTCTGACCGAAGCCCGCCGCATGTACGACGAGAAGGTCGAGCTGGTGGGCCGCGACAATTGGGCGCCCTTCGAGCGCTCGGTGCTGCTGCAATCCATCGACACGAACTGGCGCGCGCATTTGTCGGCGCTTGATCACTTGCGTCAGGGTATTCATTTGCGAGGCTATGCGCAAAAGGATCCGAAGCAGGAATACAAGCGCGAGGCATTCGAGCTGTTCTCGGAAATGCTTGATCGCGTGCGCGATGAGGTGATCAAGGTATTGCTCACTGTTCGCATTCAGTCAGCGGAGCAGGTCGAGGTGGCTGAGGCCGAAACGCCTGCGCTCGAGAATGTTACATACCATCATTCGGACTATGACGCGGCGCTTAGCGGCGAAGATCCGGGTATTGCGGAAGCGGCTACGGGCCGTCAGGCAGTTCCCGACGGAGCCGTTCCGAAGGTCGGGCGCAATGATCCTTGTCCTTGCGGTAGCGGCAAGAAGTACAAGCAGTGTCACGGGAAGCTTAACTAGAGTTAGTTTTGAGTCTTTAAGCGCTGTGGTTGGCTATTGGGTAGTAACTATTTGAGTTCTTGAGCGGTGCGGGG
>NZ_DATJBQ010000015.1:0-30908 GCF_035515275.1 Pusillimonas sp.
CGCGTTTCGTACAACCCCGTAAGAAAATCCTGGTATGCGTTCAGCCACGGATGGACCATTGACTGCGGGGATTACCGCCGCTCGCTGTGGCAGCAGGCGGGCATGGAGAACGGCCCCGACACCTGGATGGATCTACTCGAAGTGGGTGAAAAAATTCGTAAAGAACACGGCGTTCAGGTCGGCATCGGCATGTCTCAGGAGTTGGACTCGAACATGGTTGCGCGGGCTGTCTTGTGGTCGTGGGGCGCATCGGTGCAAGACGAGAACGACAACGTCATCCTGGGTCAGGGCGACAATCGCAAGCGGGCCATCGAGGCGGTGAAGTACATGGTAGACCTTTATCATCGAGCCATGACCCCGGCGGTATTTGCCTGGAACGCCGCGTCGAACAACCAGGACCTGATCGCCGGCAAGGCGTCGTACATCGTCAACTCGATATCGGCCTACCGCTCAGCCCAGCAAAGCAAACCGGACGTAGCCAAAGATGTGTTCTTTACCGGCCCCCTGGCCGGACCGTACGGCGATCGCTGGGCCAATGTGCATGTGCTGTACAACTACATCATTCCAAAATTCGCCAAGGCCAACGAAGACATCGCCAAGCAGTTCATCCTGCACTTGACCCAGAACTACGACCAGGCGATGTATTTCAGTAAGCTTTACAACTCGCCCAGCTACTTCAGCAGCGCCATTCCAGGCGGCGACCGGGGCTATCCCGCAGTGCAGGGGGCCACGACGCTGCAAGGGTTGAACGATGCCTGGTTCGCCAACGACCCCTTCAAGCTCGACGGCGAGGCCGACGGCAAGCTGGCCGGCCTGACCAAGGCAACAGAGTGGACGACGAACCTGGGGCACCCGGGCTATTCAAACCCTGCTGTAGGCGAAACGTTCAACACCTTCATTCTGCCCAACATGATGGCCAAGGCGGCGCGGGGTGACCTAAGCCCCGAACAGGCGGTGGACGAAGCCGCCAGGCAGACTGAGCGCATCTACGCGCAATGGCGCGATCGGGGCCTGATCGGCGGCAACAAGACTTGAACCAGGAGCCCCCATGGCGAGCCTGAGCGTTGAACACCTGAGCACGACATTCGACCACGGCCGAGTAAAGGCGGTGGACGATGTCAGCATGGAGATGCCCGATGGCGAGTTCCTGGTCTTGCTGGGCGCCTCGGGCTCGGGTAAATCCACCTTGATGCGAACCATCGCCGGGCTCGAGCGCCCCAGTGCGGGCGCCATCCGCATAGACGGCGAGCTGGCCAACGAGGTTCCCCCGGGCAAACGCAACATCGCCATGGTCTTCCAAAGCTATGCGCTTTATCCGCACAAAACAGTGGAAAAAAACATTGCCTTCCCGCTAGAGGCTATTTCTATGCCCGCCGCGCAAATCCAGGAAAAAGTGAAATGGGCGGCGGAACTGTTCGGCATGGAACTGTTGCTTCACCGCAAGCCGCGCGAGCTGTCGGGCGGCGAGCGCCAAAGGGTCGCTCTGGCGCGGGCGCTGGTGCGCACGCCCCGGTTGTTCTTGATGGACGAACCGCTGTCCAACCTGGATGCCAAGTTGCGCCATGCGGCAAGGCGCGAGTTCAAGCGCCTGCACGAACAAACCGGCATCACCACGCTATATGTCACCCACGACCAGGTCGAGGCCATGGGTTTGGGCCAGCGTATCGCCATTCTTGATAAAGGGCGCATCCAGCAGATCGGCACACCCTACGAAATCTACCACCAGCCGGCCAATACTTTCGTGGCGCAGTTCATGGGTTCGCCGCCCATGAACCTGATCCCCCAGGGAGACTGGCTGGTGGGCTTTCACTCGGAAGACGGGTGGCTGCCGGAAAGCGAGCTTGCGGAAACACCTTCCGATCATTACCGGCTGCCCGTGGCGATTTTGCAGATCGAACACCTGGGTTCGGACGCTTTGGTGTATGCGGTGTGCCAGACCACCCAGGCGGAGGTGATACTGAAACTACCCGACCGGCTGGCGGGCGGGCTTGCAGCGGGCACCCAGCGCACCTTCTACGTACCGCAATCAAAGCTATGCCGATTCGATCCGCGTACCGGCTTACGAGTAAGAGACTGAGCCATGGCAAGCAAGCCACTTAGCATCAACCAGCGCGACACCCTGCTGGCATTGCTGATGGTAATGCCGGCAATACTATATATAGCGCTGCTGTTGGGCATACCCATCGTGCTGGCCATCATCTATAGCCTGAGCGATGTAACCACCGGCAGCACGGCCATGCGCTACGTGGGCCTGCAAAATTTTACCGCGCTGCTGGAAACGCCCGACTTCATGCGGGCGATCAGCAATACGCTACTGATTACAAGCTGCACGCTGATTGGCGTATTGATACTGGGCACCATCCAGGCCGAACTGCTTGTGCGCCCGACGCGAGCCAAGTGGTTGATCCGCTTCTTGATCCTGCTGCCCTGGACAGCGCCTGCCTCGTTAAGCGCCATTGCCTGGCTATGGATGTTCGACTCCACCTTTAGCCCGATCGATTGGGTGCTGCGCGGCCTGGGCCTGCTGGGTCATCCAGGCGCCCTGTTCGGCGACTTCAACAATGCCTTCTGGCTTGGCCGCAGCGGCCTCGCACTATTTTCCATCGTATTGGTCAATGTCTGGCGCCTGCTGCCGCTGGGAACCGTCATTATTCTGGCGGGTCTGAACGGGGTTCCGCGTGACATTCTGGAGCAGGCACAGATCGACGGAGCCGGATATTTCCGTCGACTTTTCCACGTGGTGCTGCCCATGTTGATACCCGTTTTCGGCGTCACCATTCTGTTCACCTTCGTGTTTGTCTCCACCGACATCGTCACCGTCTTCATCCTGACCCGCGGGGGGCCGGCCAATGCCACTCAAGTATTGCCAACACTGGCATTTTTTATTGGCGTACAAGGAGGAGCGCTGGGTCGGGGCGCTGCCGCGGCACTGTTCCTGTTGCCCGTGCTGGCGGCGGTCTCGATCGTTGTCCTGGCGCTGATCCGCCGACGAGAGATCTGATCATGCGTGCAAAGCCTGCCAAGCACCCCGGCCGCCGAACCGGCCTGTACCTGACCACGGCCCTGTTCGTGGTGTTTTCCGCTCTGCCGTTCTACGTCATGCTGATCACCAGCTTCAAGACGCAAAGCGAAATATTTACGGCAGACGCCAATCCATTCTGGTTCTCCGGCCCGCCCACACTGACCAACCTGCAACTGCTGTTCAGCCAGACGCAATTTATTCAATGGCTGCTGAACACGGCATGGGTCGGCCTGGCGGTTGTGGTCATTACCCTCGCTCTGTCGGTGCCTGCCGCCTATGGCTTGGCGCGTATCGCCGGCAAATGGGGCGAAACCCTGGGCATCGGCATATTCCTGAGCTATCTGGTTCCACCCACCCTGCTGTTCATTCCTTTTTCCAAGGTCATTGCGTTCCTGGGCCTGCAGGGCTCGCAGTCGTCGCTGATTGTGGCCTACCCCACCTTTACCATACCTTTCTGCACCTGGCTGCTGATGGGCTTCTTCAAGGGCATACCACGCGACCTGGAAGAGCAGGCCATGATCGACGGCTACAACAGGTTCGGGGCATTCCTGCATGTGGTGCTCCCGCTGGCCTTCCCGGGCTTGTTGACCGTCGTCGTGTTCGCCTTCACGCTGTCGACCAGCGAATTCATCTATGCTCTGGCGTTTGTCACGCGCTCGGCTGAGAAAACCATCAGCATTGCCGTACCGACCGAACTGATCCGGGGAGACGTCTATCACTGGGGGCCGCTGCTGGCTGGCGCATTAATCGCCAGCCTGCCGGTTGCAGTGCTGTATACCTTGTTCATCGACCAGCTGGTGGCCGGCCTGACCGCCGTCGCGCGCGACTGAACTAAAATACTTATATGACCAAGGCACAGCTCGACATCCAGTTCCGCATGCGCATCTACCGGGACGGCGCCATCGCCATCGGTCCCGGGCGCATCGCGCTGCTCGAGGCCATTGACCAGACCGGCTCTATTTCGGCGGCGGCCCGTCACTTGAACATGTCGTACAGGCGCGCCTGGCTGCTGGTCAACGAAACCAATAACTCCTTGAAGCAGCCGGCGGTTGCGTCGTCGGAAGGGGGGGCTTCGGGCGGGGGAAGCCGGTTAACTGAAGCGGGTCGGGAAATTGTGCAGCGCTATCGCAAGATCGAAGCACTGGCAAAGCATTCGGCGCAGGAAGACCTTAACGCCCTGGCCGCATTAATTGCCCGCTAAGAAGCCATTTTGCCTCGAACTTTCTTAGTGCGCCCAGCCGTCTTGTCAGTCTGCGGCCATCTTGTGATTCACAGCTACCTTGGCCAACAAGCGCATCAGGGTTTTACGCTCTTGGGGCGATAACTGTGCTGCGATTACTTCTTCATAACGACGCGACAGTGCGGTAAGTTTGACCAGCTCTTGGTAGCCCACGGGCGTTACCGCCAACGCATAGCTGCGCCGGTCTTCCGGTATGCTGTGCCGCTCGACGAAGCCTGCTGCCTGCAGGGCGTCTATGACCTTTACCACACTGGCCCGGTTGACCCGCAGAGCCTCGGCCAACGCAGACTGATTGATGCCCGGTTGGTTGCCAATAATGCACAACGCCGTCATGCGTCCGGGCGACAAGGCCTCGGGCCCGAAAAACTCGAACAACACCTCGTAAGAGCGCACCTGAGCTTTTTTTATCTCGTATGCCAACGAATCTTGCAACAGGTCGATGTCGTCGACCGCCGGGGTGGCGGCCTGTTCGATAGGGATGCCCGTGTCGGGTTGATTACTTGAGTTCATCGATAACGTCACAAAAATGAAGCGCAGCGCATCGTGCGCCACGCCCGCTCCTTGGTGCACTGCCGATTGCCCGCAAGGCGGCTGCTATACAGGGTTAGCCCGTATGGAAGCGGTCTACCCGAGCTAATATCATCTTTATAACTGTTAACCAGCCTAACAATATATTGGTATCGGCCCTTATGGACAAGCCTTCATCATTGCGCCGCGCCAGTCACACTCCCGCTTTCAAGGAATCCCCATGACAGGCCTGAATCAGGTGGTGGCCATCGACATCCACACCCACGCAACTGTTTCTACACGCAACGCACCCGACGAAGTGGCCATTGCCTTCGACACGGCCATGGCGGCATACTTCAAAGAAAAAATGCCCCGGCCCACCATTTCGGAAACCGCCGACTATTACCGCGAGCGCAACATGATGGCGGTGATCTTTACGGTCGACACCGAAAGGGCCAACGGCCAGGTCCGCATCACCAATGAAGAAGTGGCCGAAGAAGCGGCCCTGCACCAGGACGTACTCATACCCTTTGCCAGCATCGACCCACTACGAGGCAAGATGGGCGCGCGCGAAGCACGGCGCCTGATCAAAGACTACGGCATACGGGGTTTCAAGTTTCACCCCTCGCAACAAGAGTTCTACCCGAACGAGCGTCGCGCCTATGACCTGTACGAGGCCATCGCCGAGGCCGGCCTGCCCGCCATATTTCATAGTGGCCAAACCGGCGTGGGCGCGCGCATGCGCGGGGGCGGCGGCGTGCGGCTCAAGTATTCAGACCCCATGTATCTGGACGATGTGGCGGTCGACTTCCCCGACATGCCTATTGTTATTGCCCACCCTTCGTTTCCGTGGCAAGAAAACGCGCTGGCCGTGGCTACGCACAAGCCCTCGGTCTATATTGACCTTTCGGGCTGGTCGCCTAAGTACTTTCCGCCCATCTTGGTTCAGTATGCCAACACCATTCTTAAAGACAAGATGCTGTTCGGCTCTGATTTTCCAGTCATTACACCCGACCGCTGGCTTGAAGACTTTGACACGATCGGCATTCGCGACGAAGTAAAGCCGCTGATCCTGCGCGAAAACGCCATACGCCTGTTGGGGCTGGACAAAGACCCGGTGTACGGCCGTTATGTGCGCTTGCAGCCACCGGTGGGCGACGGCTGCTGCTGAACCGCTTATGTCGGTTCAGGCAAAAAAGGCCTTGAACTCGTCGGGAATGGCCGCACCCTTGATGCGGCCTTCGCCGACAATCTCTGCCCAAGCGCGCAGCTCGTGCCCGGTAGACACCAGGCGCTCGCCGCACTTTACGGTGTACCCCACCTTAAAGCGACGCTCGGCCCACTCGGTGATTTCAGCCTGAACCGTAATGACGTCGTCGTACGTAATGGGCGAACGAAAGACGCTACCGGCATCAACCAGCGGCGTCACCGCATTGAAGCGAGAGCGTATCTCGCGCTGACTTAGTCCCTTGCTGCGACACAGGCCCTGATAGGTGCTGTCGTACCAATAGAAAAAATTAGGGTAAAAAACAATACCTGCATCATCGCAATCACCCCACTCAACGGTAAAGCTACGCTCATACTGGCTCATTGGTGCCACACTCCGCAACGCAAAAAGCTTGATAATAGCCGTTTACGACATCGGGCATTGCGAGTGGTAAATGTCTTGATGCATTTCAAGCGGCGTATCGATCTGCTTAAGCACCACGTTGTCGCCTTCGGTTTTTACCGCCTGAAAGGCGTAATAGTTTTGAATGGGCATGTGGTTGTTGTTGAACTTGAAAGGGCCCCGAACAGACTTCAGTTCGTCACCGGCCGCTTTTACCGCCTGGGCAAACGCTTTTTTGTCGGACACGTCGCCCTTCAATTTTTCCGCAGCAATATTCAACAAATTGCCGGCATCGTAGGCGGCGGCTGCATACATGCTGGGCGTACGATTATATTTTTGCTGAAATGCTTTTACAAAGGCATGGTTTTGGGGGTTGTCGTAAGCCGAGCTCCACATGGCGCCGGCAATGACGCCTTCAGCCAAGCCCTTCAGGGCAGGCAAGGTCGTGCCATCTACCGTAAACACCGACAGCACGGGCAACTTGCCCAGCATGCCGGCCTGGCGCATTTGTTTGACGAAATTAATACCCATGCCGCCCGGGTAAAACACAAACAAGGCGTCGGCTTTGGAAGTTTGCAGTTGAACGATTTCGGCCGAATAATCGGTTTGCCCTAATTGCGTGTACAACTCTTCGACCACCTCACCCTTGAAATGACGCTTGAACCCTTCGAGCATTTCTTTGCCGGCCTGATAGTTGGGCGCCATTAAAAAGACCTTGCCGTAGCCCTGCTTCTGGGCATAAACACCCATGGATTCGGCCGGCCCGTCGCTTTGCCAGGCAACGCCGAAGATATTGGGCTTGCAGCCTTCGCCCGATATGGCTCGCGCGCCTGAGTTAGTAGAAAGCGCCACCACGCCGGACTCGACAATTTGTGGGAGCTGGGCCATTAATATATTGGTGTAACCCATACCGACCAAGGCGTCGATGTGGTCGCGTTCGATCAGCTTGCGCGCAATTTGCACCCCTACTTCGGGCTTGAGCTGGTCGTCTTCTTTAATGACCGTTACCGGTTGCCCACCCAGCTTGCCGCCGTTCTGCTCAATAGCAAGCATCAGCCCGTCGTATTGGTCTTGCCCCAGTGCTGCCCCGGGCCCCGACAAGGGGCCACTAAAGCCGATCTTGATTTCGGCGCCGGCCGGCGAGCCTGCCAGCGCCAGCACGCTTGCCACACCTGCAAATAGCATTTTGTATTTCATGGTTGTCTCCAGAGGGGGGGTGCCCAAACCGAATGTTTATTTTGAGTTTGGGAGGGGTGCTGCATCGACTAAAACGAAACCCACCATGCATGGCCTGTCGCTTCTGTTGCTCCATGAATGATTGGTTCCGCGCTGCACGAGCACATCACCCGCCGTCATGCGAACTTCTCCCTCGTCCATGACCGCCCAGATCTCCCCTTCGAGCACAAGGGCGTAGTCGACGGAGTTGGTCTGGTGCATGGCCTCGTGGCGGTCAGTGCTTTCGTGAATGGCGTCGGCGCCGGAATCGCCCATAGAGGCGAAGGCTTGGTCGCGCTTCCATTTGCCGACATATTCTTTATCTGGGGGAAACTGCACGACCCGAAACACCGTGCCGCAGGCAGGCGGGGCCAGGCTGATCTGGGCCGAGCAAGGGTCTTGATTGCCCTGATTGCTGGCCGGTGCCCCGTCTGTTTTCCAGATGTCGGTGACACCAAAGGTGGAGACGCCGGCAAGCGCCATCGCGTGCGGCGAGGGGCCGTCGGAAACGATGATGGACTTGCCGTTTGCATCGTGCCCGGTAACGATTCGCCGCACAGGCCTGATGTTCGTGTCGCTTTGCATGGCCAGCCTCCTGCATGAGATTGCTGATTGAAAATAAGCGGAACCATGACCTTTACCGCAGGTACAGGTCGTTTATTCCACCCAGATCTACCATCTGCTGAACTGCGACTGCTGAACTGCTAAAACGGAATTACGGCTGAGTTACTGCTGAGTTACTGCTGAGTTACTGCCGGGCCGCCAAAGTGGATCCGGCGTCGAATCCAGCTTGGCCTGGCCCCTTATATTGTTTACTTGAGTTGCGGCAAACCCATGATCTCGCGGGCTTCTGCAGGGGTGGCCGGCTCGTGGCCCAGTTCGCGCACGATGCGCACCAGCCGCTCAACCAACTGAACGTTGGTGGCCAACACGCCATGTTCGTAATACAGGTTGTCTTCGAGGCCGGTACGCGCATGGCCGCCCAGCAAAATACTTTGCACGGCCGATGGCAACTGCGCCGGTCCGATACCGCTGACGTTAAACACCGAGTCGGGCGGCAGGTGGTCGACCATCATTTGCAGGATGCGGGGCGTATAAGGCAAGGCACCCTGGAAGGCGTTGACACCAATAACAATATTGATAAAGTACGGCGCTTTATCCAGGCCGGCCTTAATGGCCTTGTTCACGTCCTGCACAATGTCTTCAAGGCTGAAGACTTCCCATTCGGGCTTGATGCCGCGCGCCATCATTTTTTCGGCCAGCTCCCGGATGCGCGTGGGCGTTGTGGGAACCAGAATCTCTTTGTCGCCAAAGGTGGCGCAAATGGTTTGCGCATCAAGCGTACACATTTCGGCACCGGGCGCTTCCATGCCTTTGAGGCGCTCTTCGAATTTAATTTCCCACAAGCCGTTATTGAGCTGGTGGATCATGTCGCCATTGATGCCGCCGCCGGTAGAGTTGTTAAGCACTATGTCGCATTTGTCGCGAATAAGCGCGTTCATCTCGCCGTAAACCGCTGGGTCGCACGTGGCCTCGTCGTCGCTGGCACGCCGGGCATGCAACGCAACCACACTGGCGCCGGCGTTATAGCAGCGCAGCACGTCTTCGGCGATCTCTTTCGGTTGCGTGGGCAGGTTTGGGTTCTGCTTTTTACTGGCCATGCCACCAGTGGGCGCAACCGTAATAATAATTTTGCGTTTGCTCATTGTCCGTCTCCTGAAGAAAGTTTTTCGTAGGCCGCAGCCAACTTGGGGTCGATTCGGCGCATGTCTTCATGCGAGACGCGGCCGGTGCGGGTCATGTAACTGTAGGCGAATTCTACCGGAGACAGGTCTGCAACCAGTTGGTCCATTTTCTCGTACCACTCGATACTGGCGTTGGCGGCCTCCCAGATCTTGCGCATAGGGGGCAGACGCAGTTCGCGAAAGCGATCGCGTGCGGCGGCCACGTTATTGCCGCATTCTTTAAACGCCTTGTAAAGCGCAACCGCGTCCTCCATGGCCAGACGGGTACCCGACCCAATGGAAAAATGCGCCGTACGCAAGGCATCCCCCAACAGCACCACGTTGTCGAAGCCCCAGTTCTCGTTCCAGACAACCGGAAAATTCCGCCAGTAAGAATGGTTGCTGATAATGGGGTGGCCTTCAAGGTCTTTGGCAAACACCCGCTCGCAATAGGCAATGGTGTCTTCGGGGCTCATGGTCTCGAAACCCGCGCGCTGCCAGGTGTCTGCTTCGACCTCGACCAAAAAGGTGCTCATGTCGGGGCGGTAGCGGTAATGGTGCGCACAAAACACGCCCTGCTCGGTTTCGCGAAAGGTGAGCGTCAGGCTGTTGAAGGCCTTGGTGGTGCCGTACCAAATAAACTTGTTGGGCCGCCAGTTAGTGGTTGTGCCCAGTTTGTCTTCGTTTTCGGCGCGCACCCAGGACGACACCCCGTTTGCCCCGACAATCAGATCGGCGTCCGAGAGCGCGTCGAGACTATTGACCTCGGTCTCAAACTGAATGGTAACGCCCAGGGTCTCAACGTACTCGTACAGCAAGGTGAGAAGCTCGAGCCGACCAATAGAAGTAAAACCGTTGCCCGCAATCGGTATACGGGTGTCGTTATGGACAACCGTAATTTCGGGCCAGTTTTCCAGATGCGGGGTCAGGTACTGATACAGCTGTTCGTCGTCGGCTTTCAGGAACTCTAGTGCTCGGTCGGAGAACACCACGCCAAAACCCCAGGTCACATCGCGGGCGTTGCGCTCATAAATAACGATGTCGTGCGACGGGTCAAGTTGTTTCATCAACGCCGCAAAGTAAAGCCCCGCCGGGCCGGCTCCGATGATCCTGATCTTCATGTAGTGTCTCCGTTGCAAGCTACGCAGCAAACTCGCCGTGTATAGAGCGCATGATAGATCAAACCGTAGCTATAAAAATAATGCCGGGATGATATATTCGTTATTCAGTATTTGATTAACCCATGCCATGCCGCCCGACGCATTGCGGGCCGCCCGGTTTCAGAGCCCCCCATTCAGTTATGCAGACACGCTTGTTCGAGTACATGTTGCGGGTGGCCGAGCTAGGCAGCATCAATAAGGCTGCCCTCGACCTGAACCTGTCGCAACCGACGTTGTCACGCCATATCGCCACGCTCGAAAAACTGATGGGCGCCAAGCTGTTCGTTCGTACACAAGGCGGCGTTACGCTGACCGAAGCCGGCAAGCTGCTTGCGGATCGCTCTCGGCCCTTGCTGCGGCAGTTTTCCATACTGAAGGATCAGGTGGGCGACAAGGCCTCGGGGCAGTTGTCGGTAGGCTTTCCCACCTCGTGGCAAAAGGTGTTTACCTCGCGTTTTGCCGCTACCCTGGTGCAACAACACCCAGAGGTCAAGCTGCGTATTCACGAAGGGGTCAGCAATATATTGCGCGACCATCTGCTGGCGGGCCTGCTCGATCTTTGTGTGATCCCGTTTGACCCCTCGCCACCCACAGGCTATGTGCAAACCCCCTTGGTTCGCGAACCGCTGATTCTTTTGGGCAACGAGGCCGAAAAGCTCGATTCAAGCAAGCCCACGCCTATCTCCAGGGCGGACGGTGCCAGGCTGATCCTGCCCGGCCGGCCCAACGCCATTACCTCGCAGATCGAGCACATGCTTAAACGCCAAGGCATGAATTTCAATCTGGCCGTGGAAACCGACACTTTGGGCCTGTGCCTGGATCTGGCGCGCGAAGGCCTGGGTCTGACGATTGTGCCGGCCTGCGCCCTGCATGAACACGCGCTGCGCGACATCAGCTGGAGCCCCTTGCGCGGCTTATACCTGACCTGGTCGCTGTTCGAAAGCATGGCCCGCTCCCACTCGCAGGCGGTTCATCAGGGGCGACGCCTGATGCGCGCTTCGCTGGACGACGCCGTTCAGCGAGGCACCTGGTACGGGGTTGAGGCCATGTAACGTTACCTATAGATACACAATCGAGTTTTGCCGCCGGTCGCGCCGGGCGCCACCAAAAATCAGGCCGTTGCACGATCAAGAGCGAAGTTAGGCTGTTTTGTATAATTCTTGAGCGAATTTGGTGTGCAAAACCAGTTGCTACACCTGGCCCACCTCTCTAATATTGATTTCTTACTCGTTTTCTTCAGCCGTCGCCCATGTCCATTACCACTCTCGAAGTACGCCGCCAGCAGGCCGCCGCCCCGTTGCGCTGGTCCATAGACCAGATCGTCGAGCTCTACGAGCTGCCGTTTCTTGACCTGCTTTTTCGTGCCCAAAGCGTGCATCGCGAGCACCACGAACCCAACACCGTTCAGCTTTCCAGCCTGCTGTCTATCAAGACCGGCGGCTGCCCCGAAGACTGCTCTTACTGTCCGCAGTCGGCCCGCTACGAAACCGAGGTCGAACGCGAGAAGCTGATGCCGCTGGACGAAGTACTTGAGGCCGCTCGACAGGCCAAGGCGGGCGGCGCCCAGCGCTTCTGCATGGGCGCCGCCTGGCGCGCGCCCAAAGCCCACCAGATCGACGCGGTGGCTGAAATGGTTTCGGCCGTAAAGGCGCTGGGCCTTGAAACCTGTGTAACGCTGGGCATGCTCAAAGAAGGCCAGGCCGAACAGTTGCGCGATGCCGGGCTCGATTACTACAACCACAACCTCGACACCGCACCTGAGTTCTACGGGCAAATTATTTCCACCCGCACCTATCAAGACCGCCTTGACACGCTCGAGCGGGTACGCAACGCCGGCATCAACGTCTGTTGCGGCGGTATTGTGGGCCTGGGTGAGTCGCGCCGCGAACGTGCCGGCCTGGTGGCCCAGTTGGCCAACATGAGCCCCTATCCCGATTCGGTTCCTGTGAACAATCTGGTCAAGGTCGAGGGCACGCCGCTTTACGACACGCCCGACCTGGATCCATTCGAGTTCATTCGCACGGTTGCGGTGGCCCGCATCACCATGCCCAAGGCAGTGGTACGCCTTTCGGCCGGCCGCGAAGCCATGGACGAAACCATGCAGGCCTTGTGCTTTGCCGCCGGGGCAAACTCTATTTTTTACGGCGAAAAATTGCTTACCACCGGCAACCCGCAATACGTGCAAGACCGCGCCCTATTCGAACGCCTGGGTCTGCGCGAAGCCTCGTGCAACCATGCAGGGCAAGGCGCTCACGCCAAAGCCACCATTACCCAGGCCTGAGTCTGGTTCAACGGGTCGGGGCACCCGCCCCGACCAGCAAAAATACCGCGCCTGCAAAACAATCAGACCTGCGGTTACGCCATCAAGCCGGCGCTTGCGCCTCTTCAGGGACCGGCTCGGCGGACACATCGCTTTCCACATCTACCCGGGGATCAAGGGCCGCCACCACCGGCGTCGCCTGCAGTTCGGACATGGGCATGAAGTGCGTCGGTGCGTCTTCGCTAAGATGATCGCCGGTAACCTGCTGCGGCCGCACATACAGTACCAGCAACGCTGCGCACGCCGAAACGAATATGAAGAATGTCTGGGTACCGATGCCGCGCATCAGCGCGCCCACGACTAACGGCCCCAGGCATGCGCCCAAGCCATAGGCCATGAGCACAATGGCGCTTAGACCCACGCGCCGGTCAGGCTCGACGTTGTCGTTGGCAAAGGCCACCCCAATGGGGTAGAGCGTAAACTGCAAAATACCGAAACCACAGGAAACGGCCAATAGCGCCCAATAAGGCAACTGCACCCAGCCCCAGACAGGGATGCACACCAACGCCAGCAGCAAGGCATTGATGCGTATCAGCCCCGCACGATTGACCCTGTCGGCCAGCCAACCCAGCGGGCCTTGGGCCATTAACCCGGCCGCCACGGCCGCGGCAATAAAAACAGCCACCTGATCGTTGTCGAGCCCCTGCTTTACGGCGAACACCGGCCCCAGACCGTAGAAGGCGCCAGTAAGCATGCCGCAGATAAAAATCGTAACCAGCGACATGGGTACCAGCCGGGCGTAGTAACGGGTCATAATCGGGACGGGCGCCTGCATGGCCGGGTGCAGGCGCCTGGTCAGCGCTACGGGAACCAGACACAGCACGGAGCATATCGATGCAAAGACAATGGGACGGTAACCAAGCTCGGGGAACATGGCCAGGGACAATTGGCCCAGGACCGTACCCAGGCCGGAAAAAATCATATACAGCGCAAAAACGCTGCCTCGCGTCTTGTTCTCGGCCTGCTCATTGAGCCAGCTTTCGATCACCATTAATTGGGCCACCATAGCAAGACCCACCAGGAACCTCAGGACCAGCCACACCCAAAGGTTGTCGACCAAAGCCATGGTAAGCAGCGCAGCGGTAACCAGGGCTGCGCCCGCTGAGTACGCACGTATGTGCCCAAACTGAATAATGAGCTTGTGAGCCACCCGTGCGCCCGCAACCAGCCCGAAGTAATACGCTGCGATTTGTGCGCCCACCCACATTTCGGACACTGAGGCGGCCGTCAGCCACAGGCTTAGAAAGGTATTGAACAACCCCGTCGCCAACAGCATCAGCAGGGTTGCCAGGTATAACGAGAAAAAGGATGCGACGTTGTTCAGCATGAGCGGGGTGCCGCCCTTCGGCTTGCGCCGGGGCACACATTGATAGGGAATGATTGCACGTTGGTTGCCATGAACCAACTGCGCGTGTAGCGACGCCTTGTGCAGGCCCGGCCGCGCCAAGGCGCGGCCGGGCCTGAGGGGCCAGACGTTCGTGAACGATGCTTGACTTACAGTTGTTTTAACAGCGTCTGAGCGTCACTGACGCTTAGCCCGGGGCCGTTTTCAAGGTTGAGCTTTTCGACTACGCCATCGCGCAACACGGCCGAATAACGTTGCGAGCGCACCCCTAGGCCCTTGTCGACCAGATCAAGCTCAAGGCCCAGGCTTTTGGTCCAGGTGCCGCTGCCGTCGCCCAGCATGCGGACGCGCCCGTCGACGCCCAGGCTTTTGCCCCAGGCACCCATCACGAATGGGTCGTTAACCGCCACGCACCAGATTTCGTCAACCCCTTTGGCTGCGAGCTGATCGGCGGCTTCAAGATAACCGGGCAGATGCTTTTCGGAGCAGGTGGGCGTAAAAGCACCCGGCACCGCAAATAACGCCACCGTCTTGCCCTTGGCCTGTTCGGCCACCTTGAACGGGTTGGGACCTAAACCGCAAGCGTCGGTTTCAACTTGCACATACTCGGCCAGCGTGCCGTCGGGGATGCGATCGCCTTCTTTAATGGACATTGAGATTCTCCGGTTGGATATGCCCGAACGAGCGTCCGGGCGTGATTGCTGCACACAGCCTTTGTTGTAGCATGTTCGAGGTTTGGGAAGCGGTATAACCCCCAAGACAATACTGTCAAAATGTGCCGCGACACGTTTGCGTGCGAACCGAAACATCTGCATACGTCACCTTCATGATCTCGTAATGAAATAAGGTGAGAATGTTCTTCCATCGCGCCACCGGCGCGCCCCGACCACATCAATAAATGGGGCCCCGCATGATTCTGCCCAAAATGTCCGCCGCCCTGCTCTCGATGAGCTTCTTCGGCAGCGCCTACGCCGCCAACCCGCAGGGGAACACCTCGCTTGAACAATGGGTTGTCATATGCGGCGCTGCCAACGGCGCGGCGGCGGTGTTTCAAGCACAACCTCACGACCTGGCCCTGCATCGCGAGACCACCAAAACTCACATCAATCGATTTGCAGCTGAAAACGGCATTGGCGCACCAGAGTTTGAGCCGCTGTTCGAACGAGGTCTGGCGGAAGGCCAACGATTGGTGGCCGGCCACAGCACGGTCTTCAAGCCCCGCCAAACGTCGCTGCTCGAAGGGTTTCATCACGACAAGGGCATTACGTACGCCGACATGCAACGTGTATTGAGCGTCTGACAAACCATTCTGCCCCGGCGGGCCGGCGCTTCAGGTAACGGGCCATGGGTATGGCGTATAGTATAAGGTTCTGATCCTTATCCATTTTTTGTCATGAGCCCTACCCAGCCCGCCGAGCCTGTACTTAGCCATCTTGACGAAGCCGGCCAGATCCGAATGGTCGACGTCAGCAGCAAGGTCTCTACCCAACGCAGCGCCACGGCCGAATGCCGCGTGCGCTTAAGTGCCGACGCTTATCGCCTGCTTACCGCCCAAGAAAACAGCAAGGGCGAGGTCCTTAACACCGCGCGCGTTGCCGGAGTGCTTGCAGCCAAACGATGCGCCGAACTTATTCCCTTGTGTCACAGCCTGCCGCTTAGCTTTGCAGGGGTCGAGTTTTTTCCCGACGACGAACAGCGTGCCATCACCGTGCGCGCCACCTGCCGCACCGACTACAAAACCGGCGTCGAAATGGAAGCCATGACCGCCTGCAGCGTCGCAGCCCTAACCATTTACGACATGTGCAAGGCAGCCGACAAGGGCATTGTCATTGAGAACCTGCGGCTCAAACACAAATCAGGAGGTAAAAGCGGTGAGTGGCACAGCGATTAACGTTCTGTATTTTGCCCAGGTGGCCGAACTGACTCAGGTTCGTCAAGAGTCGTGGCCGCTTCAGGGGCCCATCAGCGGGGCCGACTGGCTGGCCCAGCTCGAGCAGCGCTACCCGCAGCTTGCTCCCACACGGCGCCTCAAGCTGGCAGTTAACCAATTTCATGCGCGGGCCGACAGCGTCATACAGCCCGGCGACGAAGTGGCGGTGTTCGAACCGGTCACCGGAGGCTAGGCATGGTCATTGTTCAACAGGCCGATTTTGACACGGCAGCCCTGGTGGCCGGCATGCGCGAACGTACCGCCGGCAAGGCCGGCGCGCTGGTTACCTTTACCGGCTATGTGCGCGACTACGCCCCCGACCAAGCCACGCAAAGCCTGTACCTGGAACACTATCCGGGCATGTGCGAACGTGAGCTGACCGAGATCTGCGACAGCGCGCAGTCGCGCTGGGATGTCACCGAGGTTTTGGCGGTTCACCGCTACGGTGAGCTTCAGCTTAAAGACCAGATTGTGTTTGTTGCCGTGGCCAGTGCGCATCGGGGCCAGGCCTTTCTGGCCTGCGAATATATTATTGATGCACTGAAAACCCGTGCGCCCTTCTGGAAGCGCGAAACCCTGGCCGGCGGCGAACGCTTCTGGGTGCAGCAGGCCGAGGCCGACGCCGACAAGACCGAGCAGTGGAACAACGAGCAAAATTAAAGGCCCACCATGAGCAAAGCCCACCCCAACGCCCCCCGTGTGCCGCTAAATTGCGCCGTACTGACTATTTCTGATTCGCGCACGCCCGAAACCGACACCTCGGGCGACTACCTGGCTGAAAGCCTGGCCGCCGCCGGTCACCGCTGCGTGCGGCGCGGCTTGTCTACGGGCAATATGTACGAGTTGCGCAAGATTGTCAGCGACTGGATCGCAGCCGACGACATTCAGGTGGTGCTTACCAACGGCGGCACAGGTTTCTCGCATCAGAAATCGACCGGCGCAGCCATCACGCCATTGCTCGACATGACACTGGCCGGGTTCGGCGAGCTGTTCCGCCATCTTTCATTCCTTGAAATTGGCAGCTCTACCTTGCAGTCCGACGCGTTTGCCGGGGTGGCCAACAACACGCTGATCTTTTGTATGCCCGGCTCGACCAACGCCTGCAAAACAGCCTGGGAAGGCATACTTAAAGAACAGCTCGACAGCACGCACCGGCCTTGCAACTTTGCCGGCTACTTTCGTAGTCCTTCGGAAGTTCTAGGCCTGTAAGATACCCGCCCATTTCACGACGCGGTCGGCTTGTGCCCCGTGCGGCCGCGGCCTGCCCCGTCTGTTACTTATACGTTGATCAGCACATGTTAGATTTTGACCTAGCCCAGACCCAGTTGGCCAAAGCCGGCCAGAAGCCCAAGCAGACCGAAGACTGCCCGCTGCACCGGGCGCAGGGCCGCATTCTGGCCCAGACGCTTAAGGCGCACCTTGATATGCCCCCGGCCGATAATAGCGCCATGGACGGCTACGCCATACGTTACGCCGACTATCAGGCGGGGCGCGGTTTGCCTGTTCAACAACGATGCTACGCCGGCGAGCAACCCGAACCACTGCAGCCGGGCCAATGCATACGCCTGTTCACCGGCAGCATGATTCCCGAAGGCGCCGACACCGTCGTCATACAAGAAGACTGCACCGAAACCGACAACATATTGCTGATCAACGAGGCGCCCGTACAGGGGGCGCACATACGCCGACGCGGTGAAGACGTTCGAAAGGACAGCACACTGCTTCCGGACGGCACCCAAATCGGCGCCGCGCAGGTCGCCTTGCTGGCCTCCCAGGGGTATGCCCAGATTCCGGTCTACCCTCAGCTTAAGGTCGGCATTCTTACCACCGGCGACGAACTGGTCGAACCGGGCAAGGCATTGCAGGCCGCACAAATTTACAATTCGAACGGCCCCATGCTGGCTTCTTTGGTCGCCGGCCTGGGTGCAGACCCCATTCACGTGCTGCACGCCAACGATACGCTCGACTCTTTGCAGCAGGCATTGCAAACCCTGATTAACGACTGCGACCTTATCCTGAGTGTTGGCGGGGTGTCGGTGGGCGAGAAAGACCTGGTCAAGCCCGCCATCGAACAGGCGGGAGGCGAACTTGATCTTTGGCGCGTGCGCATGAAGCCGGGTAAGCCGGTTGCGCTGGCCCACGCCCAGGGCAAGCCTATTGTGTGCCTGCCGGGCAACCCGGTGTCGGCGTTTGCCGTGTTCGCCCTGCTGGTGTCCCCCTTGGTGCGCCACATGCAGGGCCGCGAACAATGGTTGCCCGCCGTCCAGTACGGGCGCCTCAATGACGACGCACCGTTCAACGACGTTCGCGACGAATTCATACGCGTCAAGGCCGAACACGCTTCCAACGGTGGCACGAATCTAAACGTGTTCTCGCGGCAAGGCTCGGGGGTGGTCAGTTCGCTGCCATGGTCTCACGGTTTGGCCCGCATACCCGCAGGCTCGCAAATCAAGGCCGGCGACCTGGTGCCATTCTATAGCTGGGCGCACTGGTTGGTCTAACCGGCCCGGCCGCAGGGCGGTTGAACGTGTGCGGCCAACACCAGGCCTCAGCCAGACGCGCCGCCCGCAGCCTGGTAGTCATCGGGGGTGTTGATATTGCGAAACAACCGGGCGTCGTCACCGAAATCAACCGCCACGGCACCGTGTCTTCGGTGCCAATCCAGCACCTTGCGCCCTTCAGCCAGCAAATAGGCTCGTAAATCGCTCTGCAGATCAGTGCGAACCAACATGCATAGCGGGTGCGCCCCACGACCGGCACTGGCGTAGGCCAAGGGTGCCCCGCCTGACACCGCGGCAAGCAGGCGCGGAAACAAGTCTTTCGGCACGATCGGCACATCAACCGGCAATACAAACAGCCACGGCCGCCGCGAGCGCGCCATGGCGCTTGCCACCCCGGCCAACGGCCCCGCATCGCCGCCAAACACCGCATCGTCGGGCACGCATCGGCCATACCGGGCATAGATATCAAGGTGGCGGTTTGCGCTGACGTAAAGCGTGTTCACAAAGGGCTGCATGTAGTCGGCAACCCATTGAACCAGCGGGCGATCGTTCAGCCTCAGCAAACCCTTGTCGACCGTGCCGGCAGCCGCAACCTGCATGCGACGCGACTGCCCGCCGGCCAGGATCACGCCGTCGATTTTGTTGCGGGGAATCATAGGATTGAGCGGCGTGAAAAGGTCAGCCGCCAATGTAGCTCATTTCGACTTTTCGCTGGCGGGCGGTTTCAATGCCGCGCTGCTCGGAGTAATGGTCGTTGCGACCGTGCCAAATGGCGGCCAGGCGGTCTTTTAGCTGCTCGTCACTGGCGCCGCTGCGCAATAAAGAACGCAGGTCGTGCCCGGAGTCGGCAAACAGACACAAGAAGATCCTGCCTTCGGGAGACAGCCGAGCACGGGTACAGTCGCCGCAAAACGGCTGCGACACGCTGGTAATGACCCCGACTTCGCCACCGCCGTCGGCGTAGCGCCAACGCGTGGCAACTTCGCCCTTGTACAGGGCGTCGACCTGTTCGAGCGGGTATTCGTTATGAATAAGGTCGAGTATTTGTCGTCCGGTCAGTACTTCGTCAAGGTTCCAGCCGTTGGTTGAACCCACGTCCATGTATTCAATGAAGCGCAAGATATGGCCCGAATGACGAAAATGCTGCGCCATGGGCAGTATCTGGCCGTCGTTAAGACCCTTGCGCACCACCATGTTGACCTTGACCGGAGCCAAGCCCACCCGGGCGGCTTCTTCGATGCCTTCGAGGACAGTGGCCACGCTGACACGGCTGTCGCTCATGCGCTCGAACATGGAGTCGTCCAACGCATCGAGGCTGACCGTAACGCGCTTCAGGCCGGCGTCTTTAAGTGCCTGCGCCTTTTTTGCCAATAGCGTGCCATTGGTGGTTAGTGTCAGGTCAACCGGCTCGCCGTCGGGGGTGCGCAATTCAGACAGCAATGCAATCAGGTTCTCGAGGTGCTTGCGCAACAGGGGCTCGCCGCCCGTCAGGCGGATTTTGCGTACCCCCAGGCCCACGGCAATGCCTGCGACCCGGGCAATTTCTTCAAAGCTTAGCAACGAGGCATGCGGCATGAACTCGTAATCGCTGCCGAAGATTTCGCGCGGCATACAGTAGGTACACCGAAAGTTGCAGCGATCAGTGACCGAAATGCGCAGGTCTTGCAGGGGGCGGCGACGTAAGTCAAGCAAAGGCCCGCCCTTGAAGGGCGCGTCAGGCTGCACCGCATGCGGTGTTTCGCTTGGCTGCTTGTTTAGGTAAATGACTTTGCTCACGGTTTTCATGGTAAACGTTTTTGCTCAAGCCCGCGCGGTGCTGCGAGCGCGCACGGGGCCAAAAGCCTGCTGCAGGGTAAGCACCTTGCCAATGTCAGAGGCATCGTACCCCACCAACTGCGAAACATAGCCGCGATACTGCTCGCTGCCAAGCAAACCCAGCAGTTGCTCCATTAGGGGCGTCTCAAGCATGTCGCGATTCACGGCAAAAAAATAACGCTCTTTGGCCAGCGGAATGAAGTCAAGGCCGCAGCGCCAGGCGGCGGTTTCAACCCCAATGCCAACGTCGGCCATGCCGCTGGCAATGTGGGCCGCAATGGCCATATGGGTAAATTCGCTGCTGTCGTAGCCTTGTATCTGGCGAGTATCGATGCCCAATTGCTCGAGCATCAGGCCTACCAGCAAACGGGTGCTGGAACCCACCTGGCGATTGACAAAGCGTACGCCGGGCTTGACCAGGTCGCCGATACCGTGCACGTGCTTGGGGTTGCCCGGCTGCACGAACATGCCGGTATCGCGCTGGGCGAGGTAGATAAGACAGTGGCGGTCGGCGTCGAGCCAAGGGCTGTAATGGCGCAAAATGGGTTCTTCGAACTTGCCCGCGGGCACCTGAAACCCGGCCAGATCGCACTCGCCGCGATTTAGCGAAGCCAGCGCCTCAAAGGCGGTGCGGTAGCGCAGCTCGACCGGCGACATATCTTGATCGTTGGCCATTTGCATCAGCCCCTCGACCGCAAAACCATGGCTGGCATGCAGGCGCAGGCGGGGCCGGCTTTCGGGGTACAGGCTTTCTAGCTCTTCTTGAAGCTCGGACGCCATGCTTTCAAGCATAGGGGTCAGGCGGGCATCCATGCGGCGGTTGGCCCACAACAAATGGCGTGCGAAATCGGTAAGTTTGCTGCCTTGCCGGCGGCTGGTTTCAAGCAAGGGCATGCCGAATTCTTTTTCGGCATTACGCAACAGCCCCCATGCATGACGATAGGAAATCTGGCACGAACGGCAGGCACCGGCAATATGGCCGACAGTGTCGATGGCGGCGAGCAGACGCAGTATTTCGCCCAACGCAAAGACAGCCCCACTGGGTTTTTCAAGTACCCATTCAGAGTTCAGGCGTGCCTGGAACTTATATGTCATTCTGTGCCTATTGAAAGACGGCTGTATACCTAGTAGATTAGTACACCTTAACTTGGGCTTATTATGCACCCTTACACATAATAAAGCACGTAAGCCGAAACGCTATCCGGGTGTATGCCGGCATCACGCCCTACACGCCAATATCTCTTACGCAGTAAAGCAATACCAAGGAACCTCATGAACATGCCGCTGCAACAGGCCCCGCTTTCCGACGAGTCGGTAGCCCAGGCCACACAACAGGCCCTGCATCGCCACGCCGGCCAGAAAGGCAATCTCCTGCCCATTTTGCACGACGTCCAGCACGCGCTCGGGTTCATTCCCGAAGCTGCGGTGCCGCTTATTGCGCAGGCTGTGCAGCTTTCACGTGCCGAAGTGCACGGCGTCATCAGCTTTTATCCGCACTTTACTCAAACACCGCGCGCCGGTGTGTTGCTCGAGGTCTGCCGTGCCGAATCCTGCCAGGCCATGGGCGGCGACCAGCTTGCAGACCACGTGCAGCAAAAGTTGGGCTGCGGTTTTCATGCCACCAGCGCCGACGGCAAGGTGTCGCTCGAACCTGTCTATTGCCTGGGCCTGTGCGCCCAGTCGCCTGCCGTCATGGTCAATGGCCGGCCCCACGCTCGTGTCACGCCCGCCAAGCTCGACCAATTGCTCGAATCGCACGGAGCATAAGCGCCATGACCGACACCATCAAAATCTATGTACCCCGTGATTCCGCCGCCTTGGCGGTAGGCGCCAACGAAGTAGCCCTTGCCATCCAGCAAGAAGCCGACACGCTTGGCCAATCGGTACACATCGTGCGCAATGGTTCGCGCGGCCTGCTCTGGCTCGAGCCCATGGTCGAAATCCAGACCCCGCAAGGCCGGGTGGCCTACGGCCCCGTGCAGCCCGAAGACATTCCGGGCCTGTTCAAGGCAGGGTGGCTGCAAGGCGGGCCGCATGCTTTGGCGCATGGGCTTACCGAAGAAATTCCCTACCTCAAAAACCAGCAGCGCCTGACCTTTGCGCGTGTGGGCATCACCGACCCGCTCAGTTTAAGCGACTACCAGGCCCACGGCGGCCTGGCCGGCCTGAAACGCGCCGCCTCCATGTCGCCGGCCGACATCGTAAAAGAAGTCACAGAATCCGGTCTCCGCGGCCGGGGCGGTGCGGCCTTTCCTACCGGCATCAAATGGAAGACCGTGCTCGACACTGCGGCCGAGCAAAAGTACATTGCCTGCAACGCCGACGAAGGCGACTCGGGCACGTTTTCCGACCGCATGATCATGGAAGGCGACCCCTATACGTTGATCGAGGGCATGACCATCGCCGGTCTCGCCGTGGGCGCAACCTACGGCTACATTTATGTGCGCTCCGAGTACCCCGACGCCGTCGCCGTGCTTAACAGCGCCATTCAGAACGCCCGGGCCGCAGGCTGGCTGGGGCACGACATTGCCGGCACCGGCCGCGCCTTCGACCTAGAGGTGCGTGTTGGCGCAGGCGCCTACATTTGCGGCGAAGAAACCTCGATGCTAGAAAGCCTCGAAGGCAAGCGCGGCCAGGTTCGCTTCAAGCCCCCCCTGCCCGCCATCAAAGGCCTGTTCGGGCAGCCTACCGTCATCAACAACGTCATTTCGTTGGCCACCGTACCCATCATTCTGGCCAAAGGCGCGGCCTATTACCGCGACTACGGCATGGGCCGCTCCAAAGGCACACTGCCCTTCCAGCTTGCCGGCAACCTCAAGCAAGGCGGCCTGGTCGAGCGCGCCTTCGGCCTTACCTTGCGCGAACTGCTTTACGACTACGGCGGCGGCAGCGCCTCGGGCCGCGCCTTGCGCGCGGTTCAGGTAGGCGGCCCGCTGGGTGCTTACCTGCCCGAGTCGCAATGGGACACCCCCATCGATTACGAAGCCTATGTGGGCATTTCGGCCATGGTCGGGCACGGCGGGCTGGTGGCCTTTGACGATACCGTCGACATGTCTAAAATGGCTAAATACGCCATGGAATTCTGTGCCATTGAATCCTGTGGCAAATGTACGCCCTGTCGTATCGGCGCCGTGCGCGGCGGCGAGGTCATCGAAAAAATCCGGTCGGGCAACGAACGCGAACAGCAGGTGCACTTGCTACGCGATCTTTGCGACACCATGCTGGGCGGCTCGTTGTGCGCCCTGGGCGGAATGACCCCTTACCCGGTCCTTTCCGCGCTCGATCATTTCCCCGAAGACTTCGGCCTGGCCAAGTCTGACCAACCGGCCGCCAGCGCCGTCTGACCCGGAGCCCAACATGCTAGAAACCATTGTTCAACGCGAACGCGACTTCGGCACCCCCGCCTCGCTTAGCACCGAAACCGTTACGCTTACCATTGACGGCGTCGAATGCGTCGTGCCCGAAGGCACTTCGGTCATGCGCGCCGCCGCCATGGCCGGCATCAATATTCCCAAGCTGTGCGCCACCGACAGTATCGAGGCCTTTGGCTCGTGCCGGCTGTGCCTGGTCGAAATCGACGGCCGCCGAGGCTACCCGGCTTCGTGTACCACCCCGGCCGAGTCGGGCATGGTCATTCGCACCGAAACCCCCAAGCTGCACGACTTGCGCCGCAACGTCATGGAGCTTTACATATCCGACCACCCGCTCGATTGCCTCACCTGCCCTGCCAACGGCGATTGCGAGCTTCAAGACATGGCCGGTGTGGTGGGCCTGCGCAATGTGCGCTACGGCTACGAAGGTGCCAACCATCTTAACGACGCCACCGATTCGTCCAACCCCTATTTTGACTACGACCCTTCCAAGTGCATTGTGTGCAGCCGCTGTGTACGCGCATGCGACGAGGTTCAAGGCACTTTCGCATTGACCATCGACGGCAAGGGCTTTGCCTCGCGCGTTGCCGCGGGCCAGAACGACGCCTTCCTCGACAGCGACTGCGTTTCGTGCGGCGCCTGTGTGCAGGCCTGCCCCACATCGACCCTGGTCGAAAAAACCGTCATCATGATGGGCCAGCCCGAGCACTCGGTTATTACCACCTGTGCCTATTGCGGTGTAGGCTGCTCGTTCAAGGCCGAAATGAAGGGCGACCAGGTCGTGCGCATGGTGCCCTGGAAAGACGGCCAGGCCAACCGCGGCCACTCTTGCGTAAAGGGTCGTTTCGCCTGGGGCTACGCCACCCACCAAGACCGCATCACCAAGCCCATGATCCGCGCCAGCATCAACGATCCCTGGCGCGAAGTCAGCTGGGACAAAGCCCTGGGCCATGCGGCGTCCGAGCTCAAGCGCATTCAGGCCAAGTACGGCCAGAACTCCATCGGCGGGCTTACTTCCTCGCGCTGTACCAACGAAGAAACCTATCTGGTCCAAAAGCTGGTGCGCGCCGCATTCGGCACCAATAACGTCGACACCTGCGCACGCGTCTGCCATTCGCCAACCGGCTACGGGCTTAAAACCACGCTGGGCGAATCTGCCGGCACACAAACCTTCGACTCGGTCATGTTCACCGACGTGGTCGTGGTTATCGGTGCCAACCCCAGCGCCGCCCACCCCGTGTTCGCCTCGCGCCTTAAAAAGCGCCTGCGCGAAGGCGCCAAGCTTATTGTCATCGACCCGCGCAGCATCGAGCTGGTCGATTCGCCCCATGTCAAGGCCGACTTCCATCTGCCAGTACGGCCGGGCACCAACACTGCCCTGCTCACCGCCCTGGCCCACGTCATTGCCACCGAAGGCCTGATCAACGAATCCTTTGTCGCCGAGCGTTGCGAAACTCCGGCGTTCGAGCAATGGCGCGCCTTTGTTTCGCAACCCGAAAACTCGCCTGAAGCCACCGAAGCCATTACCGGTGTGCCGGCCGCCGACGTGCGCGGCGCCGCCCGCCTGTACGCCACCCAGGGCAACGGCTCTATTTACTACGGCCTGGGCGTTACCGAACACAGCCAGGGCTCGACCACGGTCATGGCCATTGCCAACCTGGCCATGGCCACGGGTAACCTGGGCCGCGAAGGCGTGGGCGTAAACCCGCTGCGCGGCCAGAACAACGTACAGGGCTCTTGCGACATGGGCTCCTTCCCGCACGAACTGCCCGGCTATCGCCATGTTTCCGACGATGCCGTACGCGGCCAGTTCGAGCAAGACTGGGGCGTGCGTCTGCAACCCGAGCCGGGCCTGCGCATTCCCAATATGTTCGACGCAGCGCTTAGCGGCTCGTTCAAGGGTCTGTACTGCCAGGGCGAAGACATCGCCCAATCCGACCCCAACACACAGCACGTGGCCGCTGCCTTGTCGGCCATGGAGTGCGTCATTGTTCAGGATATTTTCCTGAACGAAACCGCCAAGTACGCCCATGTGTTCTTGCCAGGCTCCAGCTTCCTTGAAAAAGACGGAACGTTCACCAACGCCGAACGCCGCATCTCGCGCGTGCGCAAGGTTATGGATCCCTTGGGCGGGCTGTCCGACTGGCAGGTTACCTGCGCACTGTCCAACGCCATGGGTTACCCCATGAACTACAAGCACCCCAGCGAGATCATGGACGAAATCGCTCGCCTCACACCCACCTTCGAGGGTGTGTCGTTTGCCAAGATCGACCAGTTGGGGGGCAGTGTGCAGTGGCCTTGCAACCAGCAGGCACCCGAAGGCACGCCCACCATGCACGTCGACGAATTCGTACGCGGCAAGGGCAAGTTCATGATCACCAAATATGTACCCAGCAACGAGCGCAGCACACGCAAGTTCCCCTTGCTGCTTACTACCGGCCGCATACTTTCGCAGTACAACGTGGGCGCACAAACACGACGCACGCCAAACTCGCTGTGGCACAGCGAAGACGTGCTCGAAATGCACCCCGCCGACGCCGAAGACCGTGGCATCAAGCAAGGCGACTGGGTGGCGGTGCAAAGCCGCGTAGGCGAAACGGTGCTTCGCGCCGATATTACCGAAAGGGTGCAGCCGGGCGTGGTGTACACCACCTTCCACTTCCCCGAATCAGGCGCCAACGTCGTTACCACCGACAATTCCGACTGGGCCACCAACTGCCCCGAGTACAAGGTGACGGCGGTACAGGCGCGCCTGGTAACCCAACCTTCCGAATGGCAGGCAGGCTGGTCGCGCTTCAGCGATGTTCAGCAACGGTTGCTGAGCGAGCGCGAGCGCGACAGCGAAACGGCTATTCAGCAGTAGGCCCGCAGGTGCAATCAGTCGAACCAAACCTTGGCACCGCAACGCCCGACGAGCAGTCGGGCCACGCGGCCCATATGGTGCATCGGCATGGGCCGGGCTTGGCGGGCACGTCCGAGCTCGACGCACTGGCCCGCGAAATACCCATCGCGCTTGAGTACAACGGTATTTCGCACGCGACGGTACTGGCCACGCCGTGCGACCTCGAAGACTTCGCCTACGGGTTTTCGTTTACCGAGGGCGTAGTGCGCTCGGCACGCGACATCTACGACGTCGAGCTCACTACGCGAGACCAGGGCATTGTGATTCAACTGAACATTGCCAGTGCTTGCTTGAACCAACTCAAGCTGCGGCGACGCAGTTTGGCCGGTCGCACGGGCTGCGGTTTGTGCGGGCTGGAAAGCCTCGACGAAGTACAGCGCGAGCTTCCGGCTTTGGCCGCCAGGCCGGCGTTTGTGCAGGCACAAGCCATTTCGGCGGCCACCGAAGCCTTGCGAGAGCTGCAGCCGCTGCACCTTGAAACGGGCGCAACGCATGCTGCGGCGTGGGCCGACTTGCAGGGCAATATACGGGCGGTGCGCGAAGATGTCGGCCGCCACAATGCGCTCGACAAGCTCATCGGCCACTTGTTGCGCACCGGTGCCAATACGTCTGACGGGTTCGCGGTTATTTCCAGCCGGGCAAGTTTTGAAATGGTGCAAAAAGCAGCGGCGGCAGGCATTTCTGCGGTGGTGGCGGTGTCTGCACCCACTTCGTACGCGGTGCGCATGGCCACAGAACTTAATGTGATGCTGGCCGGTTTTGCGCGCAAGAATGTGTTTACGGTGTACGCGCACCCCGAGTTCCTGGTCCCTTACGAATCAAAATAGATGACGCAGCCTTGTGCGCGTTAAGGAAGCAGCTTTGAACAACATCGATCATCTTATTCAAATGGCCAACAGCATTGGCGATTTCTTCGAGGCCCTGCCCGACAGGCAGGAAGGCATCCACGGTATTGCCGATCACATCAAAAAGTTCTGGGAGCCGCGTATGCGAACGGCGATGCTTGAGTTTTTAGACCAGCATCCAGATGGGCGCACACAGGACGCTGAGCTTAGCGAAATGGTAAGGGAAGCAATCGTGTCGAACCGGGAGATGCTGTTGCCCAAGGTTGTGAGTTAAGGATTTATCAGGCTGTATTTGTGTTCTTAAGCGCTATGGGCTTCTTAAGCGCTTTTGGCGTTAGGCCTGGGCTGCCATTTGTGTTCTAAAACGCCGTTGTGGGCGAGATGGTGCAGGCCGGGCGGTCGGGCGGTTTGTGGCAGCGCCCTCCAACGCCCGTCCTGCACCATCTCGCCCACAACGGCTTACCATTGCGGCTTGCGTAAGTGGCTCGCGTAAGCGGCTGGCGTAAATACACAGTTCTTCCGATCGGCTCAAATAGAAGCCCTCAAACAGCTCAAACATAAGCCGTCGGGGGTGGGTCCTATTTGGCGGGCGTTGGGCGCGCCGCGTTTTCGGGCTTTGCGCGGGGGGTGTCGGCGGCAGCCTGTGTGAGCTCCGTAGCCGCGCAGCGGCTAAAGGGCGAGTTCTGCCGACGCCCGCGCAAAGCCCGAAAATGCGGGTAGTCCCGCGAAGCGGGACCGCGACCTCCGCCCGCCAAATAGGGCCCACCTCCGGCGGCGCCTTAGAACTCAAACCGCCACTGCACATTTTCATCCGTGCACGTTTAACCAGCAAACATTTAACCAATACACGTTTCATCAAAAAAAAAGCGGCCACCAAGCCGCTCTTTCTTTTGAACCCGGGCAGACAACACCCGGCATACGAAGCCGTTTATTCCACCGGATCTTTAACCCGATAAACCAGTACAGCCGTGCGCGCCAAGCCCAGCACCTTGACCGTTACGCTGCCAAGCAAAAGACGCGACAAACCTGTTCGGCCGTGGCTGCCGATGAAGATAAGATCGCAGCCGTTGTCGTTGGCCGCCTGCACAATACCGTCAGCCACGTTGAAGCTGGATACCGTTTGCGCCGTTGCCGTAACCCCGGCGGTAGAAGCGCGGTCGAGCACCGCCTGCAGATACTTTTGAGCCTGCTCGGCAGCCGTTTTTTCATAGTCTTCGTCGGTAATGGCATAGGCCGCCGCCATGCCATCGAAGCCCACGGTCGCCGCAAAAGGCTGAGTGACATACAGCGCGACGACTTCGGCGCCGATTTCGCGAGCCAGGCAAACGCCCTTGTTCGCAGCCTGAGCAGCAAGAGGGGAGCCGTCGGTGGGAATCAGGATTTTCTTGAACATTACGGTTTCCGTTGGTTGTTATACGATGGCTCTATGCTAGAGCAGAACGACACCAAAAACATACAGGTAAAAACGCCAAGTTTGCGCCCGGTCAAGGCACCGCCCGGTTAACCGCCCTTTACGGCGCGATACAAGGTGGTGCAGCGGCCGCCGCTGCGGCAATACGCCAAAATAGGCGTCGGCAATTCGTTTAACAATTGGCCGAATCGCTCGACATCCTGGGGGGTTATCGCACCGCTCACCACCGGCTGGTACTCTACTTTCAGCCCGGCTGCGCGCGCTGCTTCAATAACGGCTGATGACGAGGGCTGATCGGAGCCGCCTTCGTAGTCGGGCCGGTTGATAATGACGCTTTTATAACCTGCTTTGGCCACAGCACTCATGTCTTCGGGCGTAAGCTGGGGCGCGACAGCAAAATCGTCGCTTAGCGGATTGATAGGTGTAGCCATGATGTTTCTCCAAAAATTCCTGCGTAACGCCACTGGTGCTTGAATGCGAGTGGCCCTGGGGCGAAATAGTAGCCTACGCCCAGGCCTAAGGCTCTGTCGCAGGAAGCCAACCACCCACTTTTTGTTCCAGCAGCACATTGAATTCGGCAAGGCGTTGAGCGCCCATTGGGTCGCCGCTATCTGCCCAGGCGGCCGGGTGGCACATGATCAGGTCGCCCTCTCGGGTGTTCTTCAGCCACGCTGCAAATAATGCTCGATACGCCGATTCGCCGCCCCGAAAATCATACACTCCTGCAAACCGGGCATTCAAGCGAAAGCCCTCGCGGCGGGCAAGCCTGCCAAACGCGTTGGCGCCCAATATCTGTATTATTGCCGCCTTTAGACGATACTTGCCGGGTATCCCTTTCAAGGCAGTGGCTTTGGTGTTGCGCAGCCAGGGCCTGGCGCCCTTGAGATACCGCCGAGCAAGCGTTTGGATCAAGGCTTCGCGTATTTGCGGCAGTTGATGAATGTGCTGATGTCCGTCGACAAAAGCGGGGGCTTTACCCATGACGGCATGAAAGGCGTCGATCTGCGCATGGATCTGAGCCTTCACAGCCTGGACATCGAGCTGGCGCAGGTATGCCCGACGTATCAGCGTCGACAGCGGCAAATACACACCCTCGCGCCCCATGGGTTCGGTGAAGTTCAGGTGCAGGCCTGTCTGCGCGCCGCTGAGTGCCAGCCGTGCCGCATTGGCCTCAAAAGTGGGCCCATGCGCCAGGCAACTGGCTGCGGCAAGACGCCTCTGCTCTGCCAGGCGTATGATGCCGAAGTCAACGGCTTCGTTCATGCCAAAGTCATCTGCGCACAAGACCACGCCGTTTGTTTGATTACCTGCGCTCACAGCCCCTCTTTTGGAAAAAATCGTCAATGTTCAATCTGTTCAAGCAGCTTGCCTGGTTCGTGGCAACGGGCTGTGCCGCTGCACTCACCCACTGGCTGGTGGTGGTGCTGTGCGTGCAACAGTTGGGCCTTGCCCCGTTGCTGGCCAATTTCGTGGGCTGGCTGGTGGCATTTGGCGTGTCGTTCCTGGGTCACTACCACCTTACCTTCCGAGCGCAGCGAGGGCCCTGGGCGCGCGCTGCAGGGCGGTTCTTTTTGGTGTCGGCGTTGGGGTTTGCGGTTAACGAACTGGCCTATGCCTACTTTCTACATACCACGGCCGTACGATACGACGTTTTACTGGCCATGATCTTGATAGGCATGGCGGTACTGACCTTTATTCTAGGGCGATTTTGGGCGTTCCGGCACAAATCTTGAAACGTTTCTCGGGCGTCAGGCCCCACGCGTGAAGGCCTCCTGCCGAGATATCGGGATCAGCGGGCTCCATTCCCGGCAATTTATCGAAGGCCGACGCCGACCCCACCAACCACAGAGTGCCTGTTTGCGGCTCACACAGACGCGTGCTCAGCTGGTCGAGGCGTACCAGCAGCTCGTTCGCATGCCGCCGATCAAACGGAGCCGCATCAAAAAGTTCTTTGCGCCAATTATCGATATTGCGTATGTCTGGCGCATTCC
>NZ_DATJBQ010000016.1:0-4270 GCF_035515275.1 Pusillimonas sp.
CGAAAGACAAAGGCATACCTACGGTAGAAGCCATTAATTCGCCGCCGATGGTGGGGGTTCCCGGGCAAGGTTCAGACCCGAATACCTTTGGCAATGTGGCTCCGGATGCGTATCTTGCGGGGCAGTTGTCGGCCGCCGCAGCGATTGTGAATACGAACGGCAACGCGCAGGTCGTCATTATGGACACCTCGGAAGTGTCGGCCTCGCCCACCATTGTCAAAGGAATGAAGGACACCTTGGCAAAGTGCTCGGGTTGCTCGATCGTGCAAGTTACTGATACCCCGTTAGAGCAGTGGTCGACCGCGCTGACCGGGCTGGCTGCAACCATTGTGCGCAGCCATCCGCAAGTCAATTATCTGCTGCCCATCTACAGCGACATGGGCATCTTTGCCGCGGCCGGCATTCAGCAGGCAGGCGCGGCCGGTCGTGTGCACATCGCGTCGTTCAACGGCACTCCCGCCGCTCAGGCATTGGTAAAAAGGGGCGACATCTACGCAGTCAACACAGCCGAGGATCACGACTGGATAGGTTGGTCGGTGGTGGATCAGGCAATGCGCGGCATGCTTGGCATGGAGCCGGCCCATCCGGTCGCACCCATTCGGTATGTGGGCACGGCCGATCTTAAAGACGTCGACACGACTTCGTCCAGAAGTTTGTCGCTGGCGCTATTCGGCGATGATTACCAAGAGGGCTATCTCAAATTGTGGGGCCTGAAATAATGGATGCCGCGGCTTCATCGTTTGTGCCTGCGTCGGCAGTACTCGAGGTGCAACATCTGGGCAAACGGTTTGGCCGCACCCTTGCCTTGCAGGACGTTTCAATGACCGTCATGCGAGGCGAGGTGCATGCCTTGCTCGGGCATAACGGGTCGGGAAAGTCGACCCTGGTCAAGATCATCAGCCATGTACTGGCGGCCGATCACGGCACCGTCATGGTCAACGGTCGCGATGGTCAGGCGGCGCAGGTGGGCGTGGTGCATCAGGACCTGGGCCTTTGCAATGACGCGACCGTGCTTGAAAATTGCTGCATGGCCGAGTACCAGGCCACCCGCTTCGGTCGTATCGACTGGGCGGCCGAGCGCCGCGTGGTCGAACCCATACTCGAGTCTTTGGATGCGGGCTTTTCCTGCATGCAGATGGTGCGAGACCTTTCTCCGGCGAATCAGGCGATAGTGGCGATTGCTCGCGCGTTGAAACATGCAACGCGTCGCGGTTCGCTCGATCTGCTGGTTCTTGACGAAGCCACGGCACGGCTGCGGGGCCGTGATGCAGAAAAGGTGCTGGCGACCGCCGGCCTGGTGGCGCGCCAGGGGGGCGGGGTACTGATTGTGACGCACCATATGAACGAGGTTCTGCGCGCCGCCGATCGGGCGACGGTGCTGATGAACGGACGCGTGGCAGGTGTCGTGAATGTGGCTGAAACCACCGAACAGGAACTGCTGCAGTTGGCCAGCGGCCGTCGGGTAGAGTCCGGCAAACAGGCGAGCGCCTGCTTGTCTTCGGCTCGCTCTACCGCCGAACCGGTTTTAAGCGTCTCCCATCTGCACGGAGACCGCTTTTACTTCGCCGACGAGATCACGATCAGTGCGGGCGAGGTGGTCGGCCTCACCGGGGCGCCCGGTGCCGGGCACGAGGAAGTTCCCTACTTGATTGCCGGTGTGCCGCATTCGGGTAGTGCACAGGTCAGCGTGTCGGGAAGACGGGTGCGGTGCAAAGGTACACACGAAAGTCGCCGCTATGGCATCGGGCTGGTTCCGGCAGAGCGGCTTTCCCAGGGGATTCTGCTTCAGGCCACGGTTCGCGAGAACCTGTCGCCGCTGGTTCGTTCCTGCCATACCTTGGGGCGCATGCTTTCCAAGCGCCGCGAGTGGGCCTGGGCGCGGAAAATCTGCGGCGCGTTCCAGATCAAGGCGTCGGAGCCCGACGCGCCCATCGCCACGCTGAGCGGGGGCAATCAACAAAAAGTATTGCTGGCGCGGGTACTTGAAGACCACCCCAAGGTTCTGCTGTTGCACGAACCGACCGAGGGTGTTGATGAGATGACCCGGCGCGATCTGGTCGCCCTGATACGCAAGGTGGCTGCACAAGGCACCGCCGTGTTCTATGTGTCATCCGACACTGACGAAGTGGCGGGTTGTGCGGACCGCGTGCTGGTCGTGCGCGAAGGAACCATTGCGGCTGAGCTTTCCGGAGGATCGGACATGGTCGATCGAGTTTACGCCGCTTGTTACTTGACACAAGAAACCCCCATTTAGGAGCAACAGCAAATGCGTGCAGCAAGAATTTACAAACATGGCGGGCCCGAGGTTTTTACGGTTGAAAACGACGTGCCCGAGCCGGTTCCAGGCGCCAACGATCTGTTGATAAGGCAGGTGCGCACGTCTGCAAACCACCGCGACGTCTGGATACGAAAAGGCCTGTCTGACGATACGTTTCAAATCGAACTGCCCGCCGTGCTCGGCGTGGATTTTTCGGGCGAGGTGGTAGAGGTCGGAAAAAATGTCACTGAATTTGCCGTGGGAGACCGGATTGTGGCAAACCCGCAATTTGCTTGCGGGCATTGCCATGCCTGCCGGGGCCAGCGTCCCCAGTTTTGCATGAACGTCGATATTGCCAACGGCTCGTACGCCCAATATGCAAAAGTGGCCGAGGGCCAGGCGATACGGCTTGATGACTCGGTTAGCGCGGATGCGGCCGCTTGTTTTGCCAATACGTATATAACGGCTTGGGAAATGCTTATTAACCGAGCCAAGATCACGCCGGAAGACACTGTATTCATCTGGGCGGGCACCAGTGGGGTGGGTAGTGCGGCGGTCGATATCGCAAAGCTGGTCAATGCAAGAATAATTACCACCGCTGGTCACCCGCATAAGCTCGACATTCTAAAAAAGCGTACCTCGGGGCTGGTGCTGGATCACTACAACGACGACATCGTCAACGAAGTTCTGGAGGCGACCGACGGCGTCGGGGCAACCGTCGTTGTCGAACATACCGGGGCGGCCACCTGGGAGCGCTCGATGCTGCTTGCCAGTGCGGGCGCCCGAATCGTCAACGCAGGCCTGACTACCGGCCAGACGCTCAAGACCGACGCCGTCATCATGATCATCAAGCAACTGACCATAATGGGCTACAGTCTGGGCACCATGTCGGGGGCCAAAGCTGCGGTCTCGTTCTTGAACAAAGGCAGCTTGTCGCCCTTGATCGGCGAAAAATTGCCCTTGTCGCGCATCAGCGAAGCCCACGAAATGCTGGAAAGCGGAAAGGTCGCCGGAAAAATTCTGCTGAACCTTGACGAATAAGGCTACAGTGCGGGCGCGCCTTAAGGGTTGGCGCGCGGCAGGCTGCTTCGTTGAAGCAGCTGCCGCATCCACGCATGGCCGCTAACCAGAATAATGCCGGCGCCCACCATTACTGCACCCAACACAAAGCTGGGGTCCAGCGGCTCGTCCAGCAGCCATACGCCAAACACAATGCCGAACATGGGTGTCATGAACGAGAACACGCCGACGCGCGACGCCAGGTAGTTGCGTATCAGCCAGAACCAGGCAAGCAGGCTTATAAAAGCCACCACGATGGTTTGAAATGCCACGCTGCCCACTGCCAGCGCCGTGGGTCGAAACCCCGTCTGGCCGGAAATGACAGCAGCGGCAAGCAGCAGTATAAAAGCGCCGATCAACTGATACAGCAAGGTTTGGGTGGCGGGGGCGGAAGAAAGGCTGGTGCAGCGAATGACCACGGTTGTGGCGCCCCAGGCGGCGCCGGCCAGCAGGCCAAGAAAGTCGCCCAGCAACATGTTGGAAGCCTGCGGCGTAGCCAGGGCGGCGTCACGGCCGATAAAGGCCACAACAATACCAATGAAGGCGATCAAAATGCCGACCCATTGCATGGGGGCCAGCTTCTCTTCGGGTAGCCGCCAGTGCAGCCCCACGGCCGCAAAGAAAGGAGCGGTGTACACAAACACCGTCATGTGCGAGGCAGTGGTGTAGCGCAGGCCTTCTCCAAGCAGCAGAAACTCGAGCCCGAACAGCGCGCCCACCATCAGGCCCGGGCGCCAGTTGCCGTCTTTAAGGCCGAAAGGCTGGTTCCGCAAGACCATTAACAGTGCGACAAGTACGGCGGCAAGGCCCGAGCGTATCGAGATCTGCCAGATGGGCGCCACGTCAACGGCAGCGGCCTTGATGGCAATTTGCTGAAAAGCCCAGGTCATGCAAAGCACGACCAGCATGCCGAAGGCCAGGCCGTCGATTCCCTTTCTTTGCTGCATGTCCCTC
>NZ_DATJBQ010000017.1:0-19812 GCF_035515275.1 Pusillimonas sp.
GCATTACTTTGCCAGCGCCTGGGTGCCGGTTGAAGACCGCATTAGGCACAACGAAGTGCTGCGCGTGTCCGACAACCTGTATTCGGTTCGCACGATTCAGTCGATTGGCACCATCGAACCCGGCCAGAATCAGGCCATCGACAGCCAGCTCTGGCTGGGGCCGCAAGACCAGCAAGCCATGCAGGCCGTAGCGCCGGGGCTTGATGTGGTGGTTGACTATGGCTTCCTGACCATTATTGCCAAACCCTTGTTCAAGCTCATGACCTGGCTGCACGGGTTCGTGGGCAACTGGGGCTGGACCATTGTGCTGCTGACGCTGTTGATCAAGCTGGTGTTTTACCCGCTGTCGGCCGCCAGCTACCGCTCAATGGCCAAAATGAAGCTGGTTACGCCGCGTCTTCAGGCCCTGCGCGAAAAGTTCGGCGACGACCGCGCCAAGCTCAATACGGCCATGATGGAGATGTACCGTACCGAAAAAATCAATCCATTGGGCGGCTGCCTGCCCATGGTGGTGCAGATTCCAGTGTTCATTTCGCTGTACTGGGTGCTGCTGGGCAGTGTTGAAATGCGCGGCGCGCCCTGGATACTATGGATTACCGACCTGGCCGCGCCCGACCATTGGTTCATCTTGCCCGCGATCATGATGGGCACCATGTTCCTGCAGATCAAGCTCAACCCCACGCCGCCCGACCCGATGCAGGCGCGCATCATGATGATCATGCCGCTGGTGTTTGGTGGAATGATGTTCTTCTTCCCGGCCGGCCTGGTGCTGTACTGGTGCGTGAACAACGCCGTTTCCATTGCCCAGCAGCGCTACATCATGCATAAGCTCGACAAAGAAACGGCTGCCGCAAAACGCTAGTAGCAGTGGCTGCGGCCGACCACGTTCGGCCTGCCGCACCCGAAATAAAGAACCCCTTGTATCTGGTGTTTCGTGAACCGTGTTTCAACGAAACGGCAGGAACAAGGGGTTTTTTGTCTCGCAGCCAAGCGGTTGCCTCTGATTGAAGCACTGGGTTAATACCGGGCTGAATATGGCATTATGAGGGCTAAGCGCGCCAAAGCTGGGGCGCGCCTACAATCGTTTCAACACAACGGTGTTTAAAGACCCGCATATTTCCATGGCCGCATCTTCGCAACAGCCCATTGTCGCCATCGCTACCGCTCCCGGTCGGGGCGGCATCGGCGTAGTACGCATCTCGGGGCCCAACCTGGCGCCCATTGTCGGGCGATTGTTTGACACCGCCCTTACGCCCAGACACGCGCATTACCTGCCTTTCAACGACGCACAAGGCCAGGCCATTGATGCGGGCATCGTCTTATTTTTTAAGGGGCCTAATTCGTACACCGGTGAAGACGTGCTGGAACTTCAAGGCCATGGCGGCCCAGCGGTGTTGCGACGCCTGCTCGAGCGTTGCCTTGAGGCCGGACACGAAGACGGCTTGCGCCATGCTCAACCAGGCGAGTTCACCCAGCGCGCCTTTTTGAACGAGCGGCTGGATCTGGCCCAGGCCGAAGCGGTGGCCGACCTGATCGACGCTTCTTCCGAAGCGGCTGCGCGCAGCGCCATGGCTTCGCTGAGCGGTGCGTTTTCGCAGCACGTCAATGCATTGAACGATCGTATCGTGCACCTGCGCATGCTGGTCGAAGCCACGCTCGACTTTCCCGAAGAAGAAATCGATTTTCTGGAAAAATACCAGGCCCGCGATACCTTGACTGACATTCGCGGGCAGCTTGCCGAGCTGGTGCGTCAGGCGCGGCAAGGCATGATATTGCGCGAAGGCCTGCACGTGGTGCTGGCCGGCCAGCCCAACGTGGGCAAATCCAGTCTGCTGAACGCCCTGGCCGGCGACGAAGTGGCCATCGTCACACCCATTGCCGGCACCACACGCGACCGCGTGGTGCAACAAATACATATACAAGGGGTACCGCTGCATATCGTCGACACGGCGGGGCTGCGTGAAACCGAAGACACGGTGGAAACCATCGGCATTGCCCGCAGCTGGGCCGAGATTGAAAAGGCCGATGTCATCATTCATCTGAAAGACGCCCGCGACCCGTCGGGCGAGCTCGACGTTGCCATTACCCGGCGTCTTCCCGCACGCACCCCGGTGCTCGAGGTGTACAACAAGATCGATCTCTTGCCCACGGAACACACCGGCGGCCCGGCCCGGGCAGCAAACACGATATCGGGCGAAGAAGACCAGGCCGCCCCCGGCCTTGCGACCAAGGAAACGCTCGGTGCCACGCCCCATGTTTCGGTGCTGGCCATCTCTGCCAAGAAAGGCCAGGGCCTTGATGAGCTGCGCCAAAAACTGCTCGATATCGCCGGCTGGAACCCCGGCGCCGAATCACCCTGGCTGGCCCGGGAACGCCACCTGATCGCGCTGCGCAACGCCGCCGAGCACCTGGCCCTCGCCGACGAACACGCCGGCCACGCCGACAATGTGCTCGATTTATTCGCCGAAGAGCTGCGGCTGGCGCACGACGAGCTATGCGCCATCACCGGGCAATTCACCAGCGACGATCTGCTGGGCGAGATTTTTTCCAGTTTTTGTATTGGGAAGTGACCGTGAAGCGCCGACCTATCCTCCTTGCCAGCGCATGCCTGCTCTTGGTCGCTCTGGCAGGGTTTGCGGTGCTAAAACTTCGTGGGCCGTTACTGCCCGGCTACGAAATTTCCGCCCAGCCACTGGTGCAGACGGTGGTGGCCACAGGCCGGGTCGCGGCCTTGTCTCGAGCACTGGTGGGCAGCGAGGTTACCGGTGTGGTGCTTAAGCGCTATGTGCGCGAGGGTGACCGGGTACAAGCAGGCGATCTATTGGCCGTATTGCGGGCTGACGATCTGGAAGCCGCAGTAAACCAGGCAGAGGCCGAGCTGACCAGGTTGCAGCAGTCTTCGTTGCCCCAGGCCCAGGCCTCTGTTCGCGAGGCGGAAGTGGCCTTGGCTCAAGCCAGTCGAGAGGTCCGACGTCGGCGTTCGCTGTATCAACAGCGCGCCATTCCGCGCGAAGAACTGGAGCGGGCCGAACAAGCCGAGGCGGCCGCTCGTGCAGCGGCCGAACAGGCACGGCTTGAGGCCCAGTCATTGGTCGCAGGCAACGCGGGCGAACTGCTCGCTCGCGCCCGCCTGGCCAGCGCCCAGGCGCAACTGGCCAAAACCAATATTCGTGCCCAGGCGGCCGGAACCGTGCTTACCCGCAACGCCGAGCCGGGTGATCTGGTTCAGCCCAGCCGAGTTTTGTTTGAAATTGTCCATGACGGGGCCACCGAGGTGCTGGTGCCGCTGGATGAAAAGAATCTGGAAGTGCTGGCGCTGGGCCAGCCTGCGCTGTGCATCGCCGACGCTTACCCGAACCGCCCCTTTGCCGCCAGGGTCGACTTCATCGCGCCAGGTGTCGACCCGTCACGAGGTACCGTCGATGTTCGTCTTGCCGTGCCCGAAAGCCCCCAGTTTCTTCGCGAAGACATGACTGTCTCGGTCAACATTGAAACCGGTCGTCGCGACAGCGCAATCGTGGTCCCCAATGACGCCCTGCATTCAGTCAACGCAGATCAGGCCATGGTCTGGTTGGTGGTCGACGGCCGGGCTACACGCCACCCAGTTCAACTGGGGCTGCGAGGGCTGGCGGCCACCGAGGTTGTCTCCGGTTTGCAAGACGGTGATCGTGTACTGGCCCAAGCTCGCCCGGATGTCCACGAGGGCGACCCGGTACGAGTACAGGTGCTTGCTTTCGAGACGGTTACAGCTGCGCCACCACTGCGGGCTGAAGACCCCGCCAAACCCGACGGGTCGACCCGTAACGAGCTGCCGGTGCCTTTCAACTGATGGCTATCTATACGGAATGGACCATTGCGACGAAATTCCTGCGAGAAGGCAAGGCGCAGACTATGTTGATATTGGTGGGTATAGGCCTGGGGGTAGCGGTTATTGTTTTTTTAACCGCATTGATCAACGGCCTGCAAAAGAACACCATACAACGCACCCTGGGTACACAAGCACACATCCGGGTGTTGCCTGCCGACCAGCGCAATATTGTGGTTGCACCACCCCCAGGAACAGCCCAGCTGACGCTGGAAGACAAGCGCGCCCAGCGCCTTAAATCCATCAACAACTGGCAGCAGGTGCGCGACCTGCTCGACCGGCAAGCTCACATTACGGCCGTTTCGCCTGTCATTTCGGGCCCCGCCTTCGCTCGCCGGGGCGATGCACTGCAATCCGTGGCCCTTTTAGGCATCGACCCGGTGCGCTACCAACGCATCGTCAAACTACAAGAGGCCATGGACGAAGGCGTTTTCCGTATCGGTGCAGGCGATGCACTGATCGGGCGGCAACTGGCCACCGAGATGGGGCTGCGCGCGGGTGACAAGCTGCGGCTCGATGGCGGCCAGCAACGCGAGGCCGTGGTCAATGTTGCCGGCATTTTCGAGCTGGGCGTGCGCGAGCTTGATACACGTTACGTTTACCTGGATATGAAGCAGGCTCAATCACTGCTTGATCTGCCCGGCGCGGCCACCGTCATCGACGTGACAGTCGATGAAATTTTCAACGCACAGACAATTGCCGAACGCATCGCCCGACTCTCGGGCCTTAAAGCGGAAAGCTGGATGGAAACGAATGCGCAGCTGATGAACGCCCTGAGCGCCCAGCGTCTGACTACCCGCATGATCAGCATCTTCGTTGCCCTGAGCGTTGCCCTGGGCATTGCCAGCGTGCTCTCGGTAAGTGTGGTGCAACGCACCCGCGAGATCGGCATATTACGGGCCATGGGTACTACCCGACAGCAGGTGCTTCGCGTGTTTTTGATACAAGGGGCGCTATACGGGCTGGCCGGTTCCATACCCGGCGGCTTGGCCGGATACGGGTTGGTGGCAACCTTCAACACCTTTGGCCCCAGGCTGTTTGCGGTGCCCATGGAAGCCGGCCTGTTGCTGGCAGCCGTCAGCCTGGCAACCATTACCGGCATACTGGCCGCCGTTGTACCGGCCAGACGAGCCGCATTACTGGACCCCGTAGAGGCCATACGCCATGTCTAAGCCTGACAGCACCCAGGAAGTTCTACGCCTGGAAGGCATATGCAAAAGTTATAACGTGGGCAAGCCCACCGAAATCGAAGTGCTGCACGGCATTGATCTTGCCCTGCGGCGCAGCGATTTTGCCGCCCTGGTGGGTGCTTCGGGGTCTGGAAAAAGCACCTTGCTCAATATCATCGGCTTGCTTGACCGCCCTACATCCGGTGAGCTTTTTCTTCTGGGCGAGCCGACCCGCCAAATGGATGACGCGGGGCGCACGGCGCTGCGTGGCAATGCCATCGGCTTCGTATTTCAGTTTCACCATCTTATCCAGGCATTTACCGCGATCGAGAACGTACTGATGCCGCTACTGGTGCGAGGCGGTCAGCCCAGCCAACAACAACTTGACCTGGCTCGCAGCTTGCTGTCACGTGTTGGTCTGGCTGGAATGGAACACCGCAAGTCCGATCAATTGTCGGGTGGCCAGCAGCAGCGGGTCGCCGTGGCTCGCGCCTTGGTGAATCGTCCTGCATTGTTGCTGGCCGACGAGCCCACGGGTAATCTGGACAGCAAGTCGGCCGGCGATGTGTTCAAGCTATTTCGGCAGTTCAACGACGAGTTCGGCTGCGCCGTGCTGCTGGTGACACACGACCCACGCATGTCAGAGCAATGCGACCGCACCATCAATCTTATCGACGGCAGGATCGAAACCGAACTGGTCTGAAACGTGAACCCCTCGGGCTTCCCCTAGTTGCACTCGCACCGAATTTATTTATAATCAATAACAGTTATGTTTTATAACTATTATTGAGAGCATTCCTTTATGAGTCAGCCCGGCCAATCTCCTTTGCTTCACGTTGAATTTATCGGTTCCGTCGCCCAAGTGGGTATCAATCGCCCTGAAAAGCGAAACGCCTTGAACGACGAGCTGGTCAAAGCCATTAAAGAATGCTTTGAATCCATGCCTGAAACGGTAAAAGCCATTGTTCTGTATGGCAAGGGCGAACACTTCTGCGCCGGGCTCGATCTGTCTGGCGTTACCGCTCATACGGTGCCCGAATCAGTCATGCATTCACGCAGCTGGCACGCGGCGTTCGAGCAAATTCAATTTGGCCGCGCCCCGGTCATTGCCGTGCTGCACGGTGCCGTAGTAGGCGGCGGCCTCGAGCTCGCCTCGTCGGCACACGTACGAGTCGCTGAAGAATCCAGCTTTTATGCGCTGCCCGAAGGCAAGCGCGGCCTGTTTGTGGGCGGTGGCGGCTCGGTACGCATTACCCGCCTTATCGGTGTGTCGCGCATGACCGACATGATGCTGACCGGGCGCGTACTTGACGCGCAAGAAGGCCAGCAGGTGGGCATTTCGCACTACACCGTGGGTGCCGGACAGGGTCTGGCCAAAGCCATGGAACTGGCCGAAAGCATCGCCACCAATGCCTCCATGACCAACTATGGTGTCATGCACCTGTTGCCCCGCATTGCCGACCAGTCCATACACGACGGCCTGGCGACCGAATCGCTGATGGCCGCCGTGGCGCAAACCGATCCGGCCACGCTGGATCTGCTTGCTCAGTTTCTAGAAGGCAAGAAAAACAAGGTCAAGTTCAAGCCTGATCTGTAAAGCCGCAAGCAGTGTTCGGCACTGCATGAAACGGGGGCTTGCAATACGCCCCACGCAACCAACAACCTGGCGAATCTGCATAAGCTTGCACTCCTGACGTCCAGGCTCGATTCGCCACTACAACGACAAAGGTGAATACATGGATATTCAAGGACAGACCGCGCTCGTTACCGGCGGTGCCTCGGGACTAGGCGCTGAAACCGTGCGCCAGCTGGCGGCCGCCGGCGCCAAAGTAGCCATACTTGACCTGAACGAGCAAGCCGCGCTTGAGCTGGCCAAAGAAGTGGGCGGCGTAGGCCTGGCTTGCGACATTACCAACACCGAAAGCGTCGAGAAGGCACTTGACGCAGCGGCCAAGGCCTTGGGCCCGGCACGCATCTTGGTTAACTGTGCAGGCGTGGGTGGGGCAAAGCGGTTGGTGGGTAAAGACGGCACGGCCATGCCGCTTGAACACTTCAGCGGCATCATCAACGTTAATCTGATCGGCACCTTCAACGTCATGCGCCTGGCCGCAGCGCGCATGCTGGCGCTAGAGCCGCTGGCCGACGAAGAACGCGGTGTCATTATTTGTACTTCATCGGTGGCCGCTTACGACGGCCAGATCGGCCAAGCCGCCTATGCGGCGTCAAAAGGGGCGCTGGCGTCCATGACCTTGCCGCTGGCGCGCGACCTGGCGCAGTTCGGTGTACGTGTCATGACCATCGCACCCGGCCTGTTCCTTACCCCCTTGCTGTATCAGTTACCCGAAGAAGTTCAGCAATCGCTGGCATCGACCATTCCGTTTCCCAGGCGTCTGGGCAAGCCTTCTGAATTTGCCCAGCTTGCGGTACACATTGTCAATAACCTCTCGCTCAATGGCGAGGTCATCCGTCTGGACGGCGCGCTGCGCCTGCCTCCTCGCTGATCCACAGGAACCACCTTATGTTCTCGTACCAGCCTCCGCTTAAAGACATTCGCTTTGTGCTGTCCGACCTTCTGGACGCATCCGGCACCCTGGCGACACTGCCGCCGTTTGCCGAAGTCGATGAAGACTTGATGATGCAGGTGGCCGAAGAGGCCGGTCGCTTTGCTTCTGAAGTGCTGTTTCCCTTGAATGCCGTCGGCGACCGCGAAGGCTGCCGCTACGAGAACGGCAGGGTCACAACCCCTACGGGGTTTGCTCAGGCTTATAAGCAATTTCAGGAAGCGGGCTGGCCCGCGCTGGCCTGCGACCCGAATTACGGCGGGCAAGGCCTGCCCAACACGCTAAACAGTGTGTTGTACGAAATGCTGAGTTCGTCGAACCATGCATGGACGATGTACCCCGGGCTGCTGCACGGCGCCTATGCCTGCATGCACAAGCATGCCAGTGAAGACCTGAAGCAGCGTTACTTGCCGCGTATCGTCAGCGGCGAGTGGCTGGCAACCATGTGCCTGACCGAAGCTCAGGCCGGCAGCGACCTTGGCCTGTTGCGAACCAAAGCGGTTCCACAGCAAGACGGCAGCTATCGCATCACCGGCAGCAAAATTTTTATCTCGGGCGGCGAACAAGACCTCACTGAAAACATCGTGCATCTGGTGCTGGCGCGCCTGCCCGACGCGCCCGCGGGAAGCAAGGGAATCTCTCTGTTTGTCGTGCCCAAATTCTTGCCCGAAGGCGACGCACTGGGAGCACACAACGCCGTCAGTTGCACGGGCATCGAACACAAGATGGGCATTCATGGCAGCGCCACCAGCAGCTTGCAGTTTGACGATGCCGTGGGCTGGTTGGTGGGCGAACCCCACCGTGGGTTGGCCGCCATGTTTGTGATGATGAACGCGGCGAGGTTAAGCGTGGGCATACAGGGCCTGGGCACCGCTGAAACCGCGTATCAAAACTCATTGACCTACGCCCAAGAGCGCCTGCAGATGCGTGCCGCGGTAAGGCCCGCCCAACGTCGCAACGAGCCTGCCGACCCGATCATCATGCATCCGGCCATGCAACGCCTGTTGATGACCCAGCGCGCTTATGTTGAGGGCTTTCGGATGCTGGCGTATTACAGCGCCCTGTCGCTGGACAAGGCCGAGCATCACCCAGACCCTGAAACCCGCGCCGACATGGACGCCCAACTGGCGCTGTTAACCCCTATCATCAAGTCAATGATGACGGACCAGGGGTTTTATGGCTCTAGCCAGGCCCTGCAAATTTACGGCGGACACGGCTTTATTACCGAAACAGGCATTGAGCAATACCTGCGAGACTCGCGTATTGCCATGATCTACGAAGGCACGAATGAAATTCAGGCCGTCGACCTGTTGTTGCGCAAAGTATTGGCCGACGGCGGCAAACGCCTGGAACAACTTTTTGTCCAAATTGAAGCAGACATATCGCAAGAGCAAAATGGCCCCATGCAAGGCCGCGCCCAAACCCTGGCAGCGCTGGTAAAAGATATTCGCCGGTGCACCACCCAGATTGGCCAGGCCGCAACCACTAACCCCGAACTGCCCCACCAGATTGCCCCCGAAATGCTTCGCCTGGTCGGACATTGCACCATTGCCTGGCTATGGCTGCGCGCCGCCGCAGTGTCGCGCCGTAAATTGCAAGAAGACCCCGCTTTTTACCAGGCCAAACAAGACACCGCCAAGTACTATTACGACTTTATTCTGCCCGAAACCACACAATTGCTTCGTGTCGTAGATAACGTCATTGAAAGCTCGGCAAGTGGCCAAAGCATTCAGCTGCTTGCTGATGTCATGCACCAGTATGCCGAACCTAAACCCTGACCACCTGAGCAGCCCCCTGGAGCCCCTGCCGGCAGAGTCTATCGACCAAGGTGTTTTGCTGCAGTCGGTGGGCTACTGCTGCTTGCAGGCCTATTTGCAGATAGTGCCAAACATAAAAAAGCAGCTGGGCAAGCTGCAGCTTCGGCCGGTTGAATACACCGTGCTTTCGCTTATTAACAGCAACCCCAGCATCAATCAAAAACGTTTGGGGCAAACCATAAGGGTGTCACCACCCAATCTGGCCACCCTGCTCGACAAAATGCAGTCTGATGGCCTGATCGCCCGTACGCGCAACCCCAACGACCGTCGCTCGCAAATCCTGACCTTGACCCCAGAAGGGCGCGAACTGTGCGTAAAAGCCGAAGTGGTTGCCACCAGGGCCGACGCCACCCCCGCTTTGACCGAATCCGAACGCAAGCAACTAACCGCCCTACTAAGCAAAATCTTTCAGTCTTAGTACAGACTGGCATCATACTCATATGCAAGCTGCCGGAGCGGTGGGGTATAAATTGGGCGTTGCGAGCGCCGTGTTGAGGGGCTTTGGGCGGGGGATGTCGGCGGCAGCCTGTGTGAGCTCCGTAGCCGCGAAGCGGCTAAAGGGCGAGTTCTGCCGACGCCCGCGCAAAGGCCCTCAACGCGGGTAGTCTGGCAAAGCCAGACCGCAGAGCTCCGCCCAATTTATACCCCACCGCTCCGGCAGCGGCTTAAGTACTCGGGTACATACGCATATGGACCGGTGCCCAGCCGCGCTTATTTTGCTGCTAATTTCAGCCAAAAGCGGTTATGCTTCCGCCACATGCACTTAGTACAACAACTTCCTGACAGACCCCTGGACATCATCGGCGACGTCCACGGGGAACTTACCGCCCTGGTTCGCCTATTGGCAAACCTGGGTTACGATGACCTTGGCAACCACCCCCAACACCGCTTGCTGGTGTTTGTCGGCGACCTGATCGACCGCGGCCCAGACAGCCACGGCGTCGTTCAACTGGTTCAGAAATTGGTTGCAGCGGGCAACGCTCGCTGCATATTGGGCAACCACGAGATCAATCTGCTGATCGACGACGTCAAAGACGGTTCCGGCTGGTTCTTTGACGAACGCCATCAGCAAGACCTCAAGAACTACGCCCCGTTCAAACGAACCCCACCCGAACAGCGCCAGGCATTCAAAGAATTTTTAGGCAGCCTGCCGGTGGCCTTGGTACGGGACGACATCCGTATTGTCCATGCAGCCTGGACCAAAACCGCCATACAGGCCATAGAATCGGTGTCACTGGGCGACGTTACCGAGCAATACCAGATGTGGGACTACGCCGCGCAAACCATGGCAGACGCATCGGGTTTGTATCAACGCTACCTGGGCGAAAAAGATCGATGGGCGGCTGAACTTGAAGACGAAAAACACCCCCCGCCTTTTCTGTATTCCATCGCCGAGTACGAAGCGACCCAGCAAATGGTTAACCCACTTAAAGTGCTTACGTCCGGCGTAGAAGTGCAGGCTGACACCCCATTTTTTGCCGGTAACCGCTGGCGTTTCTCGGATAGGGTCAATTGGTGGGACGACTACGACGAGCCGGTGCCGGTGGTTATCGGCCATTACTGGCGCATGTTCAAGCCCATTAAAAGCATCAACATGCCGCGGTACACACAGCTATTCAAAGACATCGCTCCCAATGCCTGGCATGGCAAGCGCCACAACGTTTTTTGTATTGATTACTCGGTAGGAGCGCGCTGGCGCGATCGGAAGGCCAGTAGGTCTATCGAAGACTCGCGCTTTCGGTTGGCGGCCTTGCGTTGGCCCGAGAACACCCTGATGTTTGATTCGGGCGAGATGCTTCCAACCATCTAACGACCTGACCCGCTGCATTTATTTGCCCATGCTTGCATGGGCATTTTTTTTGGATTGAATAATAGGCGGCAAGCACGTTGTACAACCCACTTTACGCGGTAATTTACAAAAAGATACAACATAATTGCCTGTGGATAACTACTGAGCGGGGCGCCTGTGAATAATTTGTGGACGCATGGGGTATAAGCAGCACTTCGCGCCGAACCCGCAAACTTATCCAGAATCCATCCTTGTAAACCCATGCTGTTATTCCACTAAAAAACCAGGCCTAAACCAATGAAACTTAAGGGCTTTTACAAGATATGCCAGTTATCCACAAACACCCATTATTACTACCATTTATAAATACAACTTATTGACTTTAAAGACACAGCTTTTGCCACGACCACCAAATTTGGCATTCGCCCTTAAAGCAACTTTGTCGTCGTATACTGCGTCTGGTCGATTAAACGAAGTTCAGAAATTGCTTGTTTATCGCTTAGATGTGAGCAAGGCGTTCAATGGCTTGATCCAGCGTTTGGTTTTCTTTGGCAAAACAAAGCCGTATCAAACTGTGGTTAGATTCTTTAGCCGAAGGGTCTTGATAAAAAGCACTAAGAGGTATGGCCGTGACACCGTGGTTTACCGTTAACCATTTGGCAAAATCGGTTTCGTTCTGGTCTGAAACCTGGCTGTAGTCGGCCAATAGAAAAAACGTACCTTGGCTTGGTAGGGGTCTGAATCGTGTTTTTTGTAGATTTGTAAACAGGTAATCGCGACGTTGTTCGTAAAATTGTGCCAGTTGGGTGTAGGTAAGCGGGTCTGCCATGTATTGGGCCACGGCAACCTGAACCGGGTGGCTTACGGTAAACACCATAAACTGATGGACTTTTCGAATTTCGGCCATGATCGGCGCATCAGCAGTGCAATAACCGATTTTCCAGCCTGTAATGTGATACGTCTTGCCAAACGAAAACACCACTACAGTGTTTTTTATCAAGTTGGGGCGGCTGCAGATGCTTAAGTGTTTTACTCCGTCGAAAGTAATATGTTCGTAAGCTTCGTCGCTTAACAGTAATATGCCGTATCGTTCAACCAATGTTTCAAGTGTGTTCAGGTCAGTTTCGTTCAAAACAATGCCGGTGGGGTTATGCGGAAAGTTCAACACCAACATGCGGGTTTTGGCCGTAATGGCATCTTCAACCTGTTGCCAATCAACCCGGTAGTACGCATTGCTGTCGTCTGGTGCCAGTAACGAAACCACTTTAGGAACACCCCCGGCAAGTTCGATTGCCGGTATGTAAAGGTCGTAAAAAGGCTCAATAACAATTACCTCGTCGCTCGGATGAACCAATGCTAAAAAACTGGCCATTAAGGCTTCGGTAGCGCCACTGGTAATGGTAATTTCGTTTGTTTCGTCGTATTGGGGGCCGTACAACGACTCCACCTTTTCAGCTACCTGCTTGCGTAACGCTGGTATGCCGGCCATAGGCGGATACTGGTTATAGCCCGCATGCATGGCATCGTTTACCAATCGCAGCAACAGCGGGTCGGGAGTGAAGTCAGGGAACCCTTGGCCAAGGTTAATGGCGTTATGTTCTGAAGCCAGCTGGCTCATTAGGGTAAAAATGTTGGTGCCTACCTTGGGCAAGCGGGAAGTTAGTGTCATGGCTTTGCTTATTGTTGGTTAGCGTTCGTCAAATGACTATCTTATTCAAACAGCGGCGTTATTGAATAAAAAATAGCGGCTTAGGGAAAACTATTATTTGTGAATCCAAGTAGCTATGGTTATGCTTGCCGTTGCATTTGTAAACCTGTTCGCAGTACCTGGTAGCTATTGCTTTCGTTGGTGTAGGCGTTCTTGGTTTTATGCATCTTCTTCAATTTTAGGAACGCTACACATGGCTCAGAAGGGCAAAGTCAAATGGTTCAACGCCGATAAAGGTTTCGGCTTTATTACTCCTGACGACGGGGGTACCGATGTATTCGCACATTTCTCTGCTATCGAGGGTCGCGGTTACCGTAGCCTGAACGAAGGCCAGGAAGTCGAGTACGAAGTCAAAGACGGCCCAAAAGGCCCGCAAGCATCCGAAATTCGCGCGCTATAAGTCTCTAAAAAATATTCGTTAAATTCGTTATAGCGGGTTTAACGCTTGCGCCCTCCACATGTTTTGTGGGGGGCGTTTTGCGTTGTGCGCAGCACACATAGTGGTGACTTCTATGTTTGCGCCTCTACTTATACACAGAAACTATCAATCGCACCGAACTACAAGGTAGTTCAAAAAGCTGTTCTGGTAATAATGGGCCAGGGGAGCCACGCCCCGCTCGCAACGCCGGTGGTTATTAGGGTTTGCAGTAAGTCGTAAATTTGTGCTGCCTTTACTTCCGCCTGTAGACAGGCGTTTGGTGTCACGCAATGTGGTTCCTAATATTCATCAATACACAAGTTGCCCACAAAGTTATCCACAAGGTGTTAGGCGCTGCGTTGACCACCGTAGTACGACTCTTTTTATCCAGCAGTTGGTCCAATCAATGTTTCACGTGAAACCACCCGCCTCTGTTCCACGTGAAACATCACATCCTCGCAAGTATAATTAGGCTCTTACTTCTTTACTGCCCCAGAAAATGATTTACCCAGATGAGTTCGATGTGATTGTGGTCGGCGGTGGCCACGCCGGTACAGAGGCGGCTCTTGCCGCCGCGCGTACTGGTGCCTCCACCTTACTGCTGACCCATAATATGGAAACCTTGGGGCAAATGTCGTGTAATCCCTCTATCGGCGGAATAGGTAAGGGCCATCTGGTCAAGGAAGTTGACGCATTGGGTGGCGCTATGGCGTATGCCACGGACCTGGCTGGAATACAGTTTAGGGTACTAAACCGTTCTAAAGGTCCGGCGGTAAGAGCAACCCGTGCGCAAGCTGATCGGTCTTTGTACCGTCAAGCAATTCGCCAAATTCTACAAAACCAACCGAACCTCATGATCTTTCAGCAAGCGGTAGATGACCTGATGCTGGAAGGGGACAAGGTAGTGGGTGCCGTAACTCAGGTGGGCCTGAAGTTCCGTGGTAAGACGGTTGTACTTACGGCCGGAACGTTCCTAAACGGCCTGATCCACGTGGGCCTGAATAACTACTCGGGCGGGCGGGCAGGCGACCCCCCAGCAATAACGTTGGGGCAAAGGCTTAAAGAGCTAAAACTGCCGCAAGGAAGGTTGAAAACAGGAACCCCTCCCAGGGTCGATTCGCGAAGTATCGATTTTTCTCGTACTGAAGCGCAACCGGGTGATCTTGATCCCATCCCTGTGTTCTCGTACATGGGCTCGGTTGCGCTGCATCCCAAGCAGCTTCCATGCTGGGTTACCAATACAAACGAAAGAACCCATGACATTGTCCGTTCTGGGCTTGACCGGTCGCCCATGTATAGCGACCAGGGCGAAATCGAAGGCATCGGCCCCCGATATTGCCCCTCGATCGAAGACAAGATTCACCGGTTTGCCGATAAAACCAGCCACCAGATTTTTCTGGAGCCCGAAGGACTGACGACGAACGAGATCTACCCAAACGGCGTATCAACCAGTTTGCCGTTCGATATTCAACTGGCCTTGTTGCGTACTCTGCCGGGTCTGGAACAGGCCATTATTACGCGACCGGGTTACGCCATTGAGTATGACTATTTTGATCCACGTGAATTGAAATCGTCGTTGGAAACCCGGGCGATTCACGGCCTTTTCTTTGCCGGGCAAATAAACGGTACGACAGGTTACGAAGAAGCTGCGGCGCAAGGTCTGCTGGCAGGGCTGAATGCCGCTCGTCAGGCAAAAGGCCTGGAGCCATGGTCGCCTGGCCGCAGCGAAGCATACTTGGGGGTACTGGTAGATGACCTGATTACCCGTGGCGTAACCGAGCCCTATCGCATGTTTACTTCGCGTGCCGAGTACCGATTAAGTTTGCGCGAAGACAACGCCGACTTGCGGTTGACCGAGTTAGGGCGACAAATGGGTTTGGTCGACGATGCCCGTTGGGATGCTTTCAATAGAAAGCGCGACGCGTTAGAGCAAGAAATTCAGCGCCTTAAGTCGACTTGGGTAAATCCCAAGATTTTGAACAAGGATTCCGCTCAAGCACTGTTGGGTAAGGCACTAGAGCGCGAATACTCTTTATTCGACCTGTTGAAGCGACCGGAGCTTACTTATGATCGCTTAATGGCCTTTGAAAATAGCGACGGCACGTTATTGGCCGGCCCTGGGGTTGAAGACCATGTGGTTGCAGAGCAGGTAGAGATTCAGACCAAGTACGCCGGCTACGTGGCGCGACAGCAAGAAGATGTAAAGCGCCAGGCAGCCCAAGAAGGTCAGCTCATACCCGAGGACCTGGATTACGACGCTATCAGCAGTTTGTCGATTGAAGTGCGCCAGCGTTTAAAAGCCGCCAAGCCCGAAACCATAGGGCAGGCGAGCCGTGTTTCGGGTATTACCCCGGCTGCCGTGTCTTTGCTGTTGATTCACATTAAACGCCATCAGCACAGGCGACGGGCAGCGTAATGGCAGAGTTGAACCAGATGCTTGCCCAAAGCGTGCAAGCCCTTGGGCTAGATTTGTCGGCTGATCAGCAAGCGATGTTGTTGGAATATCTGGCGCAAATGCAGCGTTGGAATAGAACCTACAATCTTACTTCTATCCGCGACCCCCAGCAGATGCTGGTTCAGCATGTGGTCGATAGCCTGGCGGTAGTTAAGCCCTTTGCTGAGGCGTTGGGCGACCAAAGCGCCACCATTGCCGACATTGGTTCAGGCGGTGGCTTGCCGGGTGTGGTTCTGGCTGTGGCGTGTTCCACGTGGACTATTCATTGCGTCGATGCCGTTGAAAAAAAAATGGCCTTTGTGCGCCAGATATCAGGCGTTTTGGGGTTGCCGAATTTAAAGGCTGTACACGGCCGGGTAGAAGAACTACCTTTGCTTGAAGCCGACCTAGTGGTTTCCCGGGCCTTTGCATCGCTGCTTGATTTTGCGACACTGGCTGGTCGGCATGTGGGGCCGAAGGGCAGGTTGGTTGCCATGAAAGGCCGCTACCCTGAAGAAGAAATTACAGCGCTGCAGTTGCAGGGCGAATGGCAGGTTCAATCTGTTCAGCAACTTAACGTGCCCCTATTACAAGCGCAGCGTTGCCTGGTCTGGATCTGCCGTCAAGGAAACTCATGACACATAGCATTGCCGATACCGTGAAGGTGTTTTGCATTACCAATCAAAAAGGGGGGGTAGGCAAAACCACTACGGCCATTAATTTGGCGGCTGCATTGGCGGCCCTAAATAAAAAGGTCTTGCTTATCGACCTCGACCCTCAAGGCAATGCCACGATGGGTAGTGGCATTAATAAAAATGAATTGCAAAGCAACCTGTACCAGGTGCTTATCGGCGAAACAGATATTTCGTCGACACGTGTCCGGTCAGAAAGCGGCGGCTACGACGTATTACCTTCCAACCGCGAGCTTTCCGGGGCCGAAATAGATCTCATTCAGATGGACGAGCGCGAGATGCAGCTCAAGCGAGCCATTGCAGCGGTTCGCGACGACTACGACTTTATTCTTATCGACTGCCCGCCAACGCTTTCGTTGCTTACCCTTAACGGCCTCGCGTCTGCCGATGGGGTGATCATACCCATGCAGTGCGAGTATTTTGCGCTCGAGGGCTTGTCTGATCTGGTCAACACCATTAAACGCGTGCATAACAACATTAATCCCGAACTCCGGGTCATTGGTTTACTGCGGGTCATGTTTGATGCGCGCGTCACGCTGCAGCAACAGGTCTCGGCCCAGATCGAATCCCACTTCGGAGATAGGGTCTTTAAAACGATTGTGCCGCGCAATGTGCGTCTGGCCGAGGCGCCCAGCCATGGCATGCCCGGCATTGTTTACGACAAGGCTTCTCGTGGTGCCAAGGCGTATATTGAATTTGGCGAAGAACTGATCAAGCGGGTAAAAAAAGAGGCTTTGCGCGCGGTTGCCCGGCCTCCCCAAATGACGAATCTGTAAGGACACATTATGGCGACAAGAAAACCCAAAGGATTGGGCCGCGGGCTCGACGCGTTGTTGGGCGCTGATGCCGCGGTGATTGGCACGCTCGGAAGCAAAGCCGAAGCTGCCGAGCCGCAGTTACCCACCAGCTTAAGCATCAAGGCGCTTAAGGCAGGCAAGTACCAGCCGCGCACCCGCATGGACGAAGGCGCCTTAAACGAGCTTGCCGAATCCATACGCACGCAGGGCATCATGCAGCCCATTCTGGTTCGCCCGCTCAGCCAGGCCGGCAAATACGAAATTATTGCAGGCGAGCGACGTTTTCGCGCTGCGCAAATTGCCGGTCTTTCTGAAGTACCCGTACTGGTGCGCGAGGTGGCCGACGAAAACGCGGCCATTATGGCTCTTATCGAAAACATCCAGCGCGAAGACCTTAACCCGCTTGAAGAAGCCCAGGGCGTCAAGCGCCTGCTTGACGAATTCGAACTGACCCATGAACAAGCTTCGCAAGCCATAGGGCGTTCGCGCTCAGCCACCAGTAATTTATTGCGACTGCTTAATCTTACCGACCCCGTGCAAACCATGCTGCTGGCCGGTGATATCGACATGGGTCATGCCCGTGCGCTGTTGGCGGCCGACGCCGCACAGCAGATACTGCTGGCAAACGAGATCATCGCCCGTCGGCTGTCGGTACGAGAAACCGAAAAACTGGTCGCCAGAAACCTGCGCGAAAACGAAGAAGCCGGCACACCCGGTCGTCGTACTCGAAGCACGCCCTCGGGTGACACCTTGCGTCTTGAGCAGGCCTTGTCCGACCATCTGGGTACACGTGTAACCCTCAAGGTTGGCGCCCGCAACCGTGGGCAGCTGGTTATTGATTTTCACGACTGGGAGCACCTGAACGCCTTGCTCGAGCGCCAGGGCATGGCCAGCGTCATGGACGCCTAGCTTTATGCTGCCAAGGGTTGTCGTACTTACCACCGGCGGCACCATTGCGGGCGCGCCGACACAAAACTTAAGTTATCAGGCCGGTTCATTACCCGGGCAGCACTTGCTGGAATCGGTTCCCCAAGTGCATAAGCTGGCTTCTGTATCGGTTCAGACACACGCCAACGTAGGCAGCCAAGATGTCGACCCGGCTTTCTGGTCGGTTCTGGCAACTGAGGTCGCCCGACTTTTGCGCAGCGAATCCGTTGACGCTGTGGTGATTACCCATGGCACCGACACCCTCGAAGAAACCGCTTTTTTTCTTCATCTGGCTGTTAAGGCAACCAAGCCCGTCATACTTACGGGCGCGATGTACCCACCTCATGTACCGGGTGCCGACGGCCCGGCCAATTTGATCGCCGCCATTACTGCGGCGGCCAGCCCCATGGCGAAAAGCCTGGGCGTGTGCGTGGCCATGGACCAAACCCTGTACGATGCGGTTGAAGTACAAAAGCAACGAGCCGGGGGTGTTGGCGCGTTCTGCAGCCGAAATCAGGGGCCGCTTGGGCGAATCAACCAGGGTGGCTTGCATGTGTACGCAGGGCGCGAAAACGGCAACCCTGCATTACGTGGGCTGTTCACTGGCCACCAAACTGAGAACTGGCCGGTAGTGCCCATTTTGTACGCCTATGGCGGAATGGAATCCGCCCTGGTCCAGGCTGTTGTTGGCGCGGCGCCCGACGGCATAGTGCTTGCCGGCGTCGGTAACGGTAATGCATCCCAGCAGGTATGGAAGCAATTGGGCGAGGCAGTAAAAAAAGGCACCACAGTGATTAGGTCTACACGCACGGCCAGGGGCCACGTGCTGCCCAACCTCGAGGTTGACGACGACACGCATGGTTTTGTTGCGGCGGGTGGGCTAAACCCACAAAAAGCACGTGTACTACTGCTATTTGCTTTACAAGCGCGTTCCAGCCCAACCCAACTGCAGTCTCTTTTTCTTTGCGTTTGACAAGCCTTAAAAAAAGGATCATAATTCGTGGTTCTCTTTTGGTGGGATGCCCGAGTGGTTAAAGGGGGCAGACTGTAAATCTGTTGACCTTGCGTCTACGTTGGTTCGAATCCAACTCCCACCACCAGAGCTTACCTGCAGGGCCGGCCGGCAACCCGCACCATGTTATGGGCAGTTGCAGCAACGGTACTGGGTAACCAGCATGAAACAAGGCTGGCGGTATTAAAACCCCGGAAAAAACGGCGAGAACGAACGGAATCCCTTGCGGGTGTAGCTCAATGGTAGAGCAGAAGCCTTCCAAGCTTACGACGAGGGTTCGATTCCCTTCACCCGCTCCAGTTTTTTTAAGGCTCGCTTTTTTAGGGCAACCTGATAAAGCGGGTTTTTTACGAAAGAAGTACGCCCATGTGGCTCAGTGGTAGAGCACTCCCTTGGTAAGGGAGAGGTCACGCGTTCGATCCGCGTCATGGGCACCACTCACCATTCATTTTTGTTGCTTAATTCCAAAGTCAGGAGTCAGCCATGGCAAAAGGTAAGTTTGAGCGGACTAAACCGCACGTAAACGTAGGAACGATCGGCCACGTTGACCACGGCAAAACGACGCTGACGGCGGCGATCACAACGGTGCTGGCCAAAGAGTTCGGCACGGGCGACGCCAAGGG
>NZ_DATJBQ010000018.1:0-11168 GCF_035515275.1 Pusillimonas sp.
CCATCGTCTCCACCGTCGGCAACGAAGACTGTCATGTCATCTTGCGCGGCGGCAAGGCGCCTAACTATGACGCAGCAAGTGTCGACGCCGCGGGTCGGGATCTGGTCAAGGCCGGCCTTAAGCCTCGCATCATGGTCGATGCCAGCCACGCAAACAGCAATAAAGACTACACCCGTCAGCCCCTGGTCATCGAAGACGTCTGCGGTCAGGTTGGCGGTGGCGAGCAGCGCATATGCGGCGTCATGGTCGAAAGCCATCTGGTGGGCGGTCGCCAAGATCTTGTTCCCGGCAAGACGCTGGTGCACGGGCAAAGCATCACCGATGGCTGCATCGACTGGGACGCCTCCGTACAGGTACTCGAGCGTCTGTCGGCGGCAGTGCGTGAGCGGCGAGTCGTATCGGCCCAGTCCAGCGCAGCCTGACAGAACCTGCGCAGGCGGCGTTGCCGCCTGCGCTTTGTAATCCATCGCTTCTCGAGCAACCGGAGCCACTCTTGAACTCGTCATTACAAAGCCAGGCCAATCGTCGCGCGATTCCAGCCGGTTTTCTCGAAGCGCTTCAGCAGCGGTTCGGGGCGTCGTTCTCTACTGCAGAAGCCGTCAGGGCGCATCATGGGCGCGATGAATCTCCTTATCCACCCATGCTGCCTGACGGCGTCGTTCATGCGCACAGCATTGATGACATTGCCTGGGTTGCGGCGCATTGTCACCAGTACAAGGTGCCGCTCATTCCTTTCGGGGCAGGGTCGTCGCTTGAAGGCCAGGTATTGGCCGTACAAGGCGGCATCAGCCTTGATCTCTCGGGACTGGACCGCATTGTGGCGGTCGACACCGAAGACCTATGCGTCACTGTGCAGGCCGGTGTACGTCGCAAGCAGCTTAATGAGTACTTGCGCGATACCGGGCTTTTTTTCCCGGTCGACCCGGGGGCGGACGCTACGCTGGGCGGCATGGCTTCAACTCGGGCGTCGGGCACCAATGCGGTCAGATACGGAACCATGCGCGACAACGTCATGGCGTTAAAGGTGGTTACCGCCGAGGGCCGAATCATTCATACCGGCAGCCGGGCACGAAAATCGTCGGCGGGCTATGACCTGACCGGGTTGTTTGTCGGCAGCGAAGGCACCTTGGGCATTATTGCCGAGCTGACCCTGCGGCTGTATCCGCAGCCCGAGGCTGCGTCGGTGGCGATCTGCAATTTCCCCACCCTTGAAGCGGCGGTCAACAGCGTTATCGAAATCATCCAATTGGGGGTGCCGATAGCTCGGGTCGAATTTATGGACACGGATGCAGTGCGGGCGACCAATGCCTACAGCAAGCTTGATCTGGCCGAATCTCCGTTACTGTTCTTTGAGTTCCATGGCAGCCCTGCGGGCGTTCAGGAGCAGGCTCGAACCGTTGGCGAAATTACCGCCGGTCATGGGGGCGCCGATTTCCAGTGGGCCGAGCATCCCGAGGATCGAACGCGCTTGTGGGTGGCCAGACACCATGCTTACTTTGCCGGCCTGCAGTTGCGACCGGGTTGCCGCGCCACGACCACCGACGTGTGCGTACCGATTTCGCAACTGGCCCGCTGTGTCAGCGAAACCGCCGCCGACCTGGAAGCGGCCAGTTTTCCGCATACCATCTTAGGGCATGTGGGCGACGGTAATTTTCATGTCATGATGCTTATCGACCCCGACAACCCGGCAGAATGGGAAGAGTCCGAGCAGCTGAATCGCCGTTTGGTCGAGCGCGCCATTGCTATGGGGGGAACCTGCACCGGCGAGCATGGTGTGGGCCTGCATAAAATGGAGTTTCTATCTCTTGAGCACGGTGACGAGGCTTTGGCCTTGATGCGCAGTGTCAAGCAGGCCTTCGACCCCAATAATATCCTGAACCCCGGCAAAACCATTCCTCCGCCTGCCGGTACCGGCCTTTAGCACGCCCAGATCGTTAAAATTACTGTATGACTTCTTCAGCAACCAAAGGACGCGTCGTCGTCGGCATGTCCGGCGGCGTCGACTCGTCGGTCAGTGCCTGGCTTTTAAAACAACAGGGCTACGAAGTGGTGGGCCTGTTCATGAAGAACTGGGAGGACGATGACGACTCTGAGTACTGCTCGACCCGTCAAGACTGGCTCGACGCAGCCAGTGTCGCCGACCTGATCGGCGTCGACATCGAAGCAGTTAATTTTGCCGACGAGTACAAAGAACGTGTCTTTGCCGAGTTCCTGAGCGAATACTCGGCCGGCCGAACGCCCAACCCCGACATATTATGTAATGCTGAAATCAAGTTCAGGGCTTTTCTTGACCACGCGATGCAGTTGGGTGCTGAGCGCATTGCCACCGGTCATTATGCTCGCGTGCGCGAGGTAAGAGACGGGCAGGGCAGCCGCTTTGAGCTGCTGAAGGGCCTGGACACAAGCAAGGACCAAAGCTATTTCCTGCATCGCCTGAACCAGAGCCAATTGTCTCGCACCTTGTTCCCTTTGGGCGAGGTGCCTAAAACAGAAGTGCGGCGCATCGCCGCCGAGCTGGGCCTGCCTAATGCTGCAAAAAAAGATTCGACCGGTATCTGCTTTATCGGCGAGAGGCCGTTTCGCGAGTTCCTGAATCGCTACCTGCCCACCCAAGAGGGGCCGATCAAAATGCCCGATGGCCGAGTGGTGGGGCGCCACATGGGGCTGGCGTTCTATACCTTGGGTCAACGCAAGGGGCTGGGCATAGGCGGGGTCAAGGGCCGCCAGCGGGACGACGGCACGGCCGACGCCTGGTACACCGCACGTAAAGACATTCAGGCCAACACCTTGTATGTGGTACAGGGCCACGACCACCCCTGGCTGCTTTCGCAACAGGTGCAGGCGCAAGACGCCAGCTGGGTTTCCGGCCAAGCGCCCGACTTGGGCGACTATGCTGCCAAGACACGTTATCGTCAGCCCGATGCTGCCTGTCGTTTGGTCGAGGCCACATCCGAGGGAGGCTTTTCATTAAGCTTCTCGCAAGAACAATGGGCTGTGACCCCGGGGCAGTCTGCCGTGCTCTATGACGGCGACGTGTGCCTGGGCGGCGGCATTATCGTGTAAGTGTCCTGGTACCGGGTAGCGCGTGTAACGCGACCGAAAAAAAGCCGGGTTTCATACCCGGCTTTTTTGCGTGTTTCGGTGCTGATCGTGAGGTATCAGGGGTTGACCGCGATATTTTGTGGTTGGGGGTTGGTGGTCGGTGGCGCGCTGGCCACGAACGAAGGCCGCTCGTGAAGCTTTTCGGCAAGTAGCGCCAAGTTGGGGTATTGGCTGCGCCACGGAAGCTGGCTGTAACGAAGGTCGAGATAGCCCAAGGCACAGCCAACCGCAACGTCTGCAAGGCTGAAGTTGACCCCCATGCAGAATGCTTGCGGTTCAAGGCCTTGTTCCATGAACTCGAGTGCGGCTGTAATCTTGCCTTGCTGGCGCAGGATCCAGTCGGTGCTGCGCAGATGCTCGGGGCGCTGGGTGTTTTCGACCTGAATAGCCACGGTGGCGTCCATGACGCCGTCGGCGATGGCTTCCCAGCACTTGGTGGCAGTACGGTCGCGGCCGGCTTGTGGCAACAGGCGGCCCACGGGCGAAAGGGTGTCGAGGTATTCGACAATAACGCGGGAGTCGAACAGACTGCCGCCGTCGTCCATGACCAGACAGGGCACTTTACCCAGGGGATTATGCTGTTGGATTTTGGTTGTTTCCGACCATACGTCCTCGATAACCAGCTCATATTCGAGCTTTTTCTCGGCCATTACGACGCGTACCTTGCGCACGTAAGGGCTGGTCAGCGAACCCAAAAGTTTCATGTCAGCCAGAATAAGTTATGGTGAGCAAAGTATAGCAGGGAAGCGCCCGAACCCATCAGCGTGCAGGCGTCTGCCGCACCGGGGCGTTACAGGTTGTTGGTTTATAGAAACGTACTTTCTGCGCAATGGTTAAAATGTACTGTTTTGTCTTTTGAGCGGTGTTTTTCAAGCCATGCAGATTGCCCCTACCCTGACCCCTTTAAATGCCTTGTCGCCCCTTGACGGGCGTTATGCTTCACGTGCAGATTCTTTGCGGCGCCTGCTGTCTGAAGCCGGCTTCATGGCGCATCGAGTCGAGGTCGAGGTTGCATGGCTGATCGGCCTGGCCGGGGGCGGGCTGCCCGAGTTGCCCGCATTTTCGACGCACGCCATCGAGCAACTGCAGGGGCTGGTGGCCAACTTTTCCGAGGCTGACGCCGAGCGCATCAAGGCTATCGAGCGCACCACCAATCATGACGTCAAGGCCGTGGAGTACTGGCTGAAAGAAAAAGTGGCCGAGTACCCGGAACTGGCCAAGGCAGCCGAGTTCATTCACTTTGCTTGCACATCTGAAGACATCAACAACACGTCGCATGCCTTGATGCTGAGCCGCACTCGCGAGCAGGTGCTGCTGCCCATGCTGACTCAGGTGACTGACACCATCGCCGCCCTGGCCGTGCAGTACGCCGACCAGCCTCTGTTGGCACGTACCCACGGCCAGCCGGCCAGCCCCACCACTATGGGCAAAGAGTTTGCCAATGTGGCGCATCGCTTGTCGCTTGCCCTGGCCGAAATTCGTGCGGTGCAGCCGTTGGCCAAGCTTAACGGTGCAACCGGCAATTACAATGCCCATTTATCGGCTTACCCCGAAATTGACTGGCCGACATTCAGTGCGACCGTGTTGCAGCAATTGGGGCTTAAGCAAAACACCCACACCATACAGATTGAGCCGCACGACTGGATGGCCGCCCTGTTTGATGCCGTAGCCCGGGCAAACACCATCTTGCTGGACTTCAATCGCGACATCTGGGGCTATATTGCCCTGGGCTACTTCAAGCAGCGGCTAAAAGAAGGCGAAGTGGGCTCATCGACCATGCCGCACAAGGTCAACCCTATCGACTTTGAAAACTCCGAAGGCAATATCGGGCTGGCCAATGCCATGTTGCGGCACCTGGCCGAGAAGCTGCCGGTTTCGCGCTGGCAACGCGACCTGACCGACTCCACCGTACTGCGTAATCTGGGTGTCGCCTTTGGCTACTGCACCGTAGCCTGGGATTCCTGCTTGCGCGGTCTGGGCAAGCTTGAGCTTAATGCCGGAGCCATCGATGCCGATATCGACGCCTGCTGGGAGGTTCTGGCCGAACCTGTGCAAACCGTCATGCGACGCTATGGCCTGCCGCAGCCATACGAGCAGCTTAAGGCCCTGACGCGGGGCAAGGGCATTACCGAAGAAGCCTTGCGTGAATTCATTCAGCAGCTTGATCTGCCCGCAGACGCCAAGCAACGTTTACTGGACATGACGCCGCGCAACTACATAGGCCTGGCTGGGCAACTGGCTCGTAGTCGTTAAGAAGCCGGCAGGCCGGGGCTGTCTTCCCAATCTTGCCAGGACACTGAAAACGTGTCGACATATTGGCTTACCGCCCGGCCGACCGTTGGAAAGAAATAATCGTCGCCAAAGTACGAATACAGGCCGAAACGCTTCAGTTTGTCTTTGACGGGGTCCTTCATTTCGGCAAAGCAAAATTTTATGCCTTGCTGCTTCAACCTTTCGTCCAGTTCCTTGAGCATGTCGCCGGCCGTTACATCAACGCTTGTTACCGGTTCGGCGGCCACGACCAGCCAGCGCACCGGTGTTGGCGATGCATCGACGGCCTCGAGAACTGCCTGCTGAAAGAACTCGGCATTGGCAAAGAACAGGGGCGCGTCCCAGCGGAACAGCACCAGACCGGGCACGCGTCGCGCATCGGGATAGCGGGACAGATCGTGATAGCCCTTAAGGCCGTCCACCCGGCCGAGCACTGTGTGGTGTGGGCGCCAGCCGTCCCACAAGAACTCGATGACTGCAATGATGATTGCCAGGCCAATGCCCGGTATGGCTCCGAGTAGCAGCACACCGGCTGCGCAGCTGACCGAAAGCCAGAACTCCCATTGCTGAATGCGAAAAATGCGCCCAAGGTCTTTGATTTCAAACAGGCTGATGACTGCTGCAATGACGACGGCTGCCAGGGCGCTGCTTGGCAGGCTGTGCAATAAATTCGGGGTCAGCACCAGCATTAGGGCGACCACCAGTGCACCGACCAGAGAAGCGAGCTGAGTCTTCGCCCCGGCGGCTTCGGCCACAGGCGTACGCGACGCGCTGCTGCTGACCGGAAAACCCTGAAACAGCCCCGTGGCCAGGTTGGCTGCGCCCAAACCGAGTATTTCCTGATTGGGGTCTACGTGGTCACCCATTCGGGCAGCGTAGCTGCGCGAGAGCACGCTGGTTTCTGAAAATGCCAAAATGGCCGCTGTGACGCCGCCGATGATCACCGGGCCAAGATCGGCATAGGTAATGGCCGGCCAGACCGGTGCCGGCAGGCCTTGGGGCAGGCCGCCCAGTATTGACACGCCCCGGGCTTCCAGATTGAAGCCCATGGTGATGAGTATGGTCAGCACTACGGCGATCAGCACTGCGGGTACACGCTTTCGTGCGCGCAGCAAAAGCAGCACGATAAACACCGCAATTCCAAGGCCCAGAGCGTACGGATTGGTTTGGCCCTGGACCACGCCCTGCAGAAAACTCCAGGCTCGAACCAAGGGGTGTTCGCCTTCGGTTGAAAAGCCGAAAAGATTAGGCAACTGGCTGATCAGCACGGTCAGGGCGATGCCGTTCATATAGCCGTATCGGATCGGCTTGGAAAGTAACTCGGTAACGAAACCCAGCCGCAAGACGCCAGCCAATAGGCAGGTAGCTCCTGTTACGACGGCCATCGCCCCTGCCAAAGCCACGGCTCGCGCCGGGTCGCCGGCAGAGAGCGGCACCACCACAGAAAGAATAATCGCCGCCAATGCCGAGTCGGGCCCGAGCACCAATACGCGGCTTGGGCCAAACACCGCATAGGCGCAGAGGGGCACAATGGTGGCGTACAGGCCGTAAATACCGGGCAGGCCGGCAGCCACCGCGTAAGCAATGCCGACCGGTACCAGGAAAGCCGACAAAGCTAGTCCGGCCGTGATGTCGCTGCGCAACCACTCGAGACGATAGGCATTTAACATGCGCAGCCCCGGGAGCCAGCGAAGCAGGTCTCTGCGTGGTCTACCTTTTCCGTCCGCGCTTGGGTCTGTATCGGTCGGATCAGTCACGGGATCGGTCATGCTGCACCCCAGTCGGAAGGCCGGGTATGGCACGGCCCCGGTTAGCCATGGAATGTGGACGAGTGGCGAGCTGCATTGCCGGCTCGAGACCTGCCTAGTTGATGGATTGCGACGACTGTAACTGCGACTGCATCTCGAGAATCAGTGCCTCGAGTTCGGGTGAGGTTTGCAGTGCCAACACCGGCATGCCTTTCGCGTCGGAAGCGTTTTGTTCGAGTTTGAGGACAATGCTTTGACCTTCGAAAGCTTTTGGGTTGGCCTGTATTTGTACGTACTGATTCAGCAGGCGGTCGACCGCCTTTTGAGCTTCGAACAGTTGGGTCGACATGGGTGATTCGGCATGCAGCTTGAACTGCTGCTCGATCGTTCTGGCCAGATCCCAGCTAAAGAAAAGTAGCGCCTTCTGACCATGGCATTCGGGGTGCAGGAAGCCCCAGGATTCATTGGGTTTTGTCAAAGTGATACCGGAAAAATTATTGGCGCTGTGTGCGCTTGCTGACGGTTTTGCCATCGTAGGCGTATACGTCTATTTTATCCGGCATTTGAGTGCTGGGGGTTTGCACCAGGAAACTGCGGCCTTTGACCGTGACCTTGATTTGTTCTGAACATGACCCGAAAGACGGCGATATGGTATAGCCTTTTTTGGTCAGGACCACCCACCGGTAAGAAACGGGGCAATCAGTGTTGCCGGAGTTGATGGATACCAGGGCAACCTGGGCGGCAGGCAGGCTGAATGCGTAGGGTATGTTGAGCAGGCCTTCAATTACCGGGGCGACATCGGTGTCATTGAAATGCAGCCGCGATTCGTAGAGGTACTCGTTGTTCTTGACCTGAAGGGTGCCGTAAGGGGTGTCAAAGACCAGTCGCGAGGGCGTCTCGGGCCAGTTTGAGGAGGCGGCGGCTGCCCCGCCCAGCATTGCTCCGAACAGGCCGAGCAGCAAAAACACGGAACGTCGTATAAGGCAAGGGCGGCGCATAGTATTTCTGTAGCGGATGACAGTTGATACCTATGGATGCGGGGCAGCATCGGCGTGCTCTCGGAACACGAGTGTTACCAGATGCCGCGCGACAAGTACGGAATGTAAACGCGATTACATTCTATTCTATTTGTACCCAAGTTTGAAGTCAGTATCATCGCGTGCCAGGGGGCGACGCCTGCAGCCAATTATGCCGAGCCCAAGCTCATATATAGCGCAGCGATAAGCAGCAACAAAAAATAAACGGCTACGCCCGCCAATAGGCTTTTGACCGCAATGCGACGTTTATCGCGCCAACCAAGTCGCCCGGGGGTGTGGTGGTGCCGGTAGGTGGCCCACCACCAGGTGGCGGCCATGGTCAGAATGCTCAGAAACAAGAAACCGATTTTCATGCCGGTATTCTAGTCGCAGAGCGCGGCGGCAAGTAAGTTCAAACAACAGGCCCGGCGAAGCGCCGGGCCTGTTGTTCGGGCGTGGCAGGCGAAGCCTGCCGCGTTTGCATAGCGGCAGGGTGAGCCGTGCCGTGCCGTGCTTAATAGATGGGGGTGCGGTTGATGGAAACCCGCAGCTCGCCAAGAGCCTGGCTTGCAGGGCTGTCGGGGCCGTTTTGCGCAATAGCGGTGCTAAGGCGGGTTTCGAGGCCGGCGCAGTATGTTGCCCGTAAAGGCTCGGGTAGCTCGTTCAATTGTTCGATGAAAGAGGCGGCGAATTCTTCGCCCAGCCCGGTAAGGTCGGCGAAATTGACATCGCCCGATTCGTACTGGCGTGTGATCTTCAGCGCACGGGCCCAGTACTGCTCGATGAGTTCGTTCATGACGGGTCTCCTGAGTGTTGTGCTGTTTTCAGCTCGGCATGACGGCGCTTTTGGCGACGTGATGAATGGAGCGTCAGCGTAATTATTGTTGTGCCGCGGTGGCGGCTTGCCGTGTCAGGCTTGCTGGCGGCGAATGCCTGTTTCAGGCGGGCAGACGCGCTGGTCTGCGCATCAAGCGTACCAAACAAGCTCGCAGCGGGTTGTGACAAATTGAATGTTTTATCCAGCCCAATGTAGGTGGCTTGGCGAGCCGGGCAGGAGGAAATCAGCTGCGCGTTTTCATCCCGCCTCATTCATCGCGACCAGGCTTCATGTTGTTTCTGCAAGAAGCATGTAGTGCATTGAAACTAAATGTCTTTTATGAATATAAAGTGCGGCTGGGTAACGCGATGAATGCTTCCATCCGTATATCCCGGTCTGGTGCCCGTCGGGTGCACCGTTCAGCATGGGCTCCTTGACGTGATGAGGCAGGTGCTCCGATGGCAATGCGTTTCGCGAAACGGGCGGGTGTGGTGGTCGGCACGGTACTGTGCACGGCATGCACGAGCTTGCCCGACTGGTCGGTGTTTGATCCATTCAAGGCCCACGGGCCGGTCAGCGGGGTTAGCTACAGTTTCTCGTGGCGGCTGTCGGGCAACCGCGCGGCGGGGCCACAACAGGTTTTTGACGACGGGCGCAGCACCTGGCTGCAGTTTGATGCCCGGCACCCCATACCCGCCATCTTCGCCCGCACTGCGCAAGGAGACCAGTTGCTTAGTTACCGCCGCCACGGCGAGTATGTGGTGCTCGATGGCGTCTGGCCCGTTTTGGTGTTGCGCGCGGCTGGTTTGCAAAGTCGTGTGGAACGCATTGAAGGTGCGGGCCCGGCGCCGCGCCGCCGCGAAATGAGCGGTGTCGACGTTGAAAGTGTCGACGCTGAAACGGCAGCTTCTGGATCTGCTGATGTCGGTATTGCTGATGTTGGTACGGTCGATGTTGGTACGGTTGATGTTGGTGCTGCTCGTCTTGAAACTGCCGGTGTTGGAGCGACCAGCGTCCCGACAGCAGGCGCTGAATCGACGCACACGACGCTTTCCGTGCCCGAGGCCTGGCCGGTTGCTCAGGTTTCATGGCCCTCGTTCACGTATCGTGTTTCGCCGCAAGACGGAAACATCCGCTTGGCACTGTCGCGCTGGGCGGCCACATCGGGCTGGACCTTTGAACCGGAACATTGGGCGGTGGACGTCGATATCCCGATCGCCGGCACCGCTGCCTTCGAGCTTGAGTTTGACCAGGCCGTGCAGCAACTGCTTGCGTCGACCGAGCTCTCTGACAGACCTTTGCAACCTTGCTTTTATGCCAACAAAGTGCTGCGGGTTGTACCGTATGCACAAAGCTGTGATCGAAGCATGCCTCGGGAGCGGGTCTGATGACATTGCGTCTGCCCGCCGCTTGTCTGGCTGTGTTGTTGTTGCCGGGATGTGCGCTTCAGCAAAAGCTGCTAGAAATTGCCTTGTCCTCAGAAGCGGCTCATGCGCAGGTGGCCGACGAGCGTCGTGCCTTTGCCGATGCGGTTTCCAACACGCAGGTGCGTCGTGCGGCGCAGCATGTCGACCGGCCCTGGCTCGCCGGGCGGGCGCAACCTCTGGCTCGCGAAGTCACCTTGCCGCCTGCGTTGCGGGCCAATGTACGTACCACCTTGGTGTTTCCGGGGGCGGCGCTTGAGCTTCCCGCCATTGCGCAGCGCATTACCCTGGCAACGGGCATACCGGTCTATGTGCGACCCGATGCGCTCTTGCCCCAAGAGCGCTTTGCGCCGCGCCTGGCTGCAGGCACGGGCTTGACATCGCAGGCCGCGGGCGCGCCGATTGCCATGCACCTGGACGGCGAGGCCGGCCCCTTAAGCGGCCTGCTCGACCGAATCTCGGCCACGCTGGGCGTTCGCTGGCGCTACAACGATCAGCGCATTGAGTTCTACCGCAGCGAAACCCGGATTTTCAATGTGCGTGCATTAACCTTGAACGCAGATGCCGAGGCGGCCCTTGGTTCGGGCTCTGACGCTGCGGGACAAGGGTTTTCAAGTGCATCCAAAACCAGGCTCAGTGGCGGCAAAGAATCGCTGATGGAGGTCGTGCGTCGCCGCATCGAGCCCTTTTTGTCTCAGGCGGGCATAGTGGTGGCCGAGCCCGGCGCAAGCTCGACGGTTGTTGTCACAGATACGCCCGAGGTACTGCAGCATATTGCCAAGTATCTTGA
>NZ_DATJBQ010000019.1:0-7715 GCF_035515275.1 Pusillimonas sp.
TACCGTATGCACAAAGCTGTGATCGAAGCATGCCTCGGGAGCGGGTCTGATGACATTGCGTCTGCCCGCCGCTAGTCTGGCTGTGCTGTTGTTGCCGGGATGTGCGCTTCAGCAAAAGCTGCTTGAAATTGCCTTGTCATCAGAAGCAGCTCATGCGCAGGTGGCCGACGAGCGCCGCGCCTTTGCTGATGCGGTTTCCAACACGCACGTGCGTCGGGCGGCGCAACATGTTGACCGGCCCTGGCTTGCCGGGCGAGCTCAACCTCTGGCTCGCGAAGTAACCTTACCGCCCGCATTGCGGGCCAATGTACGTACCACCTTGGTGTTCCCGGGGGCGGCGCTTGAGCTTCCCGCCATCGCGCAGCGCATTACCCTGGCAACGGGTATACCGGTCTATGTGCGACCAGATGCGCTCTTGCCCCAAGAGCGCTTTGCGCCGCGCCTGGCTGCAGGCACGGGCTTAACAGCGCAGGCCGTGGGCGCACCGATTGCCATGCACCTGGACGGCGAGGCCGGCCCTTTAAGCAGCCTGCTCGACCGAATCTCGGCCACGCTGGGCGTTCGCTGGCGCTACAACGATCAGCGCATTGAGTTCTACCGCAGCGAAACCCGGATTTTCAATGTACGTGCATTAACCTTGAACGCAGATGCCGAGGCGGCCCTTGGTTCGGGCTCTGACGCTGCGGGACAAGGGTTTTCAAGCGCATCCAAAACCAGGCTCAGTGGCGGCAAAGAATCGCTGATGGAGGTCGTGCGTCGACGCATCGAGCCCTTTTTGTCTCAGGCGGGCATTGTGGTGGCCGAGCCCGGCGCAAGCTCGACGGTTGTTGTGACGGATACGCCCGAGGTACTGCAGCATATTGCCAAGTATCTTGAGCACGAAAATCGTTCGTTGACACGACGAGTAAGACTTATTGTCGACGAGATCACCTTGGCCACCCACGAATCGGGCGAAGCAGGGCTGGATTGGAACCTGATTTTTTCAAGCGCCAAGCTTGCCGCGTCGGCATTCATGCCCGGCGCCGGGCTGGAACAGGCGGGCGGAATCGGGCTGGGCCTGAGGCAGGGGCCCTTCCAGGGCTCCGAGGTGATTGTGCAGGCGCTGGGCCGGGTGGGCAAGGTCGTTCGACGCAGCAGCCTGCCTGTGCTGACACTGAATCGGCGGCCGGTTTCCCATGCGGTTCGAACCACGTTTTCTTACATAGATCAGGTGCAGACCACTGCCTTGCCCGATGGAGCCGGCGCGGCGTTGCCCACGGTTTCGGTCAGTCAGCGCGAAGAAACGGTTGGCTCGTTGCTGACCCTGGTACCCGACGCGCAAGAAGACGGTCAGATTCTGCTTTCCGTCGCCTACGACAACACCGTGGCACAACCCTTGAAGTCCATTACCTTTGGCGATAAAAGCCACCCTTTGCAATTGCAGCAGATCACCATCGACGGTAATGGCACGGTACAGCAGGTTGCGCTGCAGCCGGGGCAACCGTTGGTCATATCGGGCTTCGAACGACGTCAGGAAGAAACCGAGGGGCGTCGTCTCAATCCGGGGTTTCCAATGGTGCTGGGCGGCAGCGACCGCGCATCAAGCCAATACCTGACCACCATCATGGTGGTGACGGCTCAGCTCGAAGAAGGCTACTAGGGGCAGACATGCAACAGGCACTTATTCGTCCGGTCTTGTCCTTTCATCTGGCTTTCGGCCTCGATTGGCTGCCCCTGATCAGTAGCCGGGCTGCAAGCGCGGCCCGGCGTATTGCCCGCCAGCGCAGTGCTTCCCATATTGTTCTGGACGGAGAGGTGCCTGCGTCGTTTGGATACGGCCTGGCAAGAACTACCGGTCTGCGACGCGGAGCGGTCATACATTCGGCGGCTCAAAATATGGCGCGCCTGTACCCAACCGGCAGCATCGGTGCAATTATTTCCCTCGATGCGCAATCGCATTGGTTGGTGGCGCTACACGAGGGTGCCGTCATGGCAGGCACCGACAGCGTCTATCGCTCGCACGCCTATGCGCTTGATGCCTTGCAAGCGTTGCAGCGCGCTCATCCTCGCCTGGCAATCCTGCAGACCGAAGCGGAACTTCCCAGTCTGGCGCTTATAGCGGGGGCATCCGATACAGGAACCGCCTTGAAAAGCACCGGCCATCTCCGCCGTCGATGGGTTGCGGGTCTGCTTCTGCTGCTTGTGTCGTGCCTGGCGATTTACGCATGGGCGGGGGTAGCGCGCGTGCCACAATCCCAAACCTCGCTGCTTGGTCCAGACGAAATCCGGTCTCGATGGAATCAGGCGTTATCCAGCGCAGAGCAGGGGTTCCCCGTGCATGGCGTTGCGGCCACCCACCAGCTGCTGCAACACATTCATGCTGTCCCGGCAGTGGTGGCGGGCTGGGCCATGACGCGGGTGGTGTGTCGGGCTCAAGGCCGGTCATGGCAGTGCAACGCCGACTACGACCGGCGCCATCGCAAGGCCGATAACCAAGGGCTGTTGTCCGCTGTCCCCACTGACTGGCGGCTCGATTTTCCCACCCTCAACAAGGCAAATGCCGCCTGGGGGTTCGACACCGACCCATTGTCTCCGCAGCAAAGGCGAATCGACAGCGCAGCGGGCAATCGGCGCCATCTGCAAAGCGCATGGCAAGGCATTGCTCCGGCATTCAACCGGATGCGGCTGGGGCCCGCCCGGCCGGTTCAACTTGCGGTGCCGCATGACGCACAAGGCACACCCTTGCCGCGCCCCGCGGGCTTGCGTTCCTATGATCGGCGAACGGTCGAGTTCGACGGGCCGCTGCGTTCATTCAGCCTTTTGTTGCCGCATCTCGGTGCCGTTGGATGGCACTCGATCACGCTTAGCTTTGCTGAGCATGCCCAAGCTTCGCTTCTTACAAGCCGCTTTCGCGCTACTTTGCACGGAGATCTTTATGAACTACACGAAGCCGATTCTGCCGAAACCGGTTCCGCCGACGTACATGCCGCCCAGGCCGGTACTGTCGAAACTGCGTCGCATGACTCTCGGGCCGATGCGGTCGCGGCCAACGACGGGCCTGGCAACGCTGGTGGTGGCAATGCTGTGTTGCTCAGCGGGAGCATGGGCGACTGAAATCGACGAACTTTCCGCTGATCAGGTTTCTGTACGCGAGCTTATGCGCCTTGAAACCGAGCAAGCTCTTAGGCGTCTGCGCACCGGTGAGCGGGCTCCGGCGTCGGGCAACGGGCTGCACGGCTCCGCTCAGATTGCCGCAGTGGGTGCGGCGGCTCGCCTGGTTGCCATCTATGGGGTGGGGTCAAAGCTTATGGCCGAGGTTCAAGTCGACGGCCGCAGGTTGCTGTTCATACGAGGACGGCCCGAGGCCGTGGGCCCCGGTCGTACGCATGCCATGCGCTTGCTTGGCATCACCGAGCGGTGCATCGAGGTCTCTGTCAATGAGCAGCGTGAATTTTTATGTGCGCCAATGCCCGGCGCCGGCGAGGGCTAAGCCATGCGTGCTGCCTGGTCTTCCTGGTCGCGACTGAACCCACCCGATGTCGTCCTGCCTATTGCGGATCCGTCCGCGCTCAACATCTCGCCTGTGTCTGTACTTGAAAGCCTTGACGACATACTTGGCGTGCGCCCCGCCTTTGTGCGCTCGATCAGCCGCGAGCTTGATGTCGAAGCGCTTGCCGCCCGGCTATGCCCCGTACTGCTTGAGGACGGAACCGTGGCCATTTTTGCCTTGGCCGAGCATGCCGGAAGCGACCAGGCCAACGCTTTGGTGCGGCTGGTGGGCGAGCGCGGCTACCAGCCGGCGCAGCCGCCGTTCTACATCTTGCCTGCCCCGCTGTTGCTGGCCATTGCACGAGGCCAGGTTACGCCTCAGATGCTTTCTGGGGCTGGCTCGCGGATGCCCAGCCAGGCAGGTACCGCCTTGGCCGACGCCTTTCAAGACATGCTCGAGTGGGGCGTACGTGTCGGGGCCAGCGATCTGCACATCAACATTCATCTGCGCGAACCCGAGTCGGAAGTCCGATTCACGTTGTCGGGCCGCTATGTGGCGCCCGAGCGTTTTCAAGGCATACCAACGCGCACGCTCATGGACATGCTGGCGGTCATCTGGATGGATGTCAGAGGCGGCAACGGTGCAGTGTTTGATCCTGGCATCGAGCAGCAGGGCAGCCTGGTCAAGCGGGTTGAGGGGCGTCAAGTATTGTTGCGCTGGGCCTCGCTGGCAGCAGAGCGGGGCCCCAGTGTCTGCTTGCGTCTCTTGCATCGTGACGCGGTCATTCAAATCCCCTCGCTCACGCAGCTTGGTTACCTGCCGCATCAATGTTCGGTCATCGAGTCGGCCGTGCTTGCGCAGGGAGGAGCCATCGTGTTTTCGGGCTCGGTCGGTTCCGGAAAATCCACGAGTCTGGCCGCGCTGATTGCCGGTGTTCCGGCGGACCGCAAGGTGGTCACGCTCGAGGATCCGGTCGAGTATCTGATTCCTAATGCAGTGCAGAACACCCTGGCCCGCGCCTTGCACGAGACCGCTCATGACGAATACGGCTCCAAACTAAGGACGCTCAAACGCTCGGCCATGAACGACGTATTGCTGGGCGAGATCCGCGATCTGGAATCGGGCCGGGCCTTTGTCGATCTGGCTGGTTCGGGTGTCAGCGTGTATACCTCAACCCATGCCGCGTCGGCGGCCCTGGTGGCTGACCGTCTGGCCTCCGATTTTATCGGTGTGCCCCGCGATTTTCTCGCCACACCGGGTGTACTGAAACTGATCGTGCATCAGGCCCTGTTGCCTTTGGTTTGCCCGGAATGCGCGCTTTGCTTTCGCGAGGCGACCAAAGGTCCACTTACGCCACCCCGAACAGCCGGGTCGTGGCAGGTGTGGTTGGGGTTCGTGCAACGCCTGTATGGGGCTGATGCGGAATCACTCCGGTTTCGCAATGAGGGCGGCTGCCCGACCTGCCGCCAGGCAGGGGGGGCACACCTGGCGGGCTATGCGGGGCGCAGCGTTGCGGCCGAGTACATCGAGCCTGCTTTCGATTACGAGTGGCTGCATTGCATACGCCAGAGTCAGAGCTTGGGCTACCTGAGCAAGCCGGCTGTACAGTTTCCGGGCATGCATCGTCCCGAGTCGATCTCAACAGCCTTGCATTGCGCCATGTACAAGGCCTTGCTTGGGCAAGTCGACGTGCGCGATGTCGAACGTGTTTTCATGCCCTTGTCCTTGCAGATGCGCATTCAGGGTGAACATCATTTGTCGGTCATGCAGGTGCCGGCATGAGACACCGGAACCTGGGCGATGACGCCGTTGCCTTGCTTGGCCAAGTGTTTGCATGGATTGATCGGCGACGTTTTCTTCCATTTCGCGCCGACTACTACGAATACCTGTCGGCCCTGATGAAGGGCGCAAAAGGGCGGCATACCTTGCGTGATATTTTCGAGCGCGATGCGCATCGTTTCTCCGATTCCGTGCGCGGCAGGTTGTCGCATGCCTGGAGCCGGGCGTATCCGGCCAGTGGCGGAGACCTCTACGCCACGTGGTTCGGGTGCTTTCCGGCCAGCGAGCTGTCCATTGTTCGCGTTGCGCAAATATCGGGCAACGAGGCTTTGATACGAACCTTAGGCGATCTTGCGCACGCGCTGAGCCTGGCCAGACGTTCGCGGCATCTCTTGTGGACCACGGTTTGGTCGGGCGTGCTGTCGCTGTGTGTCCTGGTTGCTACGGTATTGGCAGTGCCGATGCTTACCGTCCCGCGCCTTGAGCATTTGTTCAACATGCTGCCAGCCGAGTACCTGGGCGGTGCCACGCGCGCCTTGTTCCGCTTTGCAGCCGCCGTGCAAGCCGGCTGGGTGTTGATCGGAACGATAGGGGCTGTCTTCGTGGCGGCGATGCTGTGGTCGATTCCCAATCTCACCGGCATGCTGCGCAGCGCGCTGGACAAGGTTTCGATCTGGCGAATCCATCGTTGTGTCGGCGCCTTGAGATTCATGTCGGTGCTGACCGTGGTGTTGCAACGTCAGGCCGTTTCGCCGACGCAATTGCGCACCGCCCTGGCCATGTTGTGTGCGGGCGCCTCGCCGTGGATGCGCTGGCATCTGGACATCATGCTTGAACGCATCGACCATGGCCTGGTGGGGGCCGCCACGTTTGATACCGGCCTGCTTGACCGCGAGTTGCTCTGGTACTTGCACGATATGACCGAAGCGCGCGGGTTGGTTACCGCGCTGGAGTTGGTGCGCGACCGTCTCGACAGCCATGTACTGATGCAGGTGGCGCGTCAGGCGCAGGTGCTTCGATGGACGTTGCTGGCTGCGTGCGTAGCAGGAATGGTCGCGCTGGGCCTCTGGCATTACGTCGTGATCGACGAACTGCGTCGTTCTCTCATGATTTTCCACGCGAGCCAATAAGTGGCGCCGCATCGACCAAGGAGCTTCTCATGAACCATACCCTGTCCAATGTTGCACGCCAGCGAGGCTTTTCGCTGGTTGAGGTGTCCATTGTTACAGCCATTGTTCTGCTGCTGGCCATTATCGGCATACCCGCCATAGGCAATTACGTGATTGAAAACAAAGTGCCCAAGGCGGGTGAGGAACTGGCGCGCTTCATCCTTCAGACTCGGGTCAATGCACCCAGCGGTACGTCGTTGCCGTACGCTGCCATAGAAACGGCGCACTTTGCGGCTCAGGCTCGCGACTCCAGTGTTTTCTCGGTGGTGGGCGCCGACGCCGCCACACGTGTGCTGCACGGCCTGGGCAGCGACGGCGAAGTCAATGTCCAGCCTGTAGGTTCTGGAGCCGGGTTTTCCATAGGTTTGTCACGAGTGCATCATGCTGCCTGTCCATCGCTGGCTTCGATCTTGCAGCGGGTGTCCGACACCATTACCCTGACCGCTGACGGGGCAGGCAACACCATTGTCAAAGATGCCGTTACGCCCTATAGCGCCTTGTCGGTAGAGACTCGATGCGCGCGAGGGGATGCGAACGACTTCCTGTTCACCGTCAGTCATTGATTGCGGCCCGAGAGGACACCGGCATGAAGCGACAGCGTGGTTTCGCCCTGCTTGAACTGGCGCTGGCCTTGCTTATCGCAATGCTGGCAGCGGTCTTTACTGTTGATCGCTTTGCCGAGCGCAGCAGAGAGGTCATGGCCGAAGGTCATGCGGCATGGATGATGGCCCTGCACCACGCCGTGCTACGGTATGTGGAGCAGCATGGTGCGACGCTGGCTGCGCAGGGCGGTGCAGGCCCGGTTGCGGGCTTTGTTGATGCGCTGGTGCCCACGCAGGCCGAACTCAAGGCCGCAGGCTTTTTGGCGGCAGGCTATCCGGAGCAGGGCACCCGGGGGGTGGGCGCAGGCATCCGGCTTTTGCCGCGCGGAGACTGTCCGTCGGATTCTTGCCATATCGAGGCATTGGTATACAGCGATGCGCCGCTTGGACAAGATCATGCCCGCACCCACAACCTGGCCATGGTGGCGCACTGGCTAAGCGTGTCGGCAGGCCGGGGTGGGGCGGTCATGCCTCATCGAACGCATTTGGTCGGGGGGCCGGCGTTTTCGTTTTCCAACCCGCCTGTGGCGGGCATGGCCCGGTTGCCCCCGGGCACGGTGGCCATGGCGGTCACCGCCGAACAGTTGCAGAACCTTCCGTACTTGCGTGTGCGCGACTCGCGTGACCCCGATTTTCAGGGAGCTGCCAGCGTGGCGGGCAATGTCCGTACCCAGGGCGCACTGTCTGCGCGCGAGC
>NZ_DATJBQ010000020.1:0-19489 GCF_035515275.1 Pusillimonas sp.
TGGCTCGGTCAGGAGTCGAGATTACGGTGCTCACCAATTCACTGGAAGCAACCGACGTTGCGGCGGTGCATGCTGGCTATGTCAAGCGGCGCAAGCCGCTGTTGCAAGCGGGTGTGCAGCTGTACGAGATCAAACAGCAGTCGTCTGTGGCGCCATTTCACGACCGAGGCCTTACCGGCAGCTCGGCCTCCAGCCTCCACGCCAAAACCCTGTCGGTAGACGGCGAGCGGATTTTCATTGGTTCGTTTAATTTCGATCCGCGTTCAGCGAGGCTTAATACCGAGAACGGATTTGTCATAGATAGCCCCGGCCTGGCTCAGCGCCTGCCCGCGGCCATTCAAGAGCAGGCCGTTGATATTGCGTATCAGGTCCGCCTGACCGACTCAGGGCAATTGCGCTGGCACGAGCGGCGCGACGGTAAAACCATTGTGCACACGGCCGAACCTGGTGCCGGCCTGTTGCTGCAAATGGGCGTCTGGATATTGTCCCACCTGCCCATAGAGTGGTTGTTGTAGGGCCGGCCAATACAGCTTGGGCGAATTTCCACGCAATTGGAAATTCGCCCAATTTGCGTGTGGCCTGCCCAGTTACGTCGGGCCGGCACACGTCCAGCTTGAACTATCGGTTGTACCGCGTCTTCAGGTCCGACATGCAACGATCTTGAGCATCGCCCGAGAGCGCTTCGCATTTTTGTTTCTCTACTTCGTACTGGGCATCTTTTTTTTCTTTGTTGGCCTCACGGTTGGCCTCGGCGGTTTTAGCATCCCGCTCACTGTCGGCCTTGGCGGCCTCACGGTTCGAATCTGCTTGTTTTTCGCAGATGTCCTTCTCATCGCCGCTCAGGTTTTCGCAGCGCTTCTTCTCGGCTTCATAACGTTGCTCCATTTGCTCGTCCGTCATGGCGGCGCTGTTACCGGTTCTTTGAGAGGGGGTGGTTTGTTGCGTCGTTGCGGCGTTTCCGTTGGTTTGGGCGGGGGTCTGGGCTGCGGCATGAAACGCCGTCAGGCTGAAGCCCAGAAGCAATGTACCTAACGCTGGCTTTAGCATCTTCATGTATGAAACTCCTTATCAAGGTCAGTAACCGTTCAGGCTGATGGGCACCTGCCCCGCCTGTCGTGCTTGCCATCAAGCAAATGCTGTGCCTTGTTATGGAGCGCGCCTTAGTTCGGCAGGTGGGTACTTGATTTGTGCCCGATATTTAGAGACGGTTCTACGTGCCACAACCACCCCTTGGCCCGCCAGTCTGCGCGCAAGCACTACATCAGAAAGCGGTTCGTTGGGGTCCTCGGCGTCGATCATCTCCTGGATTAAAGCGCGCACAGACCCTGCCGAGCAGGTGCCGCCCGAGCGCGTAGCCAGCTCCCGTGAGAAGAAATGCTTGAACTCGAATATTCCTCGGGGCGTGGACATATATTTATTGCTGGTGGCGCGCGACACGGTTGATTCGTGCATGCCCAGCTCTTCGGCGATTTCGCTAAGCATCAACGGCCGCAATGCCACGTCACCGTAGTCAAAAAACGTTTGCTGTCGGGCCACGATGGCCTGGGCAACCCGATGAATGGTCGTGTTGCGTTGTTCGAGGCTGCGTATCAGCCAGCGTGCCTCCTGCAATGCCTTGGCCATCGGAGCGCGCTCGTTGTAGCGACTTTCTTTGAAAAGACGGGCATAGGTGGTGTGCAGTTGGGCACGAGGCACGGCCTCTTGATTGGATATCGCCATCCAGTGGCGCCCCAGCTTGCGTATGATCACGTCGGGCACAATGTAGCAAGACGGGTCGATGCCGGCGAACTGGGTTCCGGGTCGCGGATCCAGCCCCCGTATCAGCAGGCATGCGGCACGCGCCTCTCGCTCGCTGCAATGGAAGCTTCGCATCATGCCGTTGTAGTCAGAACGCCCGACCTTTTCGAGCGCGTCGTTGGCGATGCGTATGGCCAGTTCCCGGCATTCGGTGTCGGCCGGAAGCGCCTGTAATTGCAGTGTCAGACATTCGGCAAGGTTGCGTGCAGCGATGCCGGGCGCTGCAAGTTGCTGAATCAATTTCAGGGCGGTGGTCCATTCGCACTCAGAGGCTGGCGGCGAGAAAGCGTCTTTATCGGCGAGCTCGGAAAACTCGGCGCGCAAGTAGCCGTCGTCGTCCAGTGCTTCTACGATAAGTTCGGTCAAAAGGCGATCCCGGTCGCTTAGCGAATAGGACCGCAAGTTTTCTCGCAATGAGTCCTGCAGCCCGGTAGATGCCCGCGCCCATTGGCCCACATCGGTATCGCTGCCCTCTATGGCGCGTGATGTCGGGTAATCGCCTGAATAATTCGATGACGGCTCGATGTGCTCGGGCAAGACCTCGATCGACTCCTCGGCCACCATTGTTTCATTATCGGCGGCGGCTTGTGCGGGCTGAGGCGCAGGGCTTGCTATTGCCGCGTCGTGGTCGGTGGCCGAGCCGGCGGTGTCGCCTGGGTCCGTCGGCTCGCTCTCAGGCTCTTCCAGGAACGGATTAGTGGCAATGGCCTGGGCCACTTCCTGGCTGAAATCCAGGGTGGACATTTGAAGAAGTTTTAGCGACTGCTGCAATCGTGGCGTCAGGCTGGTTTGTTGACGGGCGCGCAGTTCGTAGGCGATCTGTACCAATTTGGATTCTCCTTCGTGGTGGCATTTCGCATGCGGGGTGATGCTATAACCAATCACGCAATATCCGTGCCAGTTCAATGAAAGCAGATGTAAAGCAGTGACTTGTGGGTTTCACTCGAACCTCGCCTTTTCGGGCGTATTCTTTCGAGGAAACGGTAAGCCGCCGTTACCGCCGGCAGTAAAGAAATTACCGGGCAATGTAAGAAGTGCGTGAGGCGCCCGCCTTCTTGGTTTACGACACGACTCGCCTTGCCGTGGCGGGATTCGGCACAGTGATTGCTGTGTTTACAGTCGCACAAGACAAAATCTTGGCTTAATTTTTAGGAGAATCAAATGGGACAGCAAACACCGATTATCCGTGACCCGCATGAAACCGGACCAGGCCCTGGCCCCGAGATAATGGCTGCCAGTACGCTGGACGGCAACGATGTATACAACTTGTCGAACGAAAAACTAGGAACGATTGAAGACATCATGCTTGACGTTCCGCGGGGCCGTATCGCGTACGTCGTTTTGTCACGTGGGGGCATACTGGGTATGGGAGACAAGTTGTTCGCCATACCTTGGAACGCGCTTACCCTGGACACCCAACGCAAGTGTTTCTTGTTGGATATGGACGAGCAAAAATTAAAGGACGCCGAAGGTTTCGATAAAAATCATTGGCCGCGCATGGCTGATGTGGCGTGGGCCACGCGCACACACGAGTATTACAATCAAGCCCCTTATTGGTAAGCGCCCGCTGCTTCTAAGGTTTTCGAGTAGGGTGTAAGTTGTTTGACGAGTAGATCAAACGGTAATGATTTGGCCGACCTGGAACAATAACCAGGTCGTTTTTTTGTATTATTTCCTGTCTATTTCACCAGCCGCAGCCTGAATGCGGTAGAGTGGTTGTAAATTCAGCACTCGATCAATTAAGGCGTGTCAGCGTTAGAAATTGCTTCAGAGTCATGGGGCATCATTCTGTTGCGAATGTCATTTCGATTTACTTCTGTATTAATTCAGAACGCTTACCATAGTCCGTACAAGCCAGAACAGGTGTATTCCCGCAGATCCTACTGTAGGCGGCTGCGACAAACATAGTGCGATCGTATTTCAACAATGACTCTGCCCTATTTACTTGTTGTCGAAGACGAACCGGAAACACGGCAACTAATTGCCGAAGTTGCAGAAGAAGCAGGGTTTGACGTCGACCAGGCAGGAGACGTGCGGCAGACCCGCATATTGATCGAACGGCGCCGTCCAGACGTCCTTTTGCTCGACATGCATCTTCCAGACGGCAACGGTATGGAGCTCTGGCAGCGCCTTGATCTACCAGAGACGCGGGTTGTCTTTATTACCGGTCATTCCACCGTCGAGAGCGCCATTCAGGCCTTGCGCGGCGGGGCGCTTGACTACCTGCAAAAGCCTGTGGCGTTACGCCACCTTCGAGGCCTGCTAGGCGAGATCAAGGGCATGTTGCAGGCCGAGCCTTCGAAGGGTGCCGAGAACAGCTTTGCAAAAATCATAGGCCGGTCGCCGGCAATCGAACTGCTGTGTGCGCATATTGAAAAAGTGGCGCCTACCTCGGCCACGGTGTTGTTGGTGGGCGAAAGCGGCACGGGCAAAGAGCTGGCCGCCGAAGCGATTCATCTGGCCAGCTCGCGTCACGCCAAGCCGTTCATGCCCGTAAATTGCGGCGCCATTTCGCCCAACTTAATCGAGAGCGAATTATTCGGCCACGAAAAAGGCAGTTTCACCGGGGCCGACCGCCAACACAAGGGGTACTTCGAGCGGGCCTCGGGGGGCACCCTGTTCCTCGACGAAATTACCGAGATGTCGATGGAGCTTCAGGTCCGGCTATTGCGTGTGCTGGAAAGCGGGCGGTTCATGCGCGTCGGTACGCAACAAGAAATCGAGGCCAATGTGCGTGTGGTGGCCGCCACCAACCGAAACCCCGAGCAAGCCGTTAAAGAAGGCGTACTGCGCGAAGACCTCTACCACCGCTTAAGCGTGTTTCCACTGCAGCTGCCGCCTTTGCGCGACCGGGACGATGATGTCGTATTGCTGGCTCAACACTTTCTGGATCAGTTCAATCTTGAAGGAAAGACTAACAAGCGGTTTTCCCCCGAGGCGCTGAAGGCCATGCGGGGGTACAGTTGGCCGGGCAATGTGCGCGAGTTGCGCAACTTTGTTTACCGCAGTTATATATTGGCCGACGATCTCATCAAGGGCGACTTCAACACCTTCGATCTTCACGAACAGCCGCCCCCGGCAGGCGCAGAAATACTTGTTCCCGTCGGTGTGCCATTGGCCGACGCCAATCGGCAATTGATTCTGGCTACGCTCAAGCAGTGTGGAGGCGTCAAGAAGCTGGCGGCCGAAACGCTGGGTATAAGCATTAAAACCCTCTACAACCGGCTTGAAGAATACGGCGAACTATCCGAAGCCGCTGATCAGTCGTAAGCAGGGCCGCCCCGAAACCCGCAGCTTCCTCCACTTTCTCCCGGATCCAGCGTACAGCGCAGGCTCGTCGTGTGGGCACATAGATTGCTCTGAACGTTTCAGCACCGATAACCATACTGGAGAACATTGTGGCGCTGAAAATTCTGACAGTTGCTTCCGAGGCGTATCCCTTGGCGAAAACCGGTGGGCTTGGTGATGCCGTTAGCGGCATGGCGGGTGCGCTTCACGCGATGGGAGTCGACGTAACAATGATGCTGCCCGCGTATCGCGGCGTGATCGCACGCTTGCGCCGCCCGCATGCCCTCGGCCGCTTGCATGGCTTACCGGGTGGAGATGCGCGTCTCATCAAGGGTCATTGCCCTGATAGCGGAGTAGGGGTGTTGCTGTTGGATAATCCAGCACTCTACGATCGAGAGGGCGTATACGTTGATGAGTTCGGCGCAGAGTACCCGGACAATGGTGTACGGTTTGCTGCATTGTCGCACGCTGCGGCACGGGTCGCTGCAGGGGTATGCGGCGTGAGCAAAATCGATGTGTTGCACGCTCATGATTGGCACGCAGCCTTGGCTCCGCTGGCCTTGCGGCAATTGGGGGTTCGAGACGTTCACACTGTACTTACGCTCCACAATATTGCGTTCCAGGGCTCTTGCGATGTGGCTCAGGCAGGTCAAGCCGACCTGCAGCCGTTTGAGTCTGGGGCTTTTCAGGACGGCAGGCTTAACTTTCTGCATGCCGGTATTGTCAGTGCAGACAAGATCACGGTCGTCAGCAAGAACTACCGGCGAGAGATCCTTACCCCCGAGTTTGGTTGCGGGTTGGATGCGTTGCTGCGCTCGCGGCAGGCTGACCTGTTGGCCATCCCCAACGGCATCGATGCTTCCCTATGGAATCCCGCCACCGACCCATTCCTACGCGGTTGCCATTTTGACGCCGACGACATGCGTAACAAGTCCCTCTGCAAACGCAAGCTGCAAGCGCGTTTTGGGTTGAATCCATCGGCAAATACGACCTTGCTTGCCATGGGTAGCAGGCTGACGGGGCAGAAAATGGCCGATGTCGCTGTACGAGCCTTACCTCGTGTGCTGGAGCAACACCCGGATGTGCAGGTGTGCGTGGTGGGCTGCGGCGAAAAACACATTGAATCGCAATTACGAGCCATGAGCGAACGCTATGCAGGCCGCTGCGCCGTGCACATCGGATATTCGGAAGAAGTTGCGCATCTGCTTCATGCCGGGGCTGACATGTTGCTCCATGGCAGCCGCTTCGAGCCTTTCGGCCTGACGCCCTTGTACGCGATGCGGTATGGGACCGTACCGATAGGTTCCCGGGTAGGAGGCATGGTCGATACGATTCACGACCCAGGCAGAAACGCGTCTGAAGACGCGATGGCGGCAGCGACCGGCTTATTGTTCCAGGGCGAAGACGAGCAATCCATGTATGACGCCATCGAGCGGGCGATACGTCTGCGTGCCAACCCGACATTGTGGCGATGCATTCAGCGTAATGCCATGCAAAAAGATTTTGGTTGGGAGCGAGCTGCGCCGGCTTATCTGCAGTGCTATCTGGCGCTCTGCCCGGGCAATACGGAACCCGATCGACGTGCGGCGGCCGCGACCAAGCCCGTAGCGGTGGGATCCCCCATGAAGCCGGTGCCACAGGTTCATGTGGCGGCCTAGAACGACGAACACACACGTGTGGGGCGCGAAGCCCGTCATGGGGATAAATGCCGATGAGCGAGATACTGGCTGAAGAAGACGCGAAGCGAATACTGTATGTTGACGCGCCCAACGGCGTCGTCTCAAATCTTTCTGCATGGCGCACTCTGTGCTGCGAGGCCAAGGCCGACGGGTTCAATGCTGTCCTTACCCCGCCCTTGTGGATAGGGCAAAGCGGCACAACGCAAGATCCCGATTATTTTGCTTTTGGGGGCGGGCATGACGAGTCGATGTCTCACGTGCTGGGCGAGCTGGCTGCGGTCTGCTCGGAAACAGACCTCCACCTCTACACCGACGTCGTTCTTGACCGGGTTGGCCGAGATAGTGTCTTGGCAAGTGAGCATGCCGACTGGTTTGACGAACCTGAGTTGCCGCTTGATCCGCGTGTGATCCGTCCCCGGGGGTTGCGATACGCTCATTTGCGTCAAGGCCGCATCAATAAGGCCTTGCTCGCCGATTGGGTGGCGCGCCTGTCGCAGTGGTGCAGTGTGGGGGTCGCCGGTTTCCGGTGTCAGGCACTGACCGGGCTGGGGCCGGGCGATTGGGGGCAACTGATCGCAGAAGTGCGCAGTGCGTCGCAGGAAGCACGCTTCCTTGCCTGGACTCCCGGTTTGGCCGCCGAGCAGTTACTGCCACTTCGCGAAGCGAGTTTCGATCATACGTTCTTGTCGCTTCCGTGGTGGAATTGCCGCGATGGGTGGCTTGCTGAAGAACACGCACGCCTGCGCGCAGTGGCCCCGGTCCTTTCTCCAGTCCTTGAACAAGGAGCCGGCGGACCGGCACTGAATCTTCAACACCTAGAAGCGATATGGCAGCGTCAGTTATGGATGGCAGCGATCGCGGGAGACGGCATTCTGATTTCGCATCGCGTTGCTCAGGCCGCGGAGCAGCCTGCGCTGCGCGCTGTAAACGATTGGGTGGCGTCTGGTCGGTGCGTTGATGCTGCGCTGTTGGTAACGCTGGGGCCTTTAAGCGAAAGCAGCAGCCTGTTTCGTGGGGGCGCCGGCCTTGTATTGAACCCGTCCAACGCTATGGCGGTTCCGCTGGACTGGTCGTTGGTCCAGGCCCGGCTGCCCGATAGTTACGCAGATGTTCTGTACCCCTGCGAGGCGCCAGACTATCTGGACCCGGCCGGTTTCCAACGCTATACGGCTCGACGCGCCACGCCGGTTTGTCCACCCGTGGCATCGGCATCGCAGAAGCGTCAGCTTGGTCTTGGCTTGATGAATGATGCGCGTATTGCCATCGAGAAAGTGCAGCCCACCGTAGACGAAGGCCGGTTTGCCGCCAAGGCATCGTTGGGCGCACCGGTGGTGATAGAGGCCGATGTGTTCATGGATGGCCATGATCAACTGGCAGTGCGTTTGGCTTGGCGGGCCGCAGACGAAACCGCCTGGCACGAAACGGTCATGACAGCGATCGGTAATGATCGCTGGCGTGGAGCGTTTACGCCCACGCGCCTGGGTCGATACATGTTCCGCATTACGGCTTGGCTTGATGTGTGGAAATCGTATTGTGCGGGTTTGCAAAAGCGTCGTGATGCGGGACAAGATATTGACCTGGACTTGAAGGAAGGGCTGTTGATGGTCGCCGAGGCGGCGCGTTGTGCGGGGCCCGATGCGCCTGCAGCCGCCGCCCACCTTCAAAGCGTGCTTGAAGCCGGCAGCGCCGAGGTGCTGTTGTCAGAGCGTACGGAACAAGCCATGGCGGTAGCCGATACGCGCCCGTTTCAGACGCCTGAGAACGGCGTACATACCCTGATGGTCGAGCGGCGCGAAGCCAGCTTCTCAGCCTGGTATGAGCTGTTTCCGCGCTCTCAGAGTGTCGTTAAGGGAAAGCATGGCACGTTTTCAGACGTGCGGCGCAGGCTGCCGGCTATTCGCGATATGGGTTTTAACGTGCTTTATTTTCCGCCCATACACCCTATTGGCACGACCAACCGAAAGGGTCGCAACAATGCTTTGTCGGCCCAGCCAGAGGACCCAGGCAGCCCCTACGCCATAGGCTCTGCCGAAGGCGGGCACGAAAGCATACATCCCGAGCTAGGAACGCTTGGCGACTTCCTGGAGTTGCTTGAGGAAGCACGCGCGCACGGCCTGGAGCTGGCGTTGGACTTTGCGATCCAGTGTTCTCCGGATCACCCGTGGTTGACTGAACACAGCAGCTGGTTCAATTGGCGTGCAGACGGTTCATTGCGCTTTGCCGAGAATCCGCCGAAACGCTACGAAGATATTGTCAATCCCGATTTCTATCAGGGTGCGTTGCAGCCCAAGGCCCGTGCATCGCTATGGCGGGCCTTGCGCGATGCGGTTTTGTACTGGATAGAGCAGGGCGTTCGGATTTTTCGGGTAGACAACCCGCATACGAAACCTTTACCGTTTTGGGAGTGGATGCTGGGCGAGATCCACGCGCGTCATCCTGATGTGATCTTTCTTTCTGAAGCCTTTACGCGGCCGAAAATGATGTATCGGCTGGCGAAACTGGGATTTTCACAGTCCTATACCTATTTCACCTGGCGCAACGATAAACGTGAGCTCACCTCGTATCTGGAAGAGCTCGTGTCCCCTCCGGCCAGTCTGCTGTTTCGTCCTAATTTCTTTGTGAACACGCCCGACATCAATCCGTACTTCTTGCAGACGTCGGGGAGGGCGGGTTTTTTGATACGGGCAGCTCTGGCTGCGCTACTGTCGGGCTCGTGGGGCATGTACAACGGCTTTGAGCTGTGTGAGGCCAACGCGCTGCCTGGGCGAGAAGAGTACCTGGACTCCGAAAAATACGAATTGCGTACATGGGACTGGAACCGGCCCGGCAACATCGTGGCAGAAATTTCCGAGTTGAATCGCATCCGCAAGGCGAATCCAGCGCTGCATACGCATCTGGGCTTGCGTTTTCATCCGGCGCACGATGACGCCGTACTGTTCTTTTCCAAGGCCACCACCGAAGCGGACAACATCGTGCTGGTGGCCATCAGCCTTGATCCGCATGAAGTTCGCAGCGCGTCGATAGAGTTGCCCTTGTGGTTATGGGGCCTGCCCGACCATGCTGCGGTGCAGTTTGAGGACGCTTGTACCAACACGATGTTCGAGTTGCGGGGAAAGCATCATGAAGTTCGGCTTACCCCCGAGCGGCCCTACATTATCTGGCGGGTACGGGGGTTGCAATGAACATTCGCAATGAAGCCGGGTCGGCAACCGCCAGGCAAGACTCAAAAGTGGTGTCGCGCAATCAGCCAGGCTGGTACAAGGACGCCGTTATTTACCAGCTGCATGTGAAGTCGTTTTTCGACTCGAATGACGACGGAGTCGGTGATTTCAAGGGGTTGATCTCACAGCTTGACTATATTGCCGAGCTCGGCGTTGACACGGTTTGGCTGTTGCCGTTCTACCCGTCCCCTCGTCGCGATGACGGCTACGACATTGCACAGTATCGTGACGTGCATGCCGATTACGGCAGCCTGGCCGACGTACGGCGATTCATTCGGGCAGCGCATGCCAAAGGGCTGCATGTCATCACGGAACTGGTCGTCAACCATACGTCGGACCAGCACCCCTGGTTTCAGCGGGCCCGGCATGCCAAGGCCGGATCGGCGGCGCGTGACTACTACGTATGGTCCGACAATGACCAGGCCTATGCAGGCACCCGAATTATTTTTTGCGACACCGAAAAATCAAACTGGACATGGGACCCGGTGGCGGGAGCCTATTTTTGGCACCGGTTCTATTCGCACCAGCCCGACCTGAATTACGACAACCCCCGGGTGCTGGACGAGATCATCGCCGTGATGCGGTTTTGGCTGGACATGGGGGTGGACGGGCTGCGGCTGGACGCCGTGCCGTATCTGGTCGAGCGCGAGGGCACCAACAACGAAAACCTGCCCGAGACGCATGAGGTGTTGCGCCGCATCAGGGCGGTCATGGACACGCACTACCCCGACCGCTTGTTGCTGGCCGAAGCCAACCAGTGGCCTGAAGACGCGCAGGAATATTTTGGCAAGGGCGACGAGTGCCACATGTCGTTCCATTTCCCCTTGATGCCGCGAATGTATATGGCTATTGCGCGCGCCGACCGCTTTCCCATTACCGACATCATGCGCCAGACTCCGCCCATACCAGAGAGCTGCCAATGGGCGATTTTCCTGCGTAACCATGATGAGCTTACGCTTGAAATGGTGACGAGCAGCGAGCGCGATTACCTATGGGATTTCTATGCGGCAGACAGGCGCGCGCGCATCAATCTGGGCATACGGCGCCGTCTGGCGCCGCTCATGCAACGCGATAGGCGTCGTATCGAACTGATGAACAGCCTGTTGCTTTCCATGCCGGGCACACCTGTGCTGTACTACGGCGATGAAATCGGAATGGGCGACAATATCCATTTGGGCGACCGCGACGGCGTGCGCACCCCCATGCAATGGACGCCCGACCGCAATGGCGGGTTCTCTCGAGCCGACCCCGAGAACCTGATTCTGCCCATGCTGATGGGGCCGCTGTACGGGTACGAGGCACTGAACGTCGAGGCTCAGCGGCGTGACGCCCATTCTTTGCTTAACTGGACTCGCCGCATGCTTGCCAAGCGTCAGCAGGCCAAGGTGTTCGGGCGAGGCACGCTGCGTTTCATTTTTCCGGGCAATCGCAAGATACTGGCCTACTTGCGCGAGCACGAAGAAGAGGTCCTGCTTTGCGTCGCCAATCTTTCAGATGCGTCGCAGCCGGTGGAACTGGATCTGGGGTCGATGGCGGGCCGGGTGCCTGTCGAGCTGTTGGGCGGAACACCTTTTCCGGCCATTACAGAGGCCCCGTATATGTTGAGCCTGCCGCCATACGGCTTCTATTGGTTTCAGCTCAGCGCAACTGCGGCGCCGCCGTCATGGCATGCGGTTCTGCACGAGCAATTGCCCGAATACCTGACTTTGGTGTTGCGCAGAGGCGCTAGCGGCTCCCGCCTGCTGGACGAGTCCCGCAAAGCGTTGTGCCAGGAGATCTTGCCGTCTTATCTGGCCCGACAGCGCTGGTTTCCCCAGGATCGCCAGGTGGATCAAGTGGGCCTGGATTACGTGCTGCCCTTAAGCGGTGACGCCGACGTGGTGCTGACTGAACTGACGGTGGATCGCGACGATGAGAGCATCCGCTACTTTGTTCCGCTGGCCGCCATGTGGGCGGACTCGGTGGCGGCTGCGCAACAGCAATATGCGCTGGCTCGCGTCAGGCGCACGGCCGAAACCGGCTTCTTGCTGGATGCAGCAGGGGTGCCGGGCTTTGCCCTGGCCATGCTGGAAGGCTTCAAGTCGGGCCGCAAACTGGCGTTGCCGGGCGAGGGTGGCGGCGAAGTGCAGTTCAGGCCAGAGCCGGGTCTGGCCGCTTTGGCCGATATCGGTCCGGACGACGTCGACTGGTTTCATGGAGAGCAGTCGAACAGTTCTTTGTTGCTGGGAGAGGCGGCAGTATTGAAACTGCTGCGGCATGTGGTGCCGGGCGAGCATCCCGAGGCGGAAATGACACGCTACCTGACCCGGGCCGGCTATGCAAACAGCCCGGAACTACTGGGTGAGCTGGCACGTCTGCAGTCCGACGGCACCCCGTATACCCTGGCTCTGGTGCACGCTCGTATCGCCAATCAGGGCGATGCCTGGAACTGGACCACCGATCACCTGCGCCGAACTCTTGAAAACGCGGCGCTGACCGAAGAAAGCAAAAGCGACTACGAGCAGGATCTGGCCGGCTATACCGCGGTGGCTGAAGCCATTGGTATTCGGCTGGCGCAATTGCACGCCGTATTGTCCGGTCAGAGCGATAACCCCGCGTTTGCCCCAGAGCGGGCAACCCCAGCTGATGTTCGCCGGTGGGGCAAGTCGATTCGCGCCATGGTGCAGTCGGCCGTTTCGGCCGCTTGGGAAAACCGGGAAAGGCTGTCGTCGATCGGCCACGCACAGGCCAGCTTCTTGCGTGAACGGCGGACTGCTTTGCTGTCAGCGATAGAGGCCATGTGCGCCGATCTGGACGGGCATCTGCGTTGCCGCATTCACGGCGACTTTCACTTGGGCCAAGTGCTTATCGCGCAAAACGATGTTTTTTTGGTCGACTTCGAAGGCGAGCCCGACCGCTCGCTAGAAGAAAGGCGTGCCAAGGCCAGCCCCTGGCGAGACGTTGCCGGCCTGATCCGCTCGATTGACTACGCCGCGCGCGGGCTTATGGATTCGTCGACCGAACATCCGCAAAGCGAGGCGCCAACTGCCTCATCTGAAAAGGGCGTGGATGTGCCGGACAGGAGTTCCTTGGCGCTGCCCGCAACCGAGACCATGAGACAAGCGCAGGTCAGGTTGCTCGAACACTTTCGAAAGACTGCCTGCCGTGCGTTTTTGGCCGGCTACCGTCAAGCTGCGAAAGATGCTGGCGCACATTGGTTGGCGCCCGCCCACGACAGCGTACTGCTGGATCTGGCCCTGCTCGAAAAAGCGGCCTACGAGGTGTGTTACGAAGCGGGGCACCGACCCGATTGGTTGCCGATTGCCCTGGACGGCCTGTACCGAATGGCAAAGCGCGTGTCAGGCTTCGAGTCGTCTGGTCCGACAGGAGAGGATCATGGCTGACCATGCGAGCCTTGACGACTTTGGCCCGTTATTGGGCGAGCTCGACATGCATCTATTGGCCGAGGGCCGGCACGAACGTCTGGCAGATTGCCTGGGCGCGCATTGGTGCAGCATCCAGGGCGTCGCCGGCACCCGGTTCTCGGTATGGGCGCCCAATGCCCGGCAGGTATCGGTGGTGGGCGATTTCAACGGCTGGGACGGCAGCCGCAACCCCATGCGGCTTAGAGCCGAATGCGGCGTATGGGAAGTCTTTGTTCCCAGCGCCCAGGTCGGGGCCCTTTACAAGTATGAAATCGTCGGTCGCGACGGGCGCCGTCTGCCCCTGAAGGCCGACCCCGTTGCGCGTCGCGCCGAGCTGCCGCCCGCCACGGCGTCGGTGGTGCAAGCGGACGAGGCGTTTGAGTGGAACGACAGCGAATGGATAGCCCAGCGCGCACGTCGTCAGGCACATGACCAACCCATGTCCGTGTACGAAGTGCATATGGGGTCGTGGTTGCCTGTCGAGCCAGGGCAGACAGTATGGCGCGAGGCGGGGCGCAGGCTGGTGGACTATGTCGATGGTCTGGGCTTCACGCATGTGGAACTGTTGCCGGTCATGGAGCACCCCTTCGGCGGTTCGTGGGGCTATCAGCCCCTGGGCATGTTTGCTCCCACCTCGCGGTGGGGGGCGCCTGAAGACTTTGCCTGGTTCGTTGACTATTGCCATGCCGCCGGTCTGGGGGTACTGCTTGATTGGGTTCCGGCGCATTTTCCTTCCGATCCCCATGGGCTGGCGCTTTTTGACGGTACGGCACTTTACGAACATGCCGACCCGCAGCAGGGACTGCATCCCGATTGGGACACATTGATCTACAACTTTGGTCGCACCGAAGTTCGAAACTTTTTAATCGCCAGCGCGCTGCAGTGGCTGCAGCGTTATCACGTCGATGGATTGCGGGTGGATGCGGTGGCCTCGATGCTTTACCTGGATTACAGCAGGGAGGCGGGCCAATGGACGCCCAATCGTCACGGCGGGCGCGAGAACCTGGAGGCGGTGGACTTTCTGCGCGAGCTGAATGACACCATCAGTCGCTTATGTCCGGGCACAGTGATGATTGCCGAGGAATCGACCGCCTGGCCAGGCGTTACCGCCGCGATTCAAGAGGGTGGGCTGGGCTTCGACTACAAATGGAATATGGGTTGGATGCACGACACATTGCGCTATATGGGCCGAGAGCCCGTGCATCGCAAGCATCACCACGACGATATGACATTCGGAACGGTGTACGCGTGGACGGAAAATTTCATCCTTCCGCTCTCGCATGACGAGGTGGTGCACGGCAAGGGCTCGCTACTGGGGAAAATGTCGGGCGACCCGTGGCAGCGATTGGCCAACCTGCGGGCGTACTACGCGTTCATGTGGTCCCACCCGGGCCGCAAGCTGCTGTTCATGGGAGGTGAGCTTGCACAAGAAGCCGAGTGGAACCACGACGCTTTTATTGATTGGGACGCGTTGAAAAACCCGTCGCACGCAGGTATTCAGCGAATGATTCGCGATTTGAACACCTTGTATAGACAGCTTGCACCTTTGCATGCGCTTGATTCCAGCCCTGAAGGTTTTGCCTGGCGAATCGGCGACGATCGAGACAACAGCGTATTTGCGTTCGAGCGATGTGCAGGTGGTAAAGAGGTGCTGGTGGTATGCAATATGACGCCGGTGCCTCGGCACGACTACCGCGTGGGGGTGTCCGGCCACGCCGTATGGAGTGAAGTGTTCAACTCTGATTCCTCTGCCTATGGTGGTGGCAATGTGGGCAACGCAGGCGAGCTCCATGCCCTGGCCCAGGGTGCGCATGGCAAGCCCGCCTGCCTGTCGTTGATTTTGCCACCCTTGGCGACGTTGATACTGATCCCAAAGGAATGAGTCATGCACGACCTACCCGTTGACACCCTCCTTGCCGGAAAACCTTACCCGCTAGGGGCGACCAGCGATGGGCTGGGCGTGAATTTCGCTGTTTTCTCTGCCAACGCCACACGGATGGACTTGTGTCTTTTCGATCCGAGGGGCCGAAAGGAGCTCAGGAGGATTCCGTTGCCCGAATGTACAGATGAGGTCTGGCACGGCTATCTGCCCGATGCGCAATCCGGTCTGGTGTACGGTTATCGGGCACACGGCCCATACGACCCCGAGAACGGCCATCGCTTCAACCCCCACAAGCTCTTGCTGGATCCTTACGCCAAGCAGTTAGTGGGCAACGTGCGCTGGTCCGACGCGCTGTTTGGTTATAGGGTCAAGCATTCAAAAATGGATCTAAGCCTTGATCGCCGTGACAGCGCCGGTTGGGTGCCCAAGGCGGTAGTGGTTGAAACGGAATTCAACTGGGGACGGCAAGACCCCCCCAGCGTGCCCTGGGAAGATACGTTCATCTACGAGGCTCATGTGAAGGGCACGTCGTTCATGCGCGATGACATACGCCCCGGTTGGCGAGGCACGTTCGATGCCCTGGCGCATCCGGCCTTTATCGATCATTTGCTGAGACTGGGCGTGACCACGCTGGAGCTGTTGCCGATTCACGCGGCGCTCGACGATCATTTTCTGGTCGAGCGCGATTTGCGTAACTACTGGGGCTACAACACCCTGGCTTACTTTGCCCCCAACCCGCGGTATGTGGCTTCGGGCAGCGCCAACGGTTTGCGCATGGCAATACGGCGGCTACACGCTGCAGGCATTGAGGTAGTGCTTGATGTGGTCTACAACCACACCGCCGAGGGCAATGAGCTGGGGCCCACCTTATCGTGGCGCGGGCTGGACAATGCCAGTTACTACCGTCTGGTGCCCGGCGACGAGCGCCACTACATTAACGACACCGGTTGTGGCAATACGGTGAACCTGTCTCATCCCCGCGTGCTGCAGATGGTGATGGATTCTTTGCGCCACTGGGCCCAAAGCTATCGGGTCGACGGGTTTCGCTTTGATCTCGGTGTCACCCTAGGCAGGGAAGGCACGGGGTTCGATCCGGGCTCGGGTTTTTTTGACGCTATTTTGCAAGACCCGGTGTTGTCGCACTTGAAGCTCATATCCGAACCCTGGGACACTGGGCCTGATGGTTACCAGTTGGGTAACCACCCCCCCAGGTTTGCAGAGTGGAACGACCGATACCGGGACGGCGTTCGTCGGTTTTGGCGGGGTGATGCCGAGCAGCGTGGCGGTTTTGCGGCTGCGTTAAGCGCCACCCCCGATTTTTTCGACCGTCGGCACCGAAGACCTTGGTCGTCGGTTAATTTTTTGGCGTCGCACGACGGGATGACCCTGGCTGATGTGGTCAGGTACACGGACAAGCACAACGAGGCCAACGGCGACGATAACAAAGACGGTCATAGCGAAAACTACAGTTTTAACTGGGGTGCAGAGGGCCCCACCAGCGATCAGAGCATCATGGCAATACGCAAGCGCGTGTTGAAAGCCATGCTCGCCACCTTGTTGATGTCCGACGGCACGCCCATGCTGCTGGCCGGAGACGAATTCGGAAACAGCCAACAGGGCAATAACAACGCTTACTGCCAAGACAATGAACTGTCCTGGCTTAATTGGGCAGACCTGCACGAGCCCCTGGGCCAGGAGCTGGCAGAATTGGTGTTCCAGGCCGCCGCCCTGCGTCGTGCCCATCCATCCCTGCGACGCAAGCGCTTCGAGGACGACGGGGTTGAACTGGCTCCGGGTATCAGGCGTGCAGCCTGGTACGACATTGACGGCTGCGAAATGAGCGAAGATGCCTGGGCGTTTCCGGAAGGACGGGTGCTGGGGTTTCAGCGCGCCGCGCCGCTCACTGGCGATAAGCTCGACGTGAGTTTGTTGCTGGTCAATGCGGGTCGCGAAGAGGTTGACTTTGTGCTGCCCGCTTTGCCTTGTCGATGGTTTTGCCTGCTTGACACGGGTAAAGATCATCAGCCGGCCGGTGAGATGCTTGCACACACCGTGCCGGTTTGCGCCCACGGCCTGGTATTGCTGGCCAATAATCAGGGGCCAAAGGCATGAGGTTTGCCGCCGCACCGGTTGACCTTCGCGGCGGCTCGGCCCCGGTGTGGACGGGTCAATATCATTTTGGGGCGACACTCCTGCCAGACGGGACAACGCGGTTTCGCGTTTGGGCGCCCCGCGTAAAGTCGTTGGTACTCGAGCTGCCAGACCAGACATTACCCATGAAGGCGCAAGACGCGGGCTTCCATGAGGTGGTGTGTGTTGCCCCCGCCGGTACCCGATACCGTTACATATTGCCCGATGGCTGCAGGCTGCCTGATCCGGCGTCGCGAATGCAAGACGGCGATGTGCACGATGCCAGCGTCGTCTACGACACGGCCCGGTACAAATGGCAACATGCCCAGTGGAAAGGCAGGCCCTGGACCGAAACAGTGTTGTATGAGGTTCATTGTGGTGTGGCCGGTGGTTTCAATGGTCTGCGCGCACGGCTTCCCCAGTTGGCACAACTGGGGGTAACGGCGATAGAGTTGATGCCGGTGGCCGACTTCCCTGGCCCCCGCAACTGGGGTTACGACGGCGTTCTGCCTTATGCTCCCGACCGTGCCTATGGCTTGCCCGACGACCTCAAAAGCCTGGTGGATGCGGCGCATGGTTTGGGGCTGATGGTATTTCTGGACGTGGTGTACAACCATTTCGGCCCCGACGGTAATTATCTGCACAATTACGCCCCCGAGTTTTTTCGGGACGACCTTTCCACACCCTGGGGATCTGCAATCGATTTTCGTCATCCGCAGGTGAGGCGCTTTTTTGCTGAAAACGCCTTGTACTGGGTTCGCGAATATGGTTTTGACGGCCTGCGTCTGGATGCGGTGCACGCCATCAGCGACCGAAGCTGGCTGCCCGAAATGGCGGCTTTTGTTCGCGGGGCCCTTGACCCTCAGCGGCATGTGCACTTGGTGCTTGAGAACGACGACAACGCCGCCAGCTTGCTGCAGCAAGGCTTTGCCGCCCAGTGGAATGACGATGGCCACCACGTGTTGCACCATATTCTGACCGGCGAAAGCACGGGCTATTACGCCTCGTATCGGGACCAGCCGGCCGCACTGCTTGCCCGGGTGCTTTCTGAAGGGTTTGTGTATCAGGGTCAGCCGGACCCAAGCCGGGGAGCGATACGGGGTGAGCCTACAATCGGCCTGTCGCCGGATTACTTCGTGTTGTTTTTGCAGAACCATGACCAGATCGGAAACCGGGCATTCGGTGAGCGCCTGACCCAACTGGAGGTGCCTGACACGGCCTTGCGCGCTGCGGTGGCGCTGCAGCTGCTTGTTCCGCAAATACCTTTGATCTTCATGGGCGAAGAGCTGGGCAGCAAGGCGCCATTCTTATACTTTACAAGTCATTCCAAACCCGACCTGGCCCGCGCGGTGCGTGATGGGCGTCGCAAAGAGTTCGCAAGTTTTTCTGCATTTACCGAGGAAGGCTCGCGCAACTCCATTCCCGATCCCAATGCGCCGGAAACCTGGAGTCGCTCCAACGTAAATTTTGACGCCACTCTTGAAGCGGCGACGCAATGGCGACGCTGGTACTCCCATTTGCTTGACTTGCGTCGTGATCAGCTTGTGCCGGGTCTTGCAGGTACGCGAAGCCTTGATGCACAAGTACTAGGTCCGCTTGCGGTTCGTGCCGCCTGGCAGTTGGGCAACGGCAAGCGCCTGACACTGTTCTGCAATCTGGACGAGCAAGGCGTAGTATGCGCCGAGCTGTCACAGCTCTTGGTGCAGGACATTATTTTTCAGGGTCCAGGCCTGGAAGGCGACGACATTGACGCTCTGCGCAGCAAAGGCTGCCTTCCCGGCCATTGCGTCATTGCCCTGCTAGAGACGCCTTCGGAGGGTCAGCATGAGCTCGTCGCCTGACTCACCGCTGCATCGTCTGGCTCAGGCGGTCGGTTTGGCCGCCGCATGGAAAGACGTACACGGTCGCTGTCGTGCGGTGGCGGATGAAACCCTTGAGGCGTTGCTCAATGCCATGGGGCTGGAGTGTGGTAACGGCGTGCGGGTAGAGTGCAGCCTGCGTCGGCTTCACGAGGAGGCCTTGCATGACGAGGGCAGAATGATCGAGGTCGAGGCGGATCAGCCCATTGTGTTCGAGCACGACGGATCC
>NZ_DATJBQ010000021.1:0-2090 GCF_035515275.1 Pusillimonas sp.
AGGCCTGGGCGGCAGTTGGGGCCGTGTAAGCGCCGGCCGTCACTACACACTGATTCACGACATTTTGTCGATGCGCGCTTACGATGCCTTATGGGTTAGCAACTACGCCGAATTGGGCTGGTATTCGGGCACCCAGTACACACTGCGCCGCGACAACGCCATACGGTATCTGGGCAGAGTCAATCAGATTGAAGTCGGCTTTATGTACCAGACCAATGAGCGAGGCGTAAAAAATTCGCACAGCGTCATGGCAATTGTGCCGGTGGGGGGGCTGGACATTGCGCTGGCCCACGAAACCGACCATACCGCCGACACCGAACTAAGGGCCTCGCTGCTGGCGCTGCGATACACCTTTAACAGCGGCACCTCTGTACACGCCTATACTTTGCAGTCTCGGGCGCAAGGCGGCCTCGACAAAAAAGACCAGCTTTACTCTTTGGGCGTTGTGCACCCGGTCAGCCCTCGAACGACACTGTTCGGTTCGGTGTATTACAACCGAAGCAAAGCCAACGGCAGTGGGCATCGTAACGCCTTTGCGGTGCGCGCGCAGTACGCCTTGTCGAAACGAACCTTTATTTATGCCGAAGCCGATCATGCCCGGGTACGGGGTATTTCGGTGGCTGATTTCAACGATCCGAATAACGCCGAGCCCAATACCAAACGCAGCTCGTTCAGCATTGGATACCGGCATCTATTTTAATGGCGCAACCCGTTAAGCCAACGTCCCCAGACCATCCCAAAGGAGCTTTGCCCCGGTAAAGAACAGGAACAGATACATTAAGCGATTGAACAGAACCGCGTTGACCCGATCATGCATCCACACACCCAGCTTGACGCCGATGACTGCAACGGGGGCCAGCAGCAGTGATGTGCCCAGGTTCTCGGCGTTCAACTGACCCAGTATCGAATAAGGAATCAGTTTTACATAGTTGACCACGGCAAAATAGATAGTGACCGTACCAACGAACAGGCTCTTGTCCATGTTCTTGGGCAGAAGATAGATCATCAGTGGCGGCCCGCCCGCGTGGGCGACAAAACTGGTATAGCCCGACAGCCCCGACCACAACCAGTATGCCGGCTTGTCTGGCAGGCTCGGGGCCAGGCGCACACGGCCGCCCAACCAGTACCGCAACGAAAATACCAATGCCATCGCGCCTATCAGTACCTCAAGAAAAGCATCGCTGACGTAGCGGAAAGTAAGTGCCCCCACCAAAATGCCCAGTACGGCCGGGGGCAGCAAGCGCACCATCAGGGCCCGATCCCAGCGGCGCAACCACGCACGCACACCCGTGACATCCATGACGCACAGTATCGGCAACATAATGCCCGCCGCCTGAATAGGCGAAGACACCAGAGCAAGCATGGGCACCGCCAGAATGCCCAGCCCTCCGGCAAACCCGCCCTTGCCGATACCCACAATCAAGACAGCAGGCACGGCCACCATGTAGAACAACGGATCATTGATGAAGGCCAGCGTCATGGCGCGGTTCCCTTTTTAGACGCGACAAAGCCCTCCGAAGAGGGCTTTGTCGGCCGGCTTCGCTGCATAGCAGCTTGACCAAGCAATACTGACTACAACGATTACTGCAGTGCGATTTCGACGTCGACACCGGCGGGCAAATCCAGGCGCATCAATGCGTCCACGGTTTTGTCGGTAGGGTCGACGATGTCCATAAGACGCTGGTGCGTACGCATTTCGAATTGATCGCGTGCGGTCTTGTTGACGTGAGGCGAGCTCAGGACGTCGTAGCGGCGAATGCGGGTGGGCAGTGGCACAGGGCCACGAACCACGGCGCCGGTGCGCTTGGCGGTGTCAACGATTTCAGCTGCCGACTGATCGATCAGCTTGTAGTCGAACGCTTTCAGACGAATGCGGATTTTCTGGTTTTTCATGGTGTTTCCTAAAGAACGAAATCGGCGGGAAGAATTCTTCCCGCCTGAGTGCAAGGCTTACTTGGTGATTTTAGCTACGACACCGGCGCCCACGGTACGGCCGCCTTCGCGAATGGCGAAACGCAGGCCTTCTTCCATGGCGATGGGGGCAATGAGCTTGACTTCCATCGACACGTTGTCGCCGGGCAGCACCATTT
>NZ_DATJBQ010000022.1:0-14908 GCF_035515275.1 Pusillimonas sp.
TTCGACTTCGACGATGCCGTGCTGATGCCCCCGCACCAGGCCGCTGACATGATCTGGTACGCCGACCTTATCGGTAAGGGTGCCGACGGCAAGCCTACCGGCTGGGCCGACATCCATCCGCGCCTGTTTACTGCCAACGCCGACCAAGACGTTTATGTGGTTGGCGACGCAATGGGGTTCATTTCCGACCAGTTTGGCCATTACCCCAAAAGCGCCCACGTGGCCCATGCCGTCGGCAAGATTGTGGCGCAGAACATTGCCGAACGCGTGGCGGGCAAAGAGGTCGTAGCGGTATTGCCCGACAACCTTTGCTACATGATGGTCAATGGCGACCCTCAAGAAGAAATCTCGGTTGTCTTCGAGTATGCGCTCGACCCCAACGGCAAGGTCTTGCAAACCCAAATCGACATGGACGTACGTTCGGCCGATCTGGTTGCCAAAGACTTTGAATGGATCAAAACCCGTTTTAATGACTTTCTTTAATATGTCCCGACAAGTTTCAACCAAGCGGCGCCAGTTGCTCGAGGGCGCCGCAATGGGGCTTGGCATTGTCCTGCTGCCCATGGCTGGGCGAGCACAAACCCAGGCACCGCTCCAGGCCGCCGACCCCGCCCAGGTGCAGGCAATTGTCGACGCGTTTCTTGACGGTGCCAAGCCACTGGCTCAAGGAATTACCCTTGACATGCCGGTGCTGGGCGACAACCCGGCATCCGTGCCTGTCAAGGTGCGCGTCGACCTGCCCATGACCCCGCAGTCGTACTGCAAAGAAATCATCATTCTGGCCGAGGGCAACCCTCGTCCGCTGGCGTGTCGTTTCAAGTTCACGCCGTTGGCGGGCTCGGCAGAAGTTGCCGTGCGCTTGCGCCTTATCGAAACCCAGGCCGTACAGGCCCTGGCTCGCATGAGCGACGGCCGGGTCCTGGCAGCACGTCAGCACATCACCGTCACGGCCGGCGGCTGTGGGATGTAAGGTCAAAAATGAGTCAACCACGTATCTGGATCAGCAACGCCACGCCCGATCAGGGCGAACTCGTGCGCGTACGCGCCCTGATTGAACACCGTATGGAAACCGGCCTGCGCGCTGGGGCCGACGGCAAGCCTGTCGCGCGCAATATCGTCTCTGAATTTCAGGCTCGACTGAACGACGACCTGTTATTCGAGTGGCAACCCGAAACCGCAATTTCCCAAAATCCCTATATTGAATTTACGTTCGTGGCGACCAAGTCGGGCCGGTTGAACATGACCTGGACCGATGACAGCGGCGCCGTGGTAACCGGCAGCACGACTGTAACAGTCAAGGGCTAGAGCTCCCGTTCATTCTTGGCCATGCCACCGTGCGTGACGCCGTGTGGCGGGTCAGGGCTTGTCAGGGTCTGTTTTCGTGGCGTCGCGCTGCTTGTCCTTCGTGCAGCTTTCGGCCAGTGCAAGATAATGGCTTACCCGCCATATATGGTTGCCCGCGCGCTCGAACCAACGGTAGACGTCGGTGATGCGCAAGGGGGGTGGGGTGTTGTTGCCGTTGTTGTTCCCGCCCAGCAGGCCCAAGCGTACGCGCTGCATCAGTTGGTTAAGCGATGCCGCCCCGGCTTCGACCTGTTCCAGCCAATCACTCGAGGCTTCTCCGTTCAAGCCTTTTCGGGCCAGGGCAAGCATGAGGCTTGCCTGATTCACAGCGTCTTCGTACAGGCTGTTGCCGAAATCGGCGCCGTTGTTCAGCACCTGGCGCAATCGGTTGCTGAGTCGCAGCAGGTGGTCTGTGGCATGCAATTGAGCGCTGCGCTGCTCGTTCATGGCGTCGTCGTCGGCGGGCATCTGGATACGAGCCACGAACTCGTAAGCTTCGTCCAGCAGGGCATCGATGCGTGTGAGCGTGTCGCGTGTGGCGGGCGGCGCAGACGAGCTCAGCATCTGTTCGTATAGGTCAAAAAGCTGATTCGCGATGCCTTCGAGCATTCTTTGCGAAGCCTCGAGCGCCACGGTGGGAAGGCTTAGCAGGCTGGCATCCAGATGGTGCTCGACTCGGGTGGTTCGTTCGGGAACCAGCCGCTTTACCAGCCTGGCGAAGTGGTTGATGAAGGGCAGGAACAGGGCGGCGGCCAGGGCCATGAACAATGTATGAAAGGCTGCCAGCGCAATGGCCCCGGGCTCGGCGTTTACATAGCCGGTTGCGGCTGCGACCAGATGCAGGAACAGCGGCAGCAGCAATAGCGCGATGACGCCCGCCGCCACGTTGAACAAAATATAAGCAATAGCCGTGCGCTTGGCATAGACCGTGCCCCCGATGGACACCAGCACGCCGGTCAGTGTGGTGCCGATAGACGCCCCCACCACCACGGCGGCGGCTTGGGCAAAATTGATGGCGCCGGCGTCAAGTGCGGTAAGTGTCATGGCGATGGCCGCGCTTGAAGACTGCAATACGGCCGTCAGCACCAGGCCAATCACGACGACCAGCGCATAGGCCCCGACGCCGCCTGTGGGAAGGTGGGCCAGACTGAACATGGCCGCTATGCCCTGCATGCCTTCCTGCAGGGTGCTCAGCCCCAGAAACAGCATGCCGAACCCTGCCAGGGCGCGGCCCACCTCGGCGACCTGGCCTTTGGACAACAGTTTCAGCAGGGCGCCAATACCGATAAGCGGCAGCGTGTAAAAACCCAGACTGATCTTCAGGCCCAGGCCGGATACGATCCAGCCGGTAGCCGTATTACCCACGCTGGCCCCAATAACGACACCGATGGCTTGTGTGTAGGTAATCAAGCCGGCACTGACAAAGCCGATCAGCGTAACGGTGGTGGCTGTTGATGATTGCGCCAGTGCTGTAATTAGAGCCCCTGAGGCAAACGCCCGTAGCGGACGCCCCGTAAATGCCAATAGCACGCGAGGCAGCGAACCGCCGGCGAAAGCCACCAGACCCTCCGACAACAGCGTCATGCCGATGAGAAAAAGGCCCAAACCCCCTGCGAAGGGAAAAAAGACGTCAAGCATGAACGAAATATGGAAAGTTTTGAAGTTCAAAGTATAGGGCCGATTTTGCTGGAGCCTGCCATGGCAAGCCGCTTACGCTCAGCGGGAAACAGCGCTACCATCGAAAGCATGAGATCGAAGAAATCACCAGGTTGTTTTTTATATGGATAACTGTTTGCACGGCCAAAGGACATTCGCATGAGCCATGGGTTCAGTCGCCGGGTCTGGGTTGTCCTGATCGCAGCGGTCGCTCTTGCTGCGGGTGCTTTAGCTGCCTTGGGTCTGGGTGGCGCGCCAATGGTAGCCGGCCCGCGCCTAATACACGAAGAGCCGTCGCAGTTCGCCCCTGTCGTGGTGTTTGATCACAATGGTGAGCGCTGCATGAGCTTCAACACCATCGACGATGCCGGCCGCCAAACCTGCTTTCGGTTAAGCGACCCCGACAAAATGGTGTTCGAGTACACCCGAATGATGACCAGCGCCTTGTTTGCGGTGCCGGCACCCAATAGCGTGCTGGTTATCGGCTTGGGCGGAGGCACCTTGCCCACCGCTTTGGCCGGAATATTGCCCCACGCAGTGATAGACAGCGTCGAAATCGACCCGGCGGTCGTGCAGGTGGCGCAAACATTCTTTGGCTACAGGCCGGGGCCCCGGCAGCGGGTGTTCGTGCAAGACGGTCGCGAGTTTGTCGAGCAGGCCGGCCGTAGCGGCGCAAGCTACGACCTGATCATGCTCGATGCATTCGATGTCGACTATATTCCCGCCCACTTGCTGACGGTGGAGTTTCTGCAGCAGGTCAAAGCCATTCTTGCCCCTGAAGGCGCACTGGTTGCGAACTCTTTTGCCCGTAGCGACATGTACGAGCGCGAGTCGGCCACTTATGCAGCCGTATTTGGTGCTTTCTTTAACCTGCGTAGCCGTCTCGACGGCAACCGCGTCATTATTGCCATGCCGGGGGGCTTGCCGCCCCACACCATACTGGAGCAAAACGCGCAGGCGCTGTCCGGCCGGCTGGCGCCTTTTGGTATTGACGTCGAAACGGCGTTGTCACGGTTTTCTGCAAAGCCGGACTGGAACGATGAGGCTCAGCCGCTGAGAGACTGAAAAAAGCCGCCTTGCGTGGCGCTACTGATCGAAAGCCTCGAAAGCCGCCTTGATCTCTTGGGGCTTAAGGTCTGAACCAATGGCCACCGACAGCAACAAACGCGCCTTGTGCGCAGAAAGCCAGCCGGCCGGAATAAGGCCGCGCTTGAGCAGGTCAATTTCCGATCCCGGGAAGCCGTAGGTGCTTCTGAAGATGGGCCCGCCGACCACTCGCGAAGCCAGCACCACCGGCATTTTTTGTGCCGTCGCTTCTAAGGCGGATGCCCATTTTTCGGGCGTGTGTCCGACACCCATCGCTTCGATGACGACGCCTTCGTAGCCTAAGCCGGGAAGGGCGGAAAGCAGGTCGGTGTCGTCATCGAGGCTGACCTTGAGCAGTGCGACCTTGCCAAAGCGCGCGGGCGTAAAATGAGGCAGGCCCGAGGTGCCCAGTGTGCGAACCATGCGTGCTGTGCCTTCCATGAAATAACCCAGCGGCCCGCCGTTGGGCGACTGGAATGAGCTGGTCAGCCCCTTGTGCATTTTTTCGACGGCAGCCGCGTGGTGGATTTCATCGTTCAGCACAACCAGTACACCCTGGCCCCGTGCGTTGTGACCGACTGCGGTGGCGACGGCTGCTGTGAGGTTGGCCGGGCCGTCGGCACTCGGCGCCGCCGCTCCACGCATGGCGCCGGTAACCACCAACGGAGCTTGACCGCGATGCAGCAGTTGCAACAGGAAACTGGTTTCGTCGATGGTGTCAGTACCTTGTACGACCACAAAGCCATGAGCCTGCGTGTCAGCAGCAATGTCTTTAGCCACCTGTGCGATTTCAGCCATGGCCAGCGAGGCGCCGGGCTTGAGAAACGGCGTATGTACATTCAGACGGGCCAGTTGCGCCAGGCCGGGCACGCCGGATGTAAGGTCAGCGCCGGTAAGTGTCGGTGTGATTCCATCGGCGCCGGGCGCCATGGTTATGGTGCCGCCCAGTACATAGACATTGACTACGGGCAAGGTCATGCCAGGTCTCCTGATTATTGTGTTCTGGTCGGCAATTTAGAACTCGCCGTCAAGATAAAGCCATATTCCGTCTTCGCGCACGAACCGGCTCGTTTCATGCAGGCGCAGCGCGCGTCCATTATGGCGCGATCTGGCTACGAACTCTACGGTGGCGTGGTTCTGGTCATTCTGCCAGTGGCCGCGCACTTCAAGGCCCAGCCACTGAGTGCCGGGCTCGTTCTTATCAAGCGCGGCAGGGCGAGTGCTGGGATGCCAGGTATCCAGCAGGTAGTCCAGTTCGTCCAGCACGAACGCGGTGTAACGCGACCGCATCAGTGCCGCAGCGTCTGGGGCCATCAGGCGCAGGGGGCCATGGTGCCAGCGGCCGCAGCAGGCGTCATAGTTGACAGTGCTGCCGCAAGGGCACTGCGTTTGCACGCAAGACGGGCGTTTCTTCTTCATGTTTACGGAGCGTAGAGTGGTAAGGATTAATGTTGCTGAAGTGTACCGGCTGGTGCGGTGTCGGCAGGTTTCGTAAACTCTGGCTATGCCCCAAATTGTTAAACCGTCGCGTGTGCGTTGTGCACGCTGCCTGCGCCCGGAATCGCACTGCCTGTGCAGCCATATTACCGTTGTGCCCAATCGTAGCCGCGTATTGATACTGCAGCATACCGACGAAGCAAGACACCCCTTGAACACCGCCAGGCTGGCCGTGCTGGGGTTGAAGAATGCCGAGCTGCTCGTGGGTGAATGGTTTCCTCAACTAAACGACCTGCTTGCTTCGGCTGCCAACCCGATACTGCTGTTTCCGGCAAGTGAACACGCCCTGGCGCCTGTGCGGGTAGCGGCCGACGGCCAGACCACCGAGCCGCCCTTGCTGGTGGTGCCCGACGGTACTTGGCGCATGGCGCGTAAAATTATTCGGGCCAACCCGGTATTGGGCAGTTTGCCCCGCCTTACGCTTCCGCTTGGCGCAGCTTCCGAGTATCGTGTTCGCAAGGCGCGCGAACCCGCGGCAGTCTCCACGATCGAGGCCGTTGTTCGTGCTTTGTCGTTGCTGGAACCTCAGGGTAATTTTCAGCCATTGCTCAGGCCGTTTCATGTGCTGGTGCAGCAGCAGATACAGGCCATGGGGCCCGAGGTTTTTCACCGAAACCACGCCATGCGCATACCTGGCCCTTTGCCCTCCAGTGATTACGCACAGGTGGGTCAGGAGCCCTGATGGTGACCCGGTATATTGTCTCTACCGATGAGTTAGTGTTTAGCGCTATTCGGGCCCAGGGCTCAGGCGGCCAGAACGTGAACAAGGTGTCCAGCGCCATTCACTTGCGTTTCTCCATTCCCGATTCGACCTTGCCCGACGAGATCAAACAGCGCTTGTTGGCACTGCGCGACCAGCGCATTACCGATGAGGGTGTGGTGGTGATCAAGGCTCAAAGCAGCCGCAGCCAGGAAAAGAACAAGCTAGAGGCTGTAGGACGGTTGCAAGAGCTGGTCGCCAGTGTGTCGCAACCTGCCAAGCCGCGCCGGCCCACCCGCCCCACATTGGGGTCAAAGCGCAAACGGCGTGAAGGTAAGTCGGCCCGGTCAGAGGTTAAAAAGCTGCGGGGCCGGGTGCTGCCTTAGCCGGCTGTCAAAGCCTATACACTTCGCGTGCCTTCGACACTTTAGGCCCCTGAGCGGATCGCTGGATTACACCCGCTTATAGCCCCGGGAAGCGGTCAATTTTCGACAGCGGAATATTGGCGTCAAAAATCTTGAAACGCAGCCCTGTTACCCCCATGCCGGTAAGGCGGGCGGTGTGCATGTCTTTATAGGCGTTAAGTGTTTCAAGGTTTTCGAAGCAGTAAATGCCGCCGGCCTCGCCGGTTTCGGCGTTTTCGGTCCAGAGCTTCCAGACCAGACCGGGTTCATTGGCAATGCTTTGCGCCAGCCCCTGCATCATTTCGCTCATTTCTGCGCCGAACGGGCCGGGGGTGGGAAAGTCGACTTGTAGAATCTTCATGCGTGCCTCCGGTGGATCAAAGTTTGTGTCAGGTTAGCTTCAAAACCGGCTTTACCGTTAAGCCGGAAGCAGAGTCTTCAAAGGCTTGGTTGATCTGGCTGAACTCGTAAAATTTGATCAGTTTGTCGAACGGGAACTTGCCTTGTTTGTAGAACTCGACCAGTTGGGGAATAAACACCCGTGGTACGGAATCGCCTTCGATGACGCCGATCATGCTTTTGCCTTCGGCCATCAGGTCGTTATGCACATCGATGGTCATTTCAGGGGTGACACCGACAATGGCCGCTTGCCCCAGCGGGCGCAGTGCGTTCAGGCATTGGCGCACAACGGGGGGCGCACCGGTGGTCTCGACGGCATAATGTGTGCCGCCACCGGAAGCGGCCTTGATCTCCTTCACAACGTCGACGTTCTTGCCATTGAGCGCATGCGTGGCGCCCAGTTCGCGCGCGAGCTCCAGGCGGTTGTCGTGTATGTCGACTGCAACAATTTGCGGACATCCGGCAATTTTCGCCGCCATAATGGCGCTGAGCCCAACTGCTCCGCAGCCGTATACGGCAATCGACGCTCCGAACTGCGGCTTGAGACGATTAAGCACGGTGCCGGCGCCGGTTTGAATGCCGCAGCCCAGCGGCCCCAGCAGCGCCAGATCAACGTCTTTGTCGACCTTGACCACGTTGCGTTCGTGCGCAATGGCATGCGTGCCAAACGACGATTGTCCGAAGAACGTGTGTATGTCGGTGTCGCCTTGGTGCAGACGGCAGGTGTGATCGTCCATGCGCCCGCCGAAATTCAGGTCATTGAAAATTTCGCACACGGTGGGGTGCCCGGTCAGGCAACTGCTGCACTGGCCGCAATGGGCAAACGACATGACCACGTGGTCGCCCGGCGCCAGTCGGGTTACGTTTTCACCCACCTTTTCGATTATGCCGGCGCCCTCGTGACCCAGCACAATGGGGTAGGGAGATACGCCCAGGTCGCGCCCTACAGCGTCGGTATGGCACACACCCGTGGCCACGATCTTGACCAGCACCTCATTTGCCTGGAGCCCCGAAAGAGAGACCTCTTCAATTGAAAACGATTGACCCTGGGTATGAGTGACCGCTGCTTGAATTTTCATCGCTGTCTCCATGGTGGGGGGGGGGGGTGAGCATTAGTGTCAATTCTAGTGCCTATTGTTGCCGGGCGCCGCGTCCGGGTGGAAAAAATGGTGTGCATCCGGCTGCACGGTTTCAGCCAGAATGCCTGCGGAAAATATGCCACCGATGAGGCAAAGCGGGGTTACGATAGGTACCGAGTTCGATAGGAACCAAGCTTCGAAGCGAATCACTCTTTGAAGGCCGATGGTTGCTGTAGGGATTTTTTAGAATAGTGATCTTACGGAGACGCACATGGGGCGCGTAACAGGAAAGGTGGCTTTGGTAACGGGCGGAGCGTTGGGGCTGGGTAAAGCCGCGGCGCAAATGCTGGCCCGCGAAGGCGCCAAGGTGGTGGTTACCGACGTAAACGTGGAAGAAGGGCAGAAGACCGCACAAAGCATTGGCGCCAACGCCATTTTCGTGCAGCATGACGCCAGTAGCGAAGCGCAGTGGAAAGCCGCTATCAAAGCAGCGCTCGACACGTTCGGCCGGCTCGACATTTTGGTCAACAACGCCGGCATCGGTTTTTTAGGCAGCGTCGAAGACACCTCCCTGGAAGACTGGCGCAAGACCCAAAGCGTGAACCTGGACGGCGTGTTCCTGGGCACCAAATACGGAATCGAGGCTATGCGTAAAAGCGGTGGGGGCTCGATTATTAATTTGTCGTCGATTGAAGGGCTGGTGGGCGACCCCAACCTGGCCGCTTACAACGCCAGCAAGGGCGGCGTTCGCATCTTTACCAAGTCGGCCGCCTTGCATTGCGCGCGCCAGAAATACGGCATACGCATTAACTCGGTGCACCCGGGCTATATCTGGACCCCAATGGTCGAGGCCGTTACCCAAGGCAAGGGTACCGAAAAGTACCAGTCTTTGGTTGACCTGCACCCCGTTGGCCACCTTGGCGAGCCCGACGACGTTGCCTACGGCATTCTTTATTTGGCGTCTGATGAATCAAAGTTTGTTACCGGCACCGAGCTGGTGATTGACGGTGGCTATACCGCCCAGTAATTACAAGGCTTAAGCGTAGTACGGTCAATGCACCTAACGTTACGGCGTTAACGCTCTGGGTGCATGGCTGGCTTCACTGGTTTTCCATGCCGTGGCTCATCCAGCCGTGCAGGCCGTCGACCCACGTTTCTGCCGGCAGCCCCAGCGTGGCATGTATTTCTGTCGCCCGCGCATACAGCGCTTCAAAATCAACAGAGGGCGCCTGCTTGAATGCAATGGCCACCATATTGCCGTCGTGCACTTCCGGCAACCACGCTACCGCCTCAAACGATTTTTCCATCATTTGAATGTGGTTCAGATGTTCAGGCCAGTCACAATACAAGTTAATGGTCATCATGCCCTTGTATGTAAGGCAATTGGCGCAGGCGGCATAGAAGGCATCGGTGCTTAGCAGTGGCTCTTTTGCTTGGGCGTCATACAAATCAACCTGCAAAATGTCGATGGACCGGCGGCGGGAAAAATCGCTGACGTAATCCAGGGCGTCCATATTCAGAACGCGAAGCCGATCATCGTCGGGCGGCAATTCAAAGTGGCTGCGACAAATATCGATGACACCGGGGTTCAGCTCGACCGCCGTGACCTTTGCCGGCGCCAGCCGGTGGTGGCAGAACTTGGTGAGCGCCGCGGCGCCCAGGCCAAGCTGCACAACATGGTCCGCATTTTCGCGAAACAGCAGCCACATCATCATCTGCTGCACATATTCCAACTCAATGTTAGTGGGCTGGTCGATGCGCATGGCGCCTTGTACGACCGGCGAGCCAAAATGCAAGGTGCGCACTCCCTCGCTTTCCACGATGTTCAGCATAATCTTATTCATTTGATGTCACAGGACATTATCGCCAATTCCTGTGCGCGGCGTTGCGATGCCACCTTACGTTGCAAGGGGCATCCGGCAAGTAGCCAGGGACTAAGTCAGCATCAGTCTGCCGGCGTCCATGGATTGTTCTTGCGACAGCTTCAGTTCACGCGTCAGCTTGCCCAGGGCAGTCGAGGCGCCTACCAGGGCCGCGCTGAGCGCCATGATTTGCGCCTGCAACAGGGCAACTTTCGTCTTGCGCTGGTCGGGCCGCATCTTGGTGTCGGCCATGGCGTCCCGCAGCTCGGCCTGCCTTTCGCGAAGCTCTTCGCGAAGCTCGCGAATGCGTTTTAGCAAGGCTTTGACCGAATCGGGCAGATCAGATTCATCGATGTCCGCATTTGACTTGGCACGCCCGGCCGGGCCGACACCCATGGCCATGACCTTGCCGGCCCCCGAAAGGTCAACGAACACACTTTTCCGACCGGCTTTCTGGGCCAGCGCGTCGGCAGCCTCTTTCATTTTCGCCAGGTGCTCGTCCTTCGGGCCTGCCTGCGCATCGCCTTGAAGCGCGCGGGTACCGGCTACGGCCGCCATTGGACGCTGCTCAGCCGAACCTGGCGTGGGGTGACTTGCGGGCGGTATGGCGGCATCGACTCGAATCATGGGCTGGCTCCCTGGTTTTGGCCTTCACCTACAGTTACGTCCTGTTCCACTTATTGTTTACCGCAACTTGAACGCAAGCGGGCCGAAGTGGCAGATAATACGGTTAGCCGCCGGCCCTTAGGGCCGGGCCGAATGACCTGAGCGCATTTACGCCATGAACCAGAAACCAAGGTTAGAGATCAACCCGCCCGTGTTTTTTACATCGGCTGCGTTTATCTTGGGGCTGGTGATTTTCGCTGCGGCCATGCCCGATACTTTGCAGCGCTTGTTCAGTTCGGTACAAAACTGGATCTTCCAGAACGTAAGCTGGTTTTATATGCTTACGGTTGCGATTATTCTTATCGCCACGCTGTATGCCGCCCTAAGCCGCTTCGGTGAAATCAAGCTGGGCCCCGACCATAGCGAGCCCGACTACCGCGACCCTGCGTGGTACTCCATGCTTTTTGCTGCGGGCATGGGTATAGGGCTGATGTTCTTCGGCGTGGCCGAACCGGTCATGCACTTTCTAGACCCCCCCACGGGCGAAGGCGGCACCGCCGCCGCGGCGCGCCAGGCCCTGGGCATTACGTTTTTTCATTGGGGCCTGCATGCCTGGGCCATCTACGCCATTGTGGCCCTCATTCTGGCGTACTTCAGCTTTCGCCAAGGCCTGCCGCTTACTTTGCGTTCTGCGCTGTATCCCATGCTGGGCGACCGAATCTACGGGCCGATCGGGCACGCGGTAGATATTTTCGCCATTATCGGCACCGTGTTTGGCGTGGCTACTTCGTTGGGCGTGGGCGTGTCACAGATCAACACCGGCCTGAATTACCTTTTTGGTGTTCCGGTTGGCGAAGGCGTTCAGGTCATACTTATTATTCTGGCCGTCAGCCTTGCCACCTTGTCAGCCGCCAGCGGCGTCAACAAGGGCATCAAGATCTTGTCCGAACTTAATATGGTGTTGGCTATTTTGCTGATGCTGTTTGTCATGTTCGTCGGTCCGACCGTGTTCTTGCTGCAGACCTTCATCGAAAATACCGGGGTATACCTTTCTGGCATCGTCTCCCGCACCTTCAATCTGTACGCTTACGAACCTAGCGACTGGATCGGCGGATGGACAGTTTTTTACTGGGGGTGGTGGATCTCCTGGTCGCCGTTTGTGGGGGTGTTCATTGCCCGCATTTCGCGCGGGCGCACGATTCGCCAGTTCGTGGGTGGGGTTCTGCTGATGCCCACGGGGTTCACTTTTATGTGGATGACCGTATTCGGAGACACCGCCATTCATATGATTCTGGCGCAAGGAATGAGCGACCTGGCTGATACGGTAAGCGCCGATGAAACCATGGCGCTGTTCGTGTTTTTAGAAAAACTGCCGTGGTCGACGGTAATGAGCACCCTGGCCGTTGCCATGGTGCTGGTCTTTTTTGTTACTTCGGCCGACAGCGGGGCGCTGGTTGTCGACCAGCTTGCGGCGGGCGGCGTCGAGAACCCACCGGTGTGGCAGCGAATTTTTTGGTCGGTAGTGATGGGGGCGGCGGCAATTGTATTGCTGCTTGCCGACGGTCTTGCCGCGTTGCAAACGGCCACCATCGCCACCGCCTTGCCGTTTTCGATAATTTTGCTCATAGCAATCTGGGGGCTGTTCAAGGCACTGCGACTTGACCTGATGAAGCGCAATTTGCGCTCTCGCCGACTTAGCCGTGGCTCGGCCAGCGTAGCTTCCGAAACGTGGCAGGAACGCCTTCGCAATATGGTTTTAATGCCCCGTCGCCGACATGTCGAACGCTTTATCAATGAAATTGTGCGTGTGGCCATGACTGAGGTCAGCGAAGAGCTGCGCAAGCAGGGGTACGAGGCGCGGATCGAAGAAAGTGATGGGGCCCCCCTTACCCTGGTGGTGCCTCATGGCGACAAGCTGGATTTTTCGTACAGCGTTCACAGCATAGAAGTGAAACGCCCCAGCCTGACACCCGAAGAGCTGGCAGACGACGAAGAGTCTCGCTATTACCGTGCAGAGGTTCACTTGGGTGAAGGCGGCCAGGACTACGACATTATGGGCTGGAGCCGCGACCAGATCATTGGCGATGTCCTGGACCAATACGAGCGGCACCGACATTACCTGCGTCTTACCCACTAACGACCGGCATGTCCTTGAAAAATTCCATACGAATGCTTATTGTTGAAGACCATGTCGGTCTGGCCGCCAATTTGTCCGAATTTTTTCATGAAGACCGCTATGTGCTTGATTTCGCATCAGACGGCCTGACGGCGCTTCATCTTGTTGCGACCAACGAATACGACGTCATTATTCTCGATGTAATGCTTCCCGGGCTTTCTGGTTTTGAAATTTGCCGACGTATCCGACATGACATTCGGTCGTCGACGCCGGTCATCATCATCACCTCAAAAGATCAGTTACACGACAAAGAAACAGGTTTTTCAGTGGGTGCCGACGACTATCTCGTCAAGCCCTTCAACCTTCGCGAGCTTCAACTTAGGGTAGAAGCGCTGCATCGGCGCAAGGCCGGGTTTTCAAGGTCGCCCGAGCTGCGTGTGCCCGGCATCAGTTTCGATCCGACCACACTCACGGTTCGCACCGACAGGGGCGACGAAATCGAGCTGTCGGGAACGGCCGCCAGAATATTCGAAGCGCTTATCAAGGCCTACCCCGGCGTTCTTTCGTATACACAGATCCAGAGTACTGTGTGGGGCGAAAAAGAAGTAGATATGAACACCGTGCGCACACACGTGTATTCATTGCGCAAGGCGCTTCACGACGCGTTCCGTTATCCGATGATAAAAACCATGCATGGTCGCGGCTACCGTCTGGTTCTACCTAGTACAGTGTCCGGATGAAGCTGGCGTCGATCTCGCGGCGAGTTTACCGAGCCATACTCGCGGTCAGTGTGGCAACGACACTTGCCATGGTGATGACCGTGTTATTGGTCAATGAAGACCTTGAGCACACTTTGCTAGATGCGCAGTTTGCGCAAGAGCGTGATTTCATCCTGATGAATCATGCCAAAGATGAAACCTTTATATGGGACACCCCCGATCTGGCAGTGGCTTTTGTGCCGAAGAACGAGCCTCGACCGATTCTCTTGCCCAAAGTATTCCAAGGTCTTACAAGCAACTACTCGGCTGAAATAAATAGAGATGGCGATACTTACCTGGTACGCATCGACGAAGTAGAAAACGGTGTTCTGTATTTAGCCAAGAGCATTACGCATTTTGAACAACGCGAGGCTCTGTTCAGCATTGCGCTGGTGGTCATGGCGCTGACTATTTTTGCCTTAAGCCTGTTGCTTGCCGTGCTCAGCAGCCGCCGAATCGTCAAGCCATTAAAGCTTTTGTCCGAGCGGATCAGCAGTGTACCCGTGGGCCCCAACATGCCGCGACTGAAGCTCGACTACAACGACGCCGAGCTGCACTCGATTGCGCTGACGTTCAACCGCTTCCTGGATGAGCTGGAAGCTTACGTTCGCAGAGAACAAACGCTGTTGAGTCTGGCGGGCCATGAGCTAAGAACGCCTATTGCGGTTATGTCGGGTGCGCTCGACATTATCGAGTCTCGCGGCCAACTTAATGAAAAGGACAAGGCCACGCTGCTGCGCGCGCGAAAGTCGTGCGATGAAATGACGAATAACGTCAATATTTTGCTTAAGTTAGCGCGTCGTGACCCTGGGAAACCGACGCAGGTGCTTATTGATGTAGCAGAGGTTGCACAAAAGGTGGTTGAAGATCTTAGGGTCAGCCATAACGCCGGCGATCGGGTGAAGCTCAGTGCGCTTGGCCCCCTTATTGTGCAGGCTGACGCGGCGATGCTAAGCATGCTTTTACGCAATCTTATCCAGAATGCGGTGCAACATACCAGGCACGAGGTTCGGGTAACCATCAGCGACGGGTTTGTGGACGTCGAAGATCAGGGCGGCGGCCTGAAGGCCGACGAGCAGGCCATACTCATGGGGCGGCAAAGAATCGCTTCCGACGATCGTTTTGTAAGCGGGTTGGGGCTGTATGTCGTCACGTTAATGGCCGAAAGGCTTGGTTGGCGGCTCGATGTCTCGCAAACTGATCAGAACGGCACCAGAATACGGATTACGCCCCCGCCAAGCTGCTTGCCTTCAGCCTAAAGACACAAGGCCCTCGCTTCGGATTGATGAATTTTTGATGTTTGCTTGATGAATTATTGGTGCCCCAGTTTGTATTCTGGTTTCCCCGTAGTCATCAACAGCGAGCTAGCACTCTCATGAACGCGTTAGTCGAGAAGTGGCC
>NZ_DATJBQ010000023.1:0-20879 GCF_035515275.1 Pusillimonas sp.
GCCCTGGTATTTTTACTGGGCGCAGAATTTACCTGGATATACGCCCGCGACCACGGTTCGCGCCGCAATAAAGCAAATGCCGGACAGGCCGATCCGGCCCGTGGCCAAGCACCGCCGAACAAAGCCGTCGAGCCGAACGCACAACAGGGCTTGTATAAATAATTCCGCGCGCTAACAGGCCCTAAGCGTTACAGCAGGAATACCAGCAGGGCGCGCTGCATGAATTCAGGCACCTCCATGACCTTGCCGTTCGCATCCACCCGACCGTCGCGGTAAACGATCTTGGACGAGGCCACGCCGTCGGTCTCGGATGCCAGGCCGGCCGCTTGCAGACGACTTGCGTAATTGTCATAGATGGCGGCCGACAGGGCCGCCGTATCAGGCGTGTGCCCATCCGGCTGCAAACGCCCCAGCGCTTCGACAAACATAGCCTTCTCGACTTTGATTTCAAGATCGAGCGAACGCAGCATTTTCAGCAACAACTCGTCGAGCGAACTGAAACCATCCACGGCCGGACGCGTAAGCTCGACAGTCAGCTTGGCCAGACTTTCACCTTTCTGGTTTGACCAGACCATCGGATCGAACGTCAGCACCGGGTCGGTGGCCAACAAAGCCAGAACCCGTTCTTGCAACTGGGTCGCTTCTTGGGGCGATAGTTGCCAGGTTTCCATGTCGGGGCCATGACGCTCGCTCAGGTCGTCGTATGCGGCGGCCAATGCTGTCAAAGCGGGCATGCTCAGATCTCGGGCGGCGGCACCCAGCGTCAACTTGCCAAGATCCAGACCGTCTGAACGAAGCTGCCCAAAATCGTAGCGTACTGATCCTTCGGCAAGATCGCCCACCTGCTTGCTGGAGGCGCGCATGACAAAATCCTTCAACGCCAGCACCTCTTGCCCGGACGAGTCCAGGCTCAGGTTCGTGGCTTGGGTCGTGGCGCTCATGCTTTTGGTGTTGCCATCTTGCAAAGCATCGTATTGAATGCTGAAGCCGGTGACACTGATACGTTCTGCTTCAAGACCCTGCGCGTAGCTCAGGTCATCGAATGCGCCGGTGACACGGCTGTTGGCAAAATTATTATCGAGGCTGACCTGCATGGCGCCGCCCGAAAACTTCAGCACCTGGTCCTTCTTGACCATGCTCAGCGGCTTGAAGCTCCAGTCGGAACTGGCTGAGCCCCCGAACCGAACCTTGGTGACACCAGTAACTGGAGATTGCCCGTTCAGGCTGTCGAACCAGGGCTGCGTAGCAGCCGAGGGCAGCAAGGCAGAACGGCTGAACGCCAACATGGGTGTGAGATCGCCGGCCGAAATGGCTGCAAGGGGAAACGGCCCGTGCTGAAGCCGGTCACTAAGCAGGAACTCTTGTGTTTGCCCGGCTTCGTCTTGAAGTTGCAACGAGTAAACGACGTCGGCCGAAAACACGCGTCGGCGATACTCGGCCACCGTCAGTTTCCCGCCCTGCACGGTGGGCTGCGTCAGCATCAGGTCGGCCATGCGCTCGTTGGCCTGCGCTACCGCCCGCTCAATGGCTTGCTGCGCCTGCTTGCCCACATACCATGTTGTTCCTACGTAGGCGATCACCGCCACCGCAACAGCCGTCAAGACACCCGTGCTTCTTTTCATTCTGATTCCAGAGGTTGATTAAGTCCATAACAAGCAAAGGCCGGCGACCCGTTTTTGTGGTGCGACAAATCGGGGTGCCGGCGCATGGCTGCCATATTCTAGCGTTGACCGCCCGTGAAGGGCGGCCGCAAGGTTAAATTAGTCGACCCGCTTGCGGGAAAGCTCACGTGGCAGCGGGAACGACACCGTTTCTTCGGTGCCTGGCAAGGTACGAACTGATATGGCGCCCAGTTGCTTGAGGCGCTCGATCACCTGTTGAACCAGGACTTCGGGCGCAGAGGCCCCTGCAGTGACGCCCACCCGGCGCGTGTCGGCCAGCCAGGCTGGGTTGATCATGCTGGGGTCGTCGATAAGGTGAGCCCGGGCGCCCCGCCGTTCAGCCACTTCGCGCAGGCGATTAGAGTTGGAACTATTGGTACTGCCTACCACCAGCACCAGGTCACACTCGGGCGCCATAACCTTGACGGCGTCCTGACGGTTTTGCGTGGCATAGCAAATATCGCTTTTCTTGGGTTCAACGATGCTAGGAAAGCGCGCGCGCAAGGCGTCGGCCACCAGGGCGGCGTCGTCGACCGACAAGGTGGTTTGTGTGACAAACGCCAGATTGTCGGGCGCGGTGACCTCAAGCTCGGCCACATCTTCTGGGGTTTCGACCAGGTACATGCCCTCTTTGGACTGACCCAGGGTGCCTTCGACCTCTGGGTGGCCGCGGTGGCCGATCATGATGATTTCACGGCCGGCAGCGCGCATTTTTGCCACTTCGACGTGCACCTTGGTTACCAACGGGCACGTGGCATCAAACACTTTCAAGCCCATTTGCGCTGCCTCGGCGCGCACATCTTTGGAAACCCCATGCGCCGAGAACACCACGATGGCGCCGCTGGGCGCCTGGTCGAGCTGATCGATGAAAATCGCCCCTTTGGCGCGAAGGTCGCTGACCACATACCGGTTATGGACGATTTCGTGGCGAACATAAATGGGCGCGCCATGAAGCTCGAGCGCACGCTCGACAATGTCAATGGCGCGATCGACCCCGGCACAAAAACCACGCGGCTGAGCCAACACGATTTCGGGCGTGGAGCCGTCGACGGCGGAAGTTGGGTTGGTCATTACAGCACTCCGAGCAGCGAGACCTCGATACGCAGATCGGCCCCCGCCAAAGGATGATTAAAGTCGAACAGCGCCCAGCCATCGCCCTGCTCTTTGAACACGCCCGAATATCGCCCGCCATTGGGGGCGGCAAACTCGACAATGTCTCCGGGCTGAAACAGGGTGTCGGGCTCGGTATGAGCATCGAGCATGGCTTGGCTGACACGCTGAAGCAGCTCGGGGTTGCGGTCTCCGTAGGCCTGGGCGGCCGACAGCTCAACGGTAAAACGGGCGCCTTCCGCGCGGTCAAGCAAGACCGACTCCATGCCGGGAGCCCATTGGCCCACGCCCATCTGCAGGGTGGCGGGACGATCGCTGAAGGTGTCAACAAACACCGACCCGGCCGCAGGCCCGCCCATGATCTCGATACGATAATGAAGGGTCAGGTAGGAATCGGGGCGGACAAAAGCATTCACTGGTTTGGCTTGCGTGGTCAAAATCTGTCACCGTACAAAGTTCTATATCTCATCTATTTTAGAGCCTATGTGTTCCGACCGCCTTTCCCTGGAAACTGAACGCCCGCGCGAGCGGCTGCTGGCGCACGGCGCGCAAGTGCTTACCTCGGCCGAGTTACTTGCCATTATCTTAAGGACCGGCCCCCGCGGCAGCGATGCGGTCGAGCTGGGACGGGGCCTGATCAACCGCTTCAAAGGCCTACGAGGGTTGCTGTCGGCCGATGCCCAGCAATTGCTGGGCATCCCGGGGCTGGGGCCGGCCAAAACCTGCGAGCTTCTGGCCATTAATGAACTGAACCGACGCGCCCTGGCCGAAGAACTGCATGCGGGCATCGACCTGAATCAACCCCAGTTGGTTAAACGTTACTGCACGGCCATGCTGGGCCATCTTCGCATCGAACACTGCATGGCCCTGTACCTGGACAACCAGTTCAGACTGATCGCCACCGAAGAACTGGCGCGCGGCACTCTTAGCCAAGCCTCGGTGTATCCTCGCGAGGTAGTGCGCGCCGGCCTGCGACACCACGCCGCTGCCCTGATCCTGGCCCATAACCACCCTTCGGGCGTAGCGGAACCAAGCCAGGCCGATCTGGCCCTTACCCGTCACTTAAAACATGCCCTGGCGCTGGTGGATATCCGGCTGCTTGACCACCTTGTAGTAACGGCACACAGCGCGGTTTCGTTGGCCGAACGCGGGCAAATATAAGGCACTTGAAACCGCAAAGTCTGCGTGCTAAAATTGCGAGTTACTTTGGATACGTGGCTGAGCCCTGTACCCACTGGCAGTGATACACAGCACAGTGATACACAGCGCAGCAACGGGCCAAATTTATTTTGGCCTATTCAGACCGGCGACCCGCAACCAAGAAGCCCCACAGGAAATTACCATGAAAGAAGGCATCCACCCCGAATACCGCGACGTTGTATTCCTTGACCAGCAAACGGGCAATACGTTCATTTCGCGTTCAACCCTGAACAGCCGCGAAACCATTGACCTTGATGGCAAAACGTACCCGCTGTTCAAGTGCGAAGTTACCTCGGAGTCGCACCCCTTCTATACCGGTGCCCAGACCCGTATCGTCGAAACCGGTCGCGTCGAGAAATTCCGCGCTCGTTTCGCACGTACCGCCGGCACGGTCAAGAAAGCTTCCTGATCCCATTCGCCGGTATTTAAAGGCAGCCTCAGGGCTGCCTTTTTACTTTAAGATGGCCGTGTTCCTTCACTTATAACAATATCTTTCCTGTGGCCTTGCATGACTCCCGCTCGACGCCTGCGCGCCTGACCGCCACGGCTACCACCAAGCTTCCCCGCCTATTTCTGATGGCTCTGGGGCTGGTCTATATCTTTGCGGGCCTGTTCTACCGAGACCCCTGGAAAACGGACGACGTTGCAGGCCTGGCCACCATGATCACCGCGCTTGATGGGTCATGGCAAGCCTGGTTGTTGCCGCAAATCGGCAACCTGGCCTACGCGCAAAACGGGCCGCTTATAACGTGGGTCGGCGCGTTCAGCATCTGGTTGTTCGCCCCCCTGCTCGAGTTATTTACCACGCCGCTAAATGCAGTACTGATCGCCTCGCGCGTGCCCAACCTGTTGTGGTTCGGCCTTATTACCAGCTCGGTCTGGTACGGTACCTATCTGCTGGGGCGCCGCCCCGAACCCCAACCGCTTGCACTACCCTTTGGCGGCGAGCCCACGGTGCGCGATTACGGCCGCATGATCGCCGACGCCGCTCTGCTGCTGGTTCTGGCCACTGTGGGCATTATCTGGCGCCTTCATGAAACCTCGGAAGTGCCGGCGCTGATCGCCTTTCAGGCCCTGGCGTTTTATGCCGTGGCCCGCATGCTGGATCACCCCCTATCAGGCGCCATCACCTTGGGCCTTGCGCTGGCCGCCGCCTTTCTGACGCGCGGCTGGATCGGCTCCCTGCCCATTATTCTGGCCATACCCTGCCTATTCATACCGCGCAGCGCATTGTGGCCGAGCAAACACTGGCTCATCATCAGCGCCGTGCTGGCTGTTTCATTGGGTCTGCTGTGGTGGATTCCTGCGCAACAGGCAAGCACCTACTGGGTTCATAATTGGTGGCTGTGGAACATCACGGCATTCGGTCTGCCCCAATGGCAAGAAGTACTGAGCGTGCTGCGCGACCTGCCTTGGTTTTTATGGCCTACATGGCCGTTCGCCCTGCTTGCCGTCTGGCGCTGGCGCGCCTGGCTGCTCGCCCCACACATCTGGGTGCCGCTAATGTTCGCAGTGTGGCCGTTCGTGATCCTGCTGTTCTTGGCCGACCCATTCGAACCCGAGTACAGTCTTATGGCCGTTCCCAGCGCGGTGCTGGCGGCCTTTGCGCTACCCACACTGCGCCGAGGCGTCGTCAATTCGCTGGACTGGTTTGCGGTGATGTGCTTTTCACTGACCTGCGCCACGGTCTGGCTAGGGTGGGTGGCTTTACAAGCGGGCTGGCCCGAGCAGATCTCTTACAACATCGCTCGTCAAACCCGCGGCTACGAAGCATTTGTACATTGGCCGGCCGTGATCATTGCATCGCTGGGCACCCTTGCCTGGATCGCCATTATTTACTGGCGCCTCAAAACCAAGCCCTCTGCACTGTGGCGGGGCACCGTGCTGTCGGCCTGCGGTATTGTGCTGACCTGGCTGCTGCTGGTCACCTTGTGGCTACCCGCGCTTGACTACGTGCGCAGCTATCGTGAAGTATCGGGCCAATTGGCTCAAGCGCTGCGCGTGCACGGCGGGCAAGGCGAGTGCGTGCGCGGGCTGGCGCTGGGTACCGGCCAGCGGGCTTCCTTCCTGGTGTTCGATAATCTCAAGTTCAGCTACGACGCCGATTGCGCCCTTGTACTGCAACAAACCTCTCCAGACGCAGTGCAATCGGGCGCCGCTGATTATTCACCGAACATACAGGTGCTTTGGGAAGGCAAGCGCGGTGCCGACAGGCGTGAAATCTTCCGTCTGTTGCGCATCGACGGTCAATGAACGTTTCCGCCCCCAAGCCCGGCTTCCTGCATTACGTCAAAGAGACGGTGCGGCAAGCCTGGCCCGTGCTGATCAGCGCTTGGGCAAGCATGGCGTTCGGCGTCATGGACACGGCCATGGCGGGTCACGCCGGGGCCGCCGAGCTGCAAGCCATGTCGCTGGCGGTTTCCATCTACATTACGATTTTCATCGGCCTGATGGGGGTGATCCACGCACTTATTCCCATCATTGGGCAGCATTACGGCGGAAAGCGCTTGCTCGAGGTAGGTCGGGCCTGGAGCCAGGGTGTCTGGCTGGCTCTGGCGCTATCGGTGCTGGGCGCCATACCCATGCTGTTTCCCGACATCTGGCTAATGTTGTCGGGCGATATCGACCCCGCCGTGCGCGATGGCGTCACCTGGTATTTGCGCGCCCTCATCCTGGCCCTGCCCGCCTCCCTGGTGTTCCGTTCCATTTACGCCCTGGGTACCGCCGTTTCGCGACCCAAGATCGTCATGGCCATTAACCTGGCCTGCATCGGCGTCAAGGCCTTTTTCAACTGGGTGCTTATTTTCGGCAAGTTCGGCGCACCTGTCATGGGCGCGGCCGGCGCAGGGCTTTCTACAGCCATCACCAGTTGGTTCAGTCTGGCGGCCGGCTTATGGATTATCCGCCACGACAAGTTCTTCAGCCAGTTTGAATTGCGTTTGTACCGTCCACGCTGGGTCGATCAGAAAGAACTGTTGCGACTGGGCATTCCCATGGGTGGCTCGTACCTGGTCGAAGTCTGCGCGTTTACGTTTATGGCGTTGCTGATTGCTCGCGAAGGCATGTACGCCACCGGCGGCCACCAGATTACGGCCAACCTGATGGCGGTGTGCTACATGCTGCCGATGTCGATCGGCATTGCATCGGCCTCGCTTACCGCGCAGGCCATTGGCGCTCAGGACATGGCCCGTGCGCGTCAGACCGGTTTGGCCGGGCTGACTATTTCATTGTTGGGTGCCTTGCTGACCGTTGCCCTGGTGGTCAGTGGGCAGCCGCTGATACTGGCCGCTTATACCGACGACCTGCAAGTAGCCGCGATGGCGGCCGCCTTGCTGCAAATATTGCCGTATTTTCATTTGTGCGATGCCATGCAATGCATCAACTCGTATTTGCTGCGGGCATACAAAATTGCCGTCGTGCCGCTGCTGATGCAGGTCATCGCCTTGACGGGCCTGGGCCTGATCGGAGGATGGCTGCTGGGTTTCGGCCCGCTAGCCGGCGCTCTGCAGCCTGTGTTGAACGTTTTGATGCCCGGTGCGCCCGTGGGCGCCGCCTCGATGTGGCTGATGGCCGCCCTGGGGCTGGGGCTGGCCGCCCTGTTGCAGCATCTGTGGTACTGGCGAGTGGTGCGACGCCACGAACGCGAGCACGGCCGTTAACTGTAGATGTAGTCGCGCCGCCACGGGTAGCTGAGGTCGGCCGGGTTGTCGAGCTCGTCTGAACGACCTGACACGGGCTTGTGCTGCAGCAACACCTGATGCAGCGAGATCCAGGCATGCTCAAAACCCATGGCGCAACCGGCCAGATACAGCCGGTAAGCGCGCAACGAGCGTTCGCCACTTTCGCTGGAAAGCGTCTTGCGGGCCTCTTCGAGCCGGGCTTCGAGCGCGTCGCTCCATGCCCAAAGGGTTCGGGCGTAGTGTGGGCGCAGGTTTTCGACGTCGACCTCTTCGAGCCCTGCGTCGGCGATCTGGGCCAGCTCATTGCTGATGTGCGTAAGCTCGCCACCCGGAAAAATGTATTTTTCGATGAACTCGCCCATGCCGGCACCGACTTCGGCGTTGTAAACCCCGCCGGCCGTGATACCGTGATTCATGATGAGCCCGCCCGGGCGCAACAGGCGACGCAGCTTGGAAAAGTACTGGGGCAATTGAGCGCGACCTACGTGCTCAAACATGCCCACTGAGGCGATCTTGTCGTATGGTCGTGATTCGTCGAGCTCGCGGTAGTCGAGCAAGGTCATGCGCACCCGGCCCGACAGGCCTTTTTCTTCGATCAGGCGATTGACATGGGCGTGCTGGTTTTTTGAAAGCGTGATGCCGGTTGCGTCGACGCCGTAATTTTCGGCCGCCCACAGCAAGAGCCCGCCCCAGCCTGCACCGATGTCAAGAAAACGCTCGCCTTCGTGCAGTCGTAACTTGCGGCAAATGTGATCGAGCTTGGCTTCCTGGGCCTGTGCCACGCTCATGCCGGGCTCGCGATAATAAGCGCACGAATATACGCGGCGCGGGTCGAGCCAAAGCTGGTAGAACTCGTCGGACAAATCGTAATGGAATTGAATCTGCCGGGCATCGCGAGCCTGCGAATGCCGCCAAATAGAGACCCAGTGCCGTTTCAGGGCAGTGAACCAATTGCCCTTGGCGCCATCAATAGGCGAACCGGACAGCATGGAAGAGGCAAGCTGCATCAGGTCGCGTATGGTCCCGTCGAACTCGAACTTGCCCTCGACGTAGTCTTGGCCCAAGGTGCCCGCCTCGCCGGAAGCCAGATGCATCAGCGTGGCATTATCCTTGACCTTAAGACGAATGCGCGCATCGTCTCGCCCTGCTTTATCTCCGCCGGGCAGTATCACCTGCACGGGAAGCGATAACGAAGCCAGTTTTTTTTCTACCAAAGATAAGACAGCACTCACTTTCTCAACCCCCTTGCTTAGCTGAAATCGAATACCGATCGGACAGAGACGCCCTTATATTATTTTCTGGTGCAACCTTTCTCGCTCCTGACTAGCCCCGCCTGTCCTCATACAGGTGCCCGGGTAAGCCATCTGCTCGACAATTTATCACCAAACACTAGCCACGGCACCCCCTGATCGGGCAATCCATGATCTATATGGGGGCTTGGGGCCGACATGCATAATCGCTGTTAGACTACCGGCTTGGTTTCTTGGCCGCCCGGCCCCCGCTTTACATGCCCTCCAGACAATTGACCCGCAAGCTGCCCGGCTGGCTGCTGCTGATGGGCGCCCTGACGGCGCTCGGCCCTTTGGCCATCGATATGTACCTGCCGTCGTTTCCTTCTATCGTGAAGGGGCTGGGGGCAACGCAGGGCGAGGTCGAGCGCACCCTGGCAAGCTATTTGATCGGCCTTGCGGCGGCGCAGATAATATATGGCCCCCTGGCCGACCGCTACGGACGCAAGCGGCCGCTTTTGGCGGGGCTGGTGATATTTTCCATCGCCTCGGTGGGTTGCGCCTTTACCACTGACATCGAGCATCTGACCCTGTGGCGCATCTTGCAGGCCTTGGGCGGAGCCGCCGGCATTGTGATTCCGCGAGCCGTAGTGCGCGACAACCTCGACACCCGCGATGCCGCCAAGGCGCTTTCAATACTGCTGCTGATCATGGGGGCCACACCCATACTGGGCCCAATTATTGGCGGGCAGGTGCTGCTGATTGCAGACTGGCGTGGCATATTCGGCATTATGGCGGTGGTGGGCGTAATAATGCTGGTGGTCACTGCAAGCAAGATGCGCGAAACCCTGCCCCCCGAAAAGGTCATTCCACTGCGGGTGTCCAGTATTTTCAGAAACTATTGGGGCTTGCTGCGCCACCGGCAGTTTATTTGCTATTCGCTGGCCGGCGGACTGGGCAGCGCTGGTATCTTCACCTTTATTTCGGGCGCTCCGCGCGTTTTAATCAACATATATGGCGTGCCGCCCCAGTACTTCGGCTTTCTATTCGGCCTGGGCGCTGCCTCGCTGATTTTTACGTCGCAGCTTAGTGCGCGCCTGCTTGATCGTCACTCGCCTGAACGCTTGCTTAAGCTTGCTCAGATTGCGGTAGCGGCCATAACCCTGGCGGGGCTGGCGCTGACGCTGGTCGGCTGGCTGAACCTGCCACTTCTGATGCTTTGCCTGATGGGCTTCATGGCCAGCCAGGGTTTCGTCAACCCCAACGCGGCTGCCCTGGCCCTGTCCGGCCAAGGCCATCGGCTTGGCGTGGCCTCGGCCATGATGGGAACCGTACAGATGATCGGCGGCGCCATTGCAGGCATCAGCATAAGCTACTGGCAGGCCGACACCGCCTTGCCACTTATAGGAATCCTGACGATATCTGTGGTGCTATCGTGGCTTTTTGGTGCACTTGCCCGACGCGCCGCTTGATAACCCCCATGTTTTCGTTATAGAATACATGGCTTTACAGCTGCAATTACAGCGGCTTGTGGCTTATACACGTAAGCAAAGATAGGCAACGTAGCGCAGCCAGGGCACGCAAAAAAACTTTTGCGGCAAGCTGTTTTTAGCGCACTACTTGCGGCACACCAAATTATTTAAGGGGTAGAACCATGGCACGCGTATGCCAAGTTACCGGCAAAGGCCCACGTACGGGCAACAACGTTTCACACGCCAACAACAAAACCAAGCGTCGCTTCTTGCCTAACCTGCAATCGCGCCGTTTCTGGGTCGAAAGCGAAAACCGCTGGGTTCGCCTGCGTGTTTCGGCCAACGCCATCCGCACCATCGACAAGAACGGCATCGACGTTGTTCTGGCCGACCTGCGCGCCCGCGGCCAAGCGGTCTAATTTCCGCAGCGGCAAACCCATACTCAGGAGCACACCATGGCTAAAGGCATCCGCGAGAAAATCAAACTCGAATCCACTGCCGGTACCGGTCATTTCTACACGACCACCAAAAACAAGCGCAACATGCCCGAGAAAATGCTGATCAAAAAATTTGATCCCGTTGCTCGCAAGCACGTCGAATACAAAGAAACCAAACTGCGTTAATCGACACCGCGCCGCACCCCCCGAATGCCCCGCCCCAACCAGCGGGGCATTTTGGTTTTTGGCATCTTATAATGCAGAGTTTGCACTAAACCCAATACAAAGAACCCGAACCCATGCAGGAACGCTATACCCCCGCCGAAGTTGAAGCGACCGCCCGGCAAGACTGGCAAGCGCGCGACGCCTATCGCGTTATCGAAAACGCCGTGGGCGCCGACGGCCGGCCCAAACCCAAGTTCTACGCGTGCTCGATGCTGCCTTATCCCAGCGGCAAGCTGCACATGGGTCACGTCCGCAACTACACCATCAACGACATGATGGCGCGGCAACTGCGCATGCGCGGGTATAACGTGCTAATGCCCATGGGCTGGGACGCTTTCGGCATGCCTGCCGAAAACGCCGCCATGAAGTCAAAGGTTCCCCCCGCCAAATGGACCTACGACAACATCGCCTACATGAAGAAACAGATGCAGGCGATGGGGCTGGCCATAGATTGGTCTCGCGAAATGTGCGCTTGCGACCCCAAATACTATAAGTGGAACCAGTGGCTGTTCCTGAAAATGCTTGAAAAAGGCATTGCCTATCGCAAGACCCAGGTCGTTAACTGGGATCCGGTCGACCAAACGGTTCTGGCCAACGAGCAGGTCATCGACGGGCGCGGCTGGCGCTCGGGTGCCCTGGTCGAGAAACGCGAAATCCCCGGTTATTACCTGCGCATCACCGACTACGCCGAAGAGCTGCTCGAACAAGTGCAGAACGGCTTGCCCGGTTGGCCCGAACGTGTGCGCCTGATGCAGGAAAACTGGATCGGCAAAAGCCAGGGCGTGCGCTTTGCCTTTACGCATCAAATTCACGACCACGACGGCAGCCTTATACAAGACGGCCGTATGTACGTCTTTACCACACGCGCCGACACTATTATGGGTGTCACGTTTTGCGCGGTTGCGCCCGAACACCCCCTGGCCAAGCATGCCGCACGCAACAATCCGGCGCTTGCCGACTTTATCGAGTCGTGCAAACAAGGCGGCACCACCGAAGCCGAAATGGCCCTGCGCGAGAAAGAAGGCATGCGCACCGGGCTTACCGTCACCCACCCGCTAACCGGCGAGCAAGTCGAAGTCTGGGTCGGCAACTACGTGCTCATGAGCTACGGCGACGGCGCCGTCATGGGCGTCCCCGCACACGACGAACGTGACTTCGCCTTCGCAAAAAAATACGGTCTGCCGATACGCGACGTGATTGCCGCCGAAGGTAAAACCTTCTCGACCGATGCCTGGCAAGAATGGTACGGCGACAAGCAGCACGCTCGCACAGTCAACTCGGGAAAATATAACGGCCTGGACCACACTGCCACCGTCGACGCCGTGGCCGCCGATCTGGCCGCCAAAGGCCTGGGCGAGAAACAAACCACCTGGCGCCTGCGCGACTGGGGCATCTCGCGCCAGCGCTACTGGGGCACCCCCATTCCCATCATTCATTGCGAGCATTGCGGCCCCGTACCGGTGCCCGAAAAAGACCTGCCCGTGGTGCTGCCCGACAACCTCATTCCCGACGGCAGCGGCAACCCGCTCGCCAAACATGAGGCTTTTCTGTCGTGCTCCTGCCCAAGCTGCGGCAAGCCTGCGCGGCGCGAAACCGACACCATGGACACCTTTGTCGATTCGTCCTGGTATTTCATGCGCTATACCTCGCCCGACAACGATCAGGCCATGGTCGATGAGCGCAACGATTACTGGATGCCCATGGACCAGTATATCGGCGGCATCGAGCACGCGGTGCTGCACCTGCTGTATGCCCGGTTCTGGACGCGAGTCATGCGCGACATGGGGCTGGTCAAGTTCGACGAGCCCTTCACCCGCCTGCTGTGCCAGGGCATGGTGCTTAACCACATCTATTCGCGCAAGAACCAGCAAGGCGCGATCGAGTACTTCTGGCCCGAAGAGGTCGAAGACATTCATGACGCCAAGGGCGTGGTCGTGGGCGCCAAGCTCAAGTCGGATGGCTCTGCCGTGCAATACGGCGGCATCGGCACCATGTCCAAGTCCAAGAACAACGGCGTCGATCCCCAATCGCTGATCGACTCCATGGGCGCCGACACGGCCCGTTTGTTTGTCATGTTCGCCAGCCCACCCGAGCAAACCCTTGAGTGGTCCGATTCGGGCGTAGACGGAGCACACCGCTTCCTGCGCCGCCTGTGGGCCTTCTGCCATGCGCAGCAAGACGCTGTTCGCGGGGCCGTGGCCGTGGCCGGCAAACCCGACTTCAGCAATGCCGACGCCGACACCAAGACCTTGCGCCGCGAGGTCCACGGCCTGCTAAAGCAGGCCGACTACGACTACCAGCGCATTCAGTACAACACCGTGGTTTCGGCGTGCATGAAAATGCTCAACACGCTCGAGTCAGCCAAGCTGCCCGATACGCACATTGCGCGCCAAGGCATGGCCGATGCCTTAAGCATCTTGCTGCGCGTGCTGTATCCGGTGGTGCCGCACCTTACCTGGCAACTGTGGCGCGACCTGGGCTATGACGAGCAGTATGGCGACATGCTTGACGCCCCTTGGCCACAGGTCGACAGCGCTGCACTGGTTGCTGACGAAATCGAGCTGATGCTTCAGGTCAACGGCAAGCTGCGCGGCGCCATCACCATTGCCAATGGCACACCTAAACCCGAGATCGAGCAGCAGGCAGCCCAACACGAAGCCGTTTCCAAGTTTCTTGAAGGCCGCCCGGTAAAACGGGTTATTGTGGTACCCGGTAAACTCGTCAACGTCGTCGGATAAAAAAATGCACGCAACTGCGCATCGCCCTATTTTTATTGGTTCGCGCCTGGGTCTGCGCGCGCTTGCCTGCGTTTTGTTGCTGGCGTTACTGGCCGCCTGCGGGTTCCGGCTCAAGGGCGCCACCCCCCTGCCCTTCGATACGCTTTACACCAACATTGCCGAAAACTCCGCCTTTGGGGCCGACCTTCGGCGTCTTGTCGTGGCCACGTCGCCCAATACTCGTTTTGTGTCAGACGTAACCCAGGCGCAGGCAAGGCTCACACAGCTATCCCTGCAACGCTCCATGCGCGAGATCGCCATCAGCCCCGACGGCCTGGTAGAAGAGTACGAACTCAACCTGATCTTCGTGTTTCAGCTCACCGACGCGCAAGGCCGGGTGCTGCTGCCGCCGACCACACTACGCTCTACCCGCGAGGTTCCCTACGACCCTAACGCCATTCAGGCCAAGCAAGGCGAAATCGGCTCACTCTTCCAGGAAATGCAACGCAGCCTCATCGACCGTATCGTGCGCCGCCTGACATCGCCGGAAGTCATCGAAGCCTACAATAACCGCCAGTCCCTCGCCCCCGACTCTGACACCATCGCGCCGGCGGCGCCCGATGCGCCGTCAGACAACACTGTGCCCGCTCCAGGTGTCATTCCCTTGCCCGGACCCGACATGGCGCCGTCGTACTAAGGCGGAGCCATGGCTCGCCGTCCCGACATTGACACCCTGATCAGGCAACTTGAGCAGGCCGGTAAGGCAGGCCAGAGCCTTGACGGCCTGTACGTGATCACCGGCGATGAACCGTTGCTGGTTACAGAGGCCCTGGACAGCCTGCGATCGTGCGCCACAAAATCCGGCTACCTCGAACGCAGCAGCCTGGTCATGGACGCCCGCAGCGATTGGTCGGCCGTTACCGCCGCCACGCAGAACGTTTCCCTGTTTGGTGACAAACGCCTGATCGAACTCAAGATTCCCGGTGGAAAGCCCGGTAAAGTCGGCGCGGACACCCTATTGAAGCTGACTGAGCTCTCGAAAGGCTCAGCCTTGTCCGATACAGTCGTACTTATCAGTCTGCCTCGGCTGGACAAGACCACGAAGAACAGCAAATGGGCAACAGCCCTGCAGCAAGCGCGTGCCTTCCTTGAAATACCCAGCATCGAACGCAACGCCCTGCCCGACTGGATTCAGTCGCGCCTGACCCGACAAGGCCAGCGTCTTGAACCGCAAAGCCTCGAATGGATGGCCGACAAGGTAGAAGGCAATCTGCTCGCCGCGCATCAGGAAATTCAGAAGCTGGGCCTGCTATACCCCGAAGGCCCCATAAGCCCTGAAGACGTTGAGCAGGCCGTGCTGGATGTGGCCCGTTACGATGTATTCGGTCTGCGCGACGCCATGCTGTCAGGCCAGGCAGCCCGCGCACTGCATATTTTGCAAGGGCTTAGGGCTGAAGGCGAAGGCCTTCCCCTGGTGCTTTGGGCCGTCGGAGACGAAATCCGCCTGTTGGCACGCCTATCGGCCCTGCAAGCCGCCGGCCAAGATTTAGGTGCCGCGATGCGTCAACAACGGGTTTTCGGCAACCGCGAGAACTTGCTGAGGCAGACGTTGCGGCGCCTGCCGGCCGGCCTATGGGCCGTGGCGGTTCAGCATGCCCACGATGTCGACCGGCTGATCAAAGGCTTGAAAGTACCCGGACGGCTCGACGACCCCTGGGAAGAGCTGGCCCGCCTGGTGCTGCGCGTGGCCACGCCCCGCTCGGCCTGACGCCGCTACGACAAATACACAAGACGTTGCCCGACCCGCCTCCTGGCGGCACAAGCCATTACATTACAATAGCGTATCAAGCAATTTTACGGCGCGCTGCGCACCGTTCTTATTTTTGTACAGAGCCTCAGCATGAACAGTTCCGGTTCCAACACCCAAGCCATTGCCTCGGCAGCGGGCGCAAGCGCGCTCGAGCTGGGCCAGCGCGCTCGCGCCGCATCACGCGTGCTCATGAGTGCCCCCGACTCTGCCAAAAGCGCGGCCTTGCTGGCCATGGCCCAGCGTTTGCAAAGCAATAAGCAGGCACTTCAGGAAGCCAACGCCAAAGACCTGGAAGCGGCCCGCCGCAACAACCTGGCCGCCGCGCTGCTCGACCGCCTGACCCTCTCGGACAAAGCGTTGGCCACCATGACCGCCGGCCTTCAGCAAATTGCCGCCATGCCCGACCCGGTAGGCACCCAATCAAGCTCGGTGCTGCGGCCCAACGGCATGCGGGTGGGCCAGATGCGTGTGCCGCTGGGCGTCATCGGCATTATTTATGAGTCGCGCCCCAACGTCACCATCGACGCGGCCGCACTGTGCCTCAAGTCGGGCAATGCCACCATATTGCGCGGCGGCAGCGAAGCCTTTCATTCAAATCAGGCACTGGGCGAAGTCATTCGGCTGGGCCTGCTTGATGCCGGCCTGCCCGAGCACGCGGTACAAGTTGCCGCCACCACCGACCGCAGCCTGGTGGGCGAGCTGATTACCCTTACCGATTACATTGATGTCATTATTCCGCGGGGCGGCAAGGGGCTGATCACACGACTGGCCGCCGAAGCAAAAGTGCCCTTGCTCAAGCATCTCGACGGCAACTGCCATGTGTACGTTGACGCCGGCGCCGACCTCGACAAGGCACACGATATTGCCGTAAATGCCAAAACCTACCGTTACGGCATCTGCGGCACCATGGAAACCCTGCTGGTCCATGGCAACGTCGCGCCGGCACTGCTTCCGCGACTGGCTGCCACCCTGCACGAGAAAGGCGTAGAGCTGCGCGGCTGCGAACGAACCCGGGCGCTGGTTGCCGGGGTCAACCCTGCCACCGACGAAGACTGGGCCACCGAATACCTGGAGCCGATCCTGGCGATACGGGTTGTCGATGACCTGAGCCAGGCCATCGAACACATTACGCGCTGGAGTTCAGGGCACACCGAGTCTATCGTCACCGAAAGCCTGGCGGCCGCTACCCGCTTTCAGCGCGAAGTCGACTCCAGTTCGGTTTATGTGAACCTTCCCACCTGCTTTGCCGACGGCTTCGAATACGGCCTGGGTGCAGAAATCGGCATCTCGACCAATCGGTTGCATGCCCGTGGCCCAGTCGGCCTCGAAGGCCTGACCACCTACAAATGGGTACTGACCGGCAACGGCCAATTGCGCGGCTGACCCATGCTCTGGATCAAGTCGTTTCACCTGCTTTTCGTCATCTCGTGGTTTGCGGGGCTGTTTTACCTGCCCCGCATTTACGTCAATATGGCGCAAAGCACCGAGCCTGCCGTACAGCAGCAACTGCTTGGCATGGCACGGCGCCTGTACCGCTTCATGACCATCCTGGCCGTACCTGCGGTAGTGCTGGGCCTGTGGCTGTACCTGGGTTATGGGCTGGGTCAGGGCCAAGGCTGGATGCATGCAAAACTGCTGGGCGTGGCCTTGCTGCTGGGCTACCATTATCAGTGCAAACGCATTCTTAACACGTTCATCGCCGGCAGCAACACTCGCAGCCATCGCTACTATCGATGGTTCAACGAAGTTCCGGTGTTTTTGCTGCTGGCCATATTAATTCTGGTCATTGTGCGACCCTTCTAGCGCTGCATCCCGTGCAACCGCGCCTTTTCATTTCATGACCGACCCCAAGAAGCCCGGCAGTACGCTGACACTCAAGAAAAAACCCGCTGCGCCTGCAAACGAGAACACAGGCGAACGAAAGCGATCGGGCGCCCGTGCGCGCCAAGTGGCCCAGCTCGAGCGTGTCCGACAACAACAGGGCGAGGCCAACCAGCTGAAGTCTCGACCCCACGCGCAACCCAAAGGGCCATCCGCCAGTTCCGATACGACCGAAAGCCGCCGCTCGCCGGCCGGCTCCGAGCCCAGCGCGGCACCACGAATAACGATAAAGACATCAGACCGACGATCGGTCGGGCCGCGCTCGGTCGGGCCGCGGTCGGCCCGCGCCTCCGAGACCTTTTTTGTGTTCACACCCTGCCCCAGCGGCCTTGAAGAGGCCCTGATGCTCGAGTTGCAGGCATTGGGTTTTTCAGACGTAAAAGCAGGCCGTGCCGGCTGCCGCTTACAAACAAACTGGACCGGGATCCAGCGAATCAATCTGTACTCGCGTCTTGCAACCCGTGTGCTGGTACAAGTGTCGCAAGCCCCCGTTCAGAACGAAGACGACATTCTGGCGCTGGCATACGATACAGAATGGGAGCGCTGGTTTGGCGCAGAGCACACCCTGCGCGTTGACACGTCGGCCATACGCAGCCCCATGAAAAGCCTGCAGTATTGCAACCTGCGGGCCAAAGACGGAATTTGCGACCGCCTGCGCGACCGCGAAGGCAGCCGGCCTGACATCGATACCGTTCGGCCCGACGCCCGGGTACACCTTTTCCTTAACGAAGACAGTGCTACGCTGTATCTGGACACCAGCGGCGAGTCGCTGTTCAAGCGCGGTTGGCGGCTGGACAAAGGCGAAGCCCCCATACGCGAGAACCTGGCTGCGGGCCTGCTGGCCTTGTCCGATTGGGACCCAGCCCAGGCACTGTTCGACCCATTTTGCGGTAGCGGCACCATTTTGATTGAGGGCGCCTGGATCGCCCTGGGAGTGCCTCCCGGCATCTGGCGTCCCTTCGGTTTTGAGCGGCTGCGCAACCATGACGCCCGCCTTTGGCGCGACCTGAAAGACGACGCCCGCAGCCACATCGCCACGCGGCTTGACGCCCCGCTGGTAGGCGTGGACCTTAACCCGGCAGCCATTGAGGCAGCCCGACAAAATGTGGAGCGCGCCTGGCTTACCCCGGACACGATCCGATTCGAAGTGGGTGATGCGCGCACAGTGGCGCCACCCGCTGACAACGGCTGGATCGTCACCAACCCACCCTACGGCGAACGCCTGCCCGAAGACGACCCCGAACTGTGGCGGGAATGGGCGCAGAACCTCAAGCGCCAATACAGTGGGTGGCAGGTGCACGTCATTTCCAGCGACCTTGATCTTCCTCAGCGCCTGCGGTTAAAGCCGCGTCGACGCCACCCGTTGTACAACGGCCCCCTGGATTGCCGTTTATTCAGTTTCGACATGGTCGAAGCCGGCTATCGTCGCACGTCGTCGACGGATTCGGTCTAAAAAACAACGTTTCTTTCGCACTGCAACATATTGGCTTGCTTTGGCCTAGGGTTTTCCCCTATAATAGGGTTAACCCTGAGCGAAGCGCTCATTTCATGTAGAGAGGCCAATCATGATCCATTTGAATAGCGACATTGTTCTAACCGACGAACTCGAACGCCAATTGATGCAAGAAGCAATCGAACAGCAGGCCCGTTTCAAACCCGGCAAAGCCATTAAAAACCTGTTCGCCAAACTGGCCACTTCGTCCAAGCAGGCTTCGAACGGCGTTTCCACGCGCGAAGTTGAGTCGGCTGCATAATTACCAAAGCCGCTCCGGCCGTTAATACAACGGTCATGCCGGATCAAGCCCGGACAGTTGAAAAGCCGCATTAGCGGCTTTTTTGCTGTGTGGCGGCTTCATTGGCCTACCCCTGGCCCGCAGCAGAGCGGTTTATGCGTGATAATGACGAACCTTCGCGCCTTGTTCCGCGCGCATCTGCCCCCCCAGCCAAATTTTCGCAATGCAACATTCCATTTCCTTTTCCGGTACGGACTTTACCGCACCCGTTCCCAGCCGCTGGCGCCGATTCGCCAGCATGATGTACGAAGGGGTGTTGCTCTTTGGCGTCGTGTTTCTGGCCAGCTACCTGTTTGATACGTTAACGCAAAGCCGCAGTGGGCTTACCTTGCGCAGCCTGCGGCAACTGGTGCTGTTTCTGGCCATTGGCGCGTACTTTGTGATGTGCTGGCGGTACAACGGCCAGACCCTGCCCATGAAGACCTGGAATATCCGCCTGGTTGACCGAAACGGCCGCGCACCAAGCCTGAAACGCCTGGCTCTGCGCTACCTCTTGCTGTGGCCCATACCGTTGCTGGCTGCGCTGGTGATCCAGGGTGTACTGTATCTTACGGGGTATCGATCCACCGGCATGTTCATTGTGTTCGCCCCCTTTGCTGTGTTTATATGGACCTGGTTCGATCCTCAGGGCCAATTCCTGCATGACCGTTTACTGGGCACCCGGCTTATTCACACCGACGCCAAGCCTGCCAAGCAGGGATAAACCCTAAGCCGGCCGTATTCTGAAACCAGGGGGATTGCACTGACGCCGCTTGTCGTTCATGCTTGCGGGGTATCGGAACCCACGACAATCTGCCTGGCTGATTCCCCATAGAAATGAACGATCAATACGCGGAGCTGTACTCGTCTTATCAGTGGCTTGTTCCTTCTCAACTAAACATTGCTCAGGTGTGCCTGCATCGCTGGGCTGAAAACTCCCACGAAGGCCGCCGCACCGCCGTTTACACCGAAGATGAACTCGGTCGCGTAGACACCTGGTCGTTTTCACGTCTTGCAGAAACCTGCAACCAGCTCGCCAACGGCCTGCTGCGTATGGGCGTGCAACCCGGCGACCGTGTCTGCATCGCCATGGGGCAAAGGCCCGAAACAATCGCCGCCTACATGGCGGTGTTCAGCGTGGGCGCGGTGGCCATGCCGCTGGCAAGCACGCTTGAAGCAGGCGCTATCGAGGCACGCCTGCGGCACGCCCAGGCTCGCGTCGCACTGGTCGACACCATCGCAGGGCCCGACCTGCTTCAGGCGCATCTTGCCTACCCCGAACTCGCGCAAATTATCGGGCTGGGCTTCCAGCACGACAACATCATTCCGTGGCGCACCCTGCTGGCGCGTCAACCCGTCACTTTCAAACCCGAGCTCACCAGCTCAGCGCAGTCCGCCCTGCTGGTTTACGACGCCTCAAGCCACCAGCCCCTTAAAGGCATATTGCTGTCACATGATGCGCTACTTGGCAGCCTGCCGGGCTTTGTCGCCGCCCAGAACTGGTTTCCCCACATGGCCGGCCCATTCTGGAGCCCGGTCGACTGGGCCTGCACCGAAGGGCTGCTGGCGGCCATGTTGCCGGCGCTTTATTTTGGCCGACCCGTGGTCGACGCGCTGGGCCGCTTTTCGGGCGCGCGTACACTTGAAATTCTTGCCCGCTATCAGGTCAGCCACACTTATTTCTC
>NZ_DATJBQ010000024.1:0-24000 GCF_035515275.1 Pusillimonas sp.
CTCGAGAAGCGATGGATTCCAAAGCGCAGGCATCAACGCCGCCTGCGCAGGCGCCGTCAGGCTGCGCTGGACTGCGCCGATACGGCTCGCCGTTCACGCACTGCCGCCGACAGGCGCTCGAGTACCTGTACGGAGGTGTCCCAGTCGATGCAGCCATCGGTGATGCTTTGCCCGTGCACCAGCGTTTTGCCGGGAACGAGATCTTGGCGACCGCCCACCAAATGGCTTTCGACCATGACGCCGCATATGCGCTGCTCGCCGCCGCCGACCTGGCCGCAGACGTCTTCGATGACCAGAGGCTGACGGGTGTAATCTTTGTTGCTGTTTGCGTGGCTGGCATCGACCATGATGCGAGGCTTGAGGCCGGCCTTGACCAGATCCCGACCAGCAGCGTCGACACTTGCTGCGTCATAATTGGGCGCCTTGCCGCCGCGCAAGATTACGTGACAGTCTTCGTTGCCGACAGTAGAGACGATGGCGGAATGGCCGCCCTTGGTGACCGACAGAAAATGGTGCGGTTGCGATGCAGCCTTGATAGCGTCAATGGCAATGCGCACATTGCCGTCGGTACCGTTCTTGAACCCCACCGGGCACGACAGACCGGAAGCCAGCTCGCGGTGAACCTGGCTTTCGGTGGTGCGCGCACCGATGGCGCCCCAGGCCACCAGGTCGGCAATGTATTGCGGCGTGATCATGTCAAGAAACTCGCAACCGGCGGGCAAGCCCATAGCGTTAATGTCGAGCAGCAACTGACGTGCGGTGCGCAGCCCCTGGTTGATGTTGAAACTGCCATCCAGATTGGGGTCATTGATAAGGCCTTTCCAGCCAACCGTGGTGCGCGGCTTCTCGAAGTACACCCGCATGATGATCTCGAGGTCGTCTTTGAAGCGCTCGCGCTGCTCTTTGAGCTTTGCGGCGTATTCCAGCGCAGCCTGCGTATTGTGAATGGAGCACGGCCCTATGACGACCACCAGACGGTCGCTGTTGCCATGCAGCACGTCATGTACGGCGCGGCGCGACGCGTAAACGGTTTCGGAAACCTTGTTCGTGCTGGCAAACTCGCGCATAACGTGCGAGGGGGGACTAAGCTCTTTAATTTCGCGTATACGTAAATCATCGGTGTTGTGTGACACAAGCTACTCCAGTAATTGCCAGCGACCAGACGGTATAAAAAAAGCCGCCTAGCGTCGGTGCTGGCGGCTTTTCAGGATTTGGGCGTTTTTAGTGCGTGCGACGCTTCCCTTCCTTCACCAGCGGTGTTGGAAAAGTAAAAAAATAAAAAAAAGCGTAAACGGCACGATTCATGCCAGCAATGTTAGCACGATACCCCCATTCTGGCAAGAAAATCACCGCCCCGCCGCGTAAACCGTTGGTTGTACACAATGGGTTCCTGAGGTGGGCTGCGGGTTGATGATTTGAATTGAAATAATTTCATGCTGTATGATTTCCATAAGAACCAATACTTGGCACGCTTCGCCCCGAGGCGCGCTGACACCATGCTCGTGATCAATACTTTTCAAAAAAAACGCAGCAGTAAAAATCGGTTTAAATCCATCCAGGCATGGGCGCTCGCCCTGCTGGTTGTCATGGCGGGGAGCGCCAAAGCGGCCGACCTGCAAAAAGTAAAAGAACGCGGCGTCTTGCGCATTGCCGTCGCTAACGAAATCCCCTACGGGTATATGGATCTGAACAACCGGCCGCAAGGGGTGGGTCCGGACGTTGCACAGCACATTGCCCAACAGTTGGGGATTAAAAAAATAGAATGGATCAGCGCCAGCTTCAGCGCCCTGATTCCAGGCCTGCGTGCCCGTCGTTTTGATATGGTGGCCGCCGAAATGGCGATCCTGCCTCAGCGATGCGGCCATGTATTGTTTTCACAGCCCAATAGCTCGTACGGAGAAGGCTTGCTGGTGGCCCAGGGCAACCCGCTCGATATTCACTCGTTCGAGCACTTTGCCGACCACAACAACCTGGTGGCGATTGTGGCCGGGGCCGATCAATTGGAAATCCTGCAGGCCCTGGGCGTGCCACACGAACGCATGGTGACCCTGTCCAGCAACTCGGACGCCATCTCTACCGTCGCCACCGGACGGGCAGCCGCCTATGCCGCCACCAGTGCCACCATTGCCCAGCTGGCCCAAAAAGACGCCAGAGTCGAAGCCGCCGCCGAATTTGCCGACCCGGTCATTAACGGCGAACCGGTGCGCAGTTGGGGCGCCTTCACCTTTCATTCCGATTCCAAAGAGCTGGCTCAGGCAGTGGACGAAGCGCTTGCGCGGTTCAAGCCTACCCAGGCATGGAGAGACATCATGTCCCGTCATGGTTTCACAGAAACAGACGCCACTGAATCGTTTGCTCGTACCCGCGAGCAGCTGTGCGCCGCCCGCTAACCGACAAACGACAAACGACAAACGACAAACGACAAACGACAAACGACAAACGACAAACGACAAACGACAAACGACAAACGACAAACGATCGCAATATGCTTTATTTTCTGCGTCTGAGTAATCGCTTTCAAGCCATCGCCACATACGTCCTGATTCCCAGGAGGCGCAAATGCAATGGTTAAGCTACTTGGGGCCGCTGCTGGAAGGCGCCTGGGTCACCGTGCAGCTTACGGTCATCTCAACCCTGGGTGGCGCGTTCTTTTCGTTTTTGTTCGGCGTCGGCCGGCTTTCTTCCAACCGTACCGCGCAATATGTGTCGATCGGATTCATCGAGGTGTTTCGCGGCACATCGCTGTTGGTGCAATTGTTTTGGCTTTATTTTGCCCTGCCGCTTATTGGCGAGGCCATTGGCATTAACCTGCGCCTGCCGCCGGTGGCCGCGGGTGCACTGGCGCTAAGCCTGAACATCGGCGCCTATGGCGCCGAAGTGGTGCGCGGCGCGCTCCAGGCCGTGCCGCGCGAGCAGCACGAAGCTGCGAAGGCGCTCGACTTTACGCCGCGCCAGGCCCTGTGGCGAATCAGCATGCCGCAAGCGGTTCCCGAGATGATGCCCAGCTTTGGCAATCTGGCCATACAGAACCTGAAAGACACCGCTCTGGTCTCGTTGATCAGCCTTGGCGACCTGGCGTTCAAAGCTGAGCAGATCCGCAACTTTACGCAGGACAGCACCACCATCTACACCCTACTGTTGCTGATGTATTTTGGCATGGCATTGGCGCTAACCGCTCTCATGAAGTTGCTGGAGCGCTCAGTGGGCCGCTGGCGCGCGGCCGGAGGGGCCTGACATGCTTTTCGGCATCGAGTGGGACACGAGCAACGACTGGCTTTTTGCCGTGTCGATACTGCCCATATTGCTACGCGGCATGGTGGTGACCATTCAGGCCACCTTGCTCGGTTTTGCAGTGGCCGCTGTGCTGGGGCTGGTACTGGCGGCGCTGAAGTCGGCCGGATCGAAACTGATCTCGTGGCCGGCTCGGGCGATCAGCGAATTTCTACGCGACACGCCTTTGCTGGTTCAGCTGTTTTTTCTGTATTACGTGCTGCCCGAACACGGCATATTGCTGCCGGCGTTCTTGACCGGAGCTCTGGCGCTAGGCGTACAGTACAGTGCGTATATGTCCGAGGTATATCGAGCGGGCCTGGAGTCCGTCGCCAAGGGCCAGACTGAAGCGGCCCGTGCGCTGGATATTTCGCCGCTTCGCACTTTCTGCGTGGTGATACTGCCGCAAGCAATACCCCGCATCATTCCGGCGCTGGGCAATTACCTGGTGTCCATCATGAAAGATGTACCGGTGCTGTCGGTGGTATCGGTAATGGAAATGCTGCGAGTGGCGCAAATTATCGGCGACCGCAGCTTCCACTACGTCATCCCGCTGTCGATGGTAGGCGCCCTGTACTTGATCATGACACTGATCGCCTCAGCCGGCATTCGCCATCTGGACACCCGACTTCCCAAGCAAGGACTGCCGCTGAAATGAACCAGACCACCCTAGAGCAACCCATCATCCGGTTTGAGCGCGTCATCAAGCGCTTTGGCGACGTAACCGTGCTGAACGAGCTGGACTTCCATGTCAAGAAAGGCGAGAAGGTCACCATTATCGGGCCGTCGGGTTCGGGGAAATCGACGGTACTGCGCGTGCTGATGACGCTGGAGAACATCAACTCAGGGGTTATACATGTGGCCGGACAACCGCTTTGGCATGAGTACCGCGATGGCGAACTTGTGCCGGCGGGTGAAGCTCACCTGCGTCGCATGCGCAAAGAAATGGGTATGGTGTTCCAGCAGTTCAATCTGTTCCCGCACATGACGGTGCGTCGCAATATTACCGAAGCACCGGTTCACGTATTGGGCTTATCCAAGCAGGAAGCCAAGCTGCGCGCCGAAGAATATCTTGAGCTCGTGGGCCTGGACGAACATGCCGACAAATACCCCAGCCAGCTTTCGGGCGGCCAACAGCAGCGAGTGGCTATCGCCCGTGCGCTGGCGATGCGCCCGGGCATCATGCTGTTCGACGAACCTACCTCCGCCCTTGACCCCGAGCTGGTCGGCGAGGTGCTTACCGTCATTCAGCGGCTTGCCCAGAAACACGACCTGACCATGCTGCTGGTCACCCACGAAATGCAGTTCGCCAAACAAATATCAGACCGAATCTGCTTCTTTGACAAAGGCCGGGTACTTGAAGAAGGACCACCAGAGCAAATGTTCACCGAACCCCGCGAGGCACGCACCCGCGAATTCCTGAGCGCATTCCTCAACCCCGCATAAGCGGTTCACGCAGCAACATTGAATCACGTCTTCTTAAAAAACACCCCAAAAGCGGATGTTGCACTTTTGGGGTGTGTTCAGACCGACACGGTCGGCCTTTACGCCGGCAGCCAAAGAGCCTCTGGCGGCACATGCTCCGGCTTAGAGCACCACAGCTTCGGCCGGTTCCAGCGGCGAGAAATCCTTGCGTGCGGCAATATAATCGGGTCGTGGCTTCAGCCCGTACTTGGGCGGGTTCAGTGCGTTTTCAACGCTGTTGTACACCATGAACACGTTGGCTCGCGGCCACGGCGAGATATTGCCGGTGGAGCCATGCATGGCGTTGCAATCAAAGAACACCACCGAGCCGGCCTTGCCGGTCATCTGGCGAATACCACCCTGATCAGCCAGCATCTGCAGGCTTAGCGGATCGGGCACGCCATATTCTTGCGCACGCAACGACTTCTTGTAGTTGTCGTCGGGCGTTTGGCCCTGGCACGAAATGAACTGCATGTGCGAACCCGGAATCAACATCAATGGACCGTTGCATTCATTGTTGTCGGTAAGCAGCACCGAACAACTGACTGCACGCATGTTGGGCATGCCGTCTTCAACGTGCCAGGTTTCGAAATCAGAATGCCAATAAAACTCTTTGCCCTTGAACCCAGGCTTCATGTTGGCACGCGACTGATGAATGTAGACCTCGGAACCCAACACCTGGCGGGCCACGTGTATAAGGCGTGGATCGCGCGTCAGGGCTGCAATGCGGTCACTAAGTTCGTGTACGCGGAAGATCGAACGCACGACGTCGCTGTTCGGTTCGCGTATGGCCTCGTCCATGCCGGCAATTCCGGCATCCGTGCTCATACGCTTGACCTCGTCCAGCAACACCTCGACCTCGTCTTGGCTGAAGACGCTGTCAAGCATGATGAAGCCGTCCGTGTTGTAGCTTGCAACCTGTTCCGGACTGAGTCCATTGGCATAAGTGCCGCCCCCATACACGACAGGATCCTGACGCGCAATAATGGCCGAACCTCGATCAGTGCGGGAAACGTACAAGTCACTCATGGAAATAGTCATAGCTTGCTCCTTCTGGAGCGAGGCGGCCTGGCCCATTTCATGGGTCGGCCAAGCCCCGCTCGATACGCGGAATGCCTAGGCTGCGTCGGTGACCGCTGCCGGATAGACTCCGTCTTCGTCATGAACCTCAAAGCCGGTAAGCGGCGGATTGAATACGCAAAGCACCCGTAGGGGCTCTTTGCCGCCGCGCAGCCAATGCTCATCGTGTTGATCCAGGGCATACACAACACCAGGGCCCAGGGCGTATTTCTTGCCATCGGCGATGGTCTCGATTTCGCCGTCGCCCTCGATGCACCAGACGGCTTCCAGGTGATTCTGATAATGGATATGGGTTTCGGTGCCCGGAAAAATCACCGTTTCATGAAACGAAAAACCCATGCCGTCTTTTTCCAGCAGGACACGACGGCTAAGCCAGGTTTCGGTCTTGACTTCATGCTCGGTGCCAATCACGTCCTTCACGTTTTTGACTATCATCGACGCTTACCTCCAAACTTTAAAACATGGGCGCTGGAACTGACGCCCTTCTCATGCAACACATGCGCAACACTGCGCTCGATAATCTCCAGCCCTTTCTTGAGCTCATCCTCGGGAATCGTCAAGGCGGGCAAGAGCTTAAGTACTTCGTCGTTGGCGCCCGAGGTCTCAATGACCAGGCCCTGCTCGAACGCCTTGCGCGCAAACTGGTTGGCCATGTCGTCGCCGGCGGGAGTCACCAGGCCCTGTATCAGGCCTCGTCCGCGAACGCTAAGATCAGCCATGGGATAGCTATGAACAAGGTTCTCGAGCCAGTCGCGCACCATGCCGGCCTTGCGCTGCACGTCTTCGCCGAATGATTCGTCGGTCCAGTAACTATCCAATGCCTGCGCCGCAGTCACGAATGCCATGTTGTTGCCGCGGAACGTGCCACTATGAGCACCGGGTTTCCAGATATCGAGCTCGGGCTTGAACAGCACCAGCGACATCGGCAGACCGAAACCCGACAGCGATTTGGACAAAGTAATGATGTCCGGGTTGATTCCGGCCGACTCGAAACTGAAGAAACTGCCGGTACGTCCGCAACCTACCTGGATGTCGTCCACAATGAGAAGCATGTCGTACTGACGGCAGAGCCTTTCGAGCTCTTGCAGCCAACGCACCGTCGCCACATTGACTCCGCCCTCGCCCTGCACAGTTTCAACGATGACCGCTGCGGGGCGATCCATGCCGCTGCTTGGGTCTTCAAGCATGCGCTCAAGATAAGTAATGGTATTAACGTCGGGCCCGAAATAACCGTCGTACGGTACGAACGAAGTATTGGCCATCGAGACACCTGCCGCCTCGCGGAACTTGGCGTTGGCAGTTACCGCCAGCGAACCGCCGCTCACGCCGTGGAAACCATGCGTGAACGAAATGACGTTGCTTCGCCCTGTGACCAGGCGCGCCAGCTTCAGGGCCGCTTCAACCGCGTTGGTGCCTGTGGGCCCCGTAAACTGCAGCTTGTAATTCCAGTTGCGTGGCTTGAGCAGCACACGCTCAACCGTTTCCATGAAATACTTCTTGGCAGTGGTGGCCATATCCAGGCCATGTATCACACCGTCGGTATGCAGGTAGTCGATCAGCTTTTCTTTCAGGACGGGGTTGTTGTGGCCGTAGTTAAGGCTACCGGCTCCGCTAAAGAAGTCGATGTATTCGCGGCCTGATTCGTCTTGCAAGATCGACCCGCGAGCCTGGCTGAAAATTACCGGGAACGACCGGACGTAGCCACGGACCTCCGACTCCATCCGGTCAAAAATGTTTAAGTCCATAATATCTTCCTCTCTCTGTTTAGTTCTGGGTCACTTGGGTGGACAGCCGAAGCCGCCGCAAGGCCGAGCCAACCGACTGGGAGACGGCGACCAGGCAGTATCGACAAACGCTAGGTATCAGGGGGCGAAAGGCTCAACGGTCCGATCCGGATCAGACGCTCATCCTCATGGCCCGAGTCGCCAAACAAGTGGCTGTCGAACAGCGCACTTTCAGCGACTTGCGCTTGAAATCGCTGGGCCAGGCCGTTGAACATACGGCGCGACGCCGTGTTGTCGGGCCCCACCGTGGTCTCAATGAAGCGAATGTGGGTCAATTGCGGTCGCGCCAGCAGCTCGGACAGCATGCGCCGGCCCAGGCTCTGGCCGCGCGCACGTTCGTGTACGGCCACCTGCCACACAAACAGAACGTCGGGCTTATTTGGGGGAATATAAGATGAGATGTATCCATCGAGCCCCAGAGGGCCGTCGGCCACCACGCAAGTTTGTGCAAAGTGCTCGGAGAGCAGCAGATAGGTGTAGATTGAGTTCAGGTCCAGCGGGGGACATTGCTCGATCAGCCTATGAATGGAAGAGGCATCTGCCTTGTCGGGGAGGCGCAGCTTGATGTCGTGTCCGGTTCGCGCTGTGCTGGGGCCGGATACGGATTGAAGCTGCGCAGTTAGATAAGTGTCTGTGTCGTCTGTCAAACCACCAAACCCGATTCGGGCGGAATACGTCCGTCGGGAACCTCTAGTATTGGGGAAGCAAGTTCGGTCGAAACCTCGACTGGGGTCACACCGCCGGACTCCATGAGATCGACGATGCGCTCGAGCGAGAGCGTGATCGTGGCTTGCTCCAGTTCAGGTAGCTCGTTCAAGGCATCAGCCAGCTTTTTCTGAAGCGGCGAAGGCGTTTCACGGGCAAGAGCGATACCGGCCGGCGTGGCCGATACAAACACGATGCGGCGGTCTTCTCGGCCGCGTTCGCGTCGGATCAGTTCCTTGTCTTCCAGACGGTCAAGAATACCCACTACCGTGCTGGCGCTGACATGGATTTCACGGCTGATCGCCGTGGCTGTCATGGGGCCTTTTGCAACGACCGCGCGCAAGCAAATAAGCTGGGGAGCGGTGATGTTGCTGTCTGCGGCCAACTGCCGGGAATGCAGCGCAATCGAACGCGTAATGCGACGCAGGGCGCGCAAAATGCGTAGGTCGTACGCTTGAGAATCAATGAAATCCGGCATGACAATAAATACTTCAGTTAAATTAATTTCTACTCAAATCATATGATGTGGAATCATTCGAGTCAACTACGATTCCGCGCCAGAAACTCGTCGACCCGAAGCCAAAAATGGCCCTAAGCCCTGGTATAACAACAAAAAAAGCCGCTGTAGAGAGCAGCGGCTTTTGATACACATTGAAACATATAAACAGCTTTCGCCGTTACTTGAAGCGCAGGGCTTGGCCCTGGTATGGGGTTTGGCGATAAAGTTCGCCGTGCCCTGACACGAACCGTTAGGCCGTGCCGCCCACGGTCAGCCCATCCATGCGGATGGTGGGCATGCCCACACCCACAGGTACGCTCTGGCCGTCTTTTCCACAAGTACCCACGCCTGAATCCAATTGCATGTCATTGCCGATCATGCTGACACGAGTCATGGCTTCGGGGCCGTTGCCGATCAACGTGGCACCTTTGACGGGGTAGCTGATTTTGCCGTTTTCAATCATGTAGGCTTCAGAGGCCGAAAAAACAAATTTACCGTTGGTGATGTCGACCTGACCGCCCCCAAAATTAACGGCATACAAGCCATTTTTGACCGAAGCAATGATTTCTTTCGGATCGTCCGGCCCTGCCAGCATATAGGTGTTGGTCATGCGGGGCATGGGAAGGTGAGCGAACGATTCGCGCCGACCATTACCCGTGACCGCGGTTTTCATGAGGCGAGCATTGAGCGAATCTTGCATATAGCCTTTTAATATGCCGTCTTCAATAAGCACGTTGCGTTGCGTCGGGTTGCCCTCGTCATCGATATTGAGCGAGCCTCGGCGATCGGCCAAGGTGCCGTCATCGACCACCGTTACCCCCTTGGAAGCCACGCGCTCGCCCACGCGCCCGGCAAATACGCTGGAGCCTTTTCGATTGAAGTCGCCTTCCAGGCCGTGCCCCACGGCTTCATGCAGCAAGATGCCCGGCCAGCCGGCTCCCAGCACCACGGTCATTTCTCCGGCAGGTGCGGGGCGTGCCGACAGATTGGTCAACGCCTCGTGTGTGGCTCGCTGCACATAAGAACGCAGCACGTCGTCTGTAAAAAACTCGAGCCCGGCGCGTCCACCGCCGCCGCTATGGCCCATTTCGCGTCGCCCGTCGCGCTCGGCAATAACCGTTAACGACAGGCGCACCAGCGGGCGCACGTCGGCAGCCAGTCGACCGTCGCTGCCCGCAACCAGAATAACGTCGTACTCGGCCCCCAGGCCGGCCATGACCTGGATGATATGCGGATCGGCAGCCCGGGCCATGGCCTCGAGGCGACCCAGCAGCGCGACTTTATCGGGAGCCGAAAGCGTGTTCAGCGGATCGATGGCAGGGTAAAGATCGTGCCCGGGGGCGTCTGTTCCGGTAATGATTTTCTGGCGGCCGGCACCTTGACGCGCAATGCTCCGCACAGCACGGGCCGACGAAAGCAAGGCATCGGCAGAAAGCGTGTCGGAGTAGGCAAAAGCAGTTTTCTCGCCGCTGATTGCGCGCACACCAACGCCCTGCCCTATGGAAAAACTGCCTGTTTTAACGATGCCTTCTTCGAGGCTCCAGCCTTCGCTGCGGGTATATTGAAAATACAGGTCGGCATAATCGACCTTGTGTGTAAATATCTCGCCCAGCGCGCGCGCCATGTCGGCTTCGGTCAACCCCCAGGGGTCAAGCAGCACCGACTTTGCAGTGGCAAGAGATTGAATGGCGGAATCGGCGATTTTCATGAATAGTGATCTTCGTGTAAATGTTACAGCGTACGGTGTTTAAGAGCCGGTAACGCTTCTCTGACTTCGGCAAGCCTGGATTGGTTCATTCTGCCCAGGGCAATGCCCGGTCCCTCGGGCAGGCAGTCGAGTATCTCGCCCCATGGGTCAACCAGCATCGAATGCCCCCAGGTGCGGCGCCCGTTCTCGTGCTTGCCACCTTGTGCTGCGGCCAGCACATAACATTGGTTTTCAATGGCTCGTGCGCGAAGCAGAACCTCCCAGTGGGCTGAGCCGGTGGTATGGGTAAATGCGGCCGGCACGATAATAAGGTTGGTTTCCGAGAAGGCCCGGTACAATTCGGGAAAGCGCAAATCGTAGCAGATGGAAAGCCCCACCTTGCCGCACGGCGCTTCAAATGACTGGGGCTCGGTGTTGCCGGGCCGAATGGTAAGCGACTCGTCGTATGATTCTTGCCCGCGACGAAAACCGAACAAATGGATTTTGTCGTAACGGGCCACCTGCTCGCCTTGCGGGTCATAAACCAGTGTCGTGTTATAGATGCGGTCGGAATCCGGGCTTGCAAGCGGCAGCGTGCCACCCACAAGCCATATACCATGGCGCTGGGCCAATTGCCGCAAAAATGTTTGTATGGGGCCCTGGCCGGGCTGCTCACGCAAAGCGACCTTGTCTTCGTCGCGATGGCCCATCAGACAAAAATATTCGGGCAACACCACTAATTGCGCCCCCTTTTCAACGGCTTGTTCAATCAATGCCTCGACCTGTGCAAGATTTGCGCCCAGATCAGTCGAAGAAACAGTTTGAACGGCAGCGACGCAAAACTCTTCAGTATTGTTCACGTTCTTCAAGTTATATGGAGTTAATCAAGGTTGGATCAAAACAAAACAAGCATGAAGGCCTGTCTTGAATCAGAATTTAATATCATGCCTTGGTTCGCCATGCATTAATGAAACCCAATAATGGCCTTGCCTGGCAATTAAAAATTAAAATCACGCCTTTTATTAAGAGGTCACTTCATTTACCATACTGGGTGTTGATAATAATAAGAAAGGCCCCTTTATCTACTAATAAATAACCCAAGGATCAAGTAATGACGCGCGACACCTACGCCGCTCTTCAATTGAAAATCCAGAAAGAAATTACCAGGCTGCAAAAACAAGCTCAAGCGCTTCAATCCAGGCAACGAACTCCGGTTATTGCCTCCATCGTACGCTCAATGCGCGAATACGACATCAGCCCGGATGAAATCGCTGCCGCTTACAACAAGAAAAAGCCGGCTCGCACGGCCACTCGCGCTACGGCAAACACCACACCCAAACGCACGGTACCACCCAAATACCGAAACCCCGAAACGGGCGCCACCTGGACTGGGCGCGGCAAAGCGCCTCGGTGGGTCAGCGAAGCCGAGGCCCAAGGCAAAAGCCGCGATCAGTTTCTTATCAAACAGTAAGCTCGTAGGGCTCGGCGACCGGCGCCGAGCACCCCGCTGCCCCGCAATATTTAGCGCTGCCGTTCATAGGTAATGTCGCGTACTTGGCCGTTGTTTCCGGGGAAGCCATCGAACACCGCTCGGGCAAGGTAAGGCATGACCTCGGTCAGGCTACCCGAACTACTGACTGCCGTCGACTTATATACCTGGGCGCCCTGACGCTGATTATCGCTAATGCTGACGGTCAGCGTGTTTTTTTCAACTTGCACGGGCACATTCACGACGGTGGGTGGCGAGTAAAAGATACCGCCGCCCCAGCCACTGTAGCCACCGTAATAACCGCCCCAACCCCAGGGGTTGAACCCGTTGTAGTAATAAGGGTCGTGATAACGCTGCACCCATTCGTTGGATACCGTACTGCCGTATTCAAAATGGACGTTAAACCGAGGCGTGGCCCCGCCCTGAGCTTCGTAGAGGCCGGTACGCCCAATGGCGGCGCGAATCATGTCCGAGAAAGCCTGCGCCTCGAGCGTGTCGCCGGCCGGTGGCACGATGCGATAGCTGGCCCCCTGCGCATCGGCGGGCCATTGCTGGAACGTGGTGACACGTGCCGACAGGGTGGACGCGCAACCAGCCACCAATGTCAGCATCATCGCGCCTGTGAGCAACCGGGACCAGGCAGCGAACTGTCTCATTGTGCGTTGCGGCATAACCGTACTCCCAAAATATGAAACCCACGAAAATTAAGACTTATGGCAGAGCAAAAGGTTGCACCAGGTGGCCTGGCCCGCGCTGCCCACCCAACCACTACAATACATTGTATTCATGAACATACCCGTCTCATCATCATGCGCACCGATACCGCCCCATCTATTTCCCGGCACGACTATCAGCCCTACCCATATCGCCTTCCACAGGTGTCGCTCCAGTTTGAACTGAACGAAAACCTCACCCGGGTATGCGCCAGTTTCGAGATCGAAAGCACCGAAAAGGTATTGCCGCCGCTGATACTTGATGGGCAAGAATTGAGCCTGATTTCAGTAAAGATCGACGGGGTGGTTCTAGAGGCCGGCGATTATCAGCTTAATGCCGAAACGCTCACCCTATTTCCCGCCCAACCCCGCTGCAGCGTTGAAATTATTAGCGAATGCAGGCCCGTCGACAACTCGGCCCTGATGGGGCTTTACGTTTCCGGAAGCAGCCTGTTCACGCAGTGCGAAGCCGAAGGGTTTCGCCGCATCACCTGGTTTCCCGACCGCCCCGATGTCATGTCGCGCTATACGGTCACGCTTCGGGCCGACAAGGCCGCGTACCCGCAATTGCTGTCCAATGGGAATCTGGTGGCAAGCAGCGACCTCGACGGCAACCGTCACGAAGCCGTTTGGGAAGACCCCCATCCCAAGCCCAGCTACCTGTTCGCCCTGGTGGCCGGCGACTTCGACTGCCTAGAGCGCCGTATCCAAACCGGCGATGGGCGCGAGGCCCTGCTGCAGATATACAGCGACAAGGGCGCCAAAGAAAAAACCCATTGGGCGCTGGATTGTCTGCATCGTTCCGTGCAGTGGGACGAACAGCGTTTCGGCCTGCTGCTCGACCTTGACCGCTTCATGGTGGTTGCCGCGCGCGACTTCAACATGGGGGCAATGGAAAACAAGGGCCTTAACATTTTCAATTCATCGTATGTGCTGGCCGACCCCGACACCGCCACCGACGCCGCCTACCACGGCATTGAAAGCGTTATCGGCCACGAGTACTTTCATAACTGGACCGGCAACCGCGTAACCTGCCGCGACTGGTTCCAGCTGTCGCTCAAAGAGGGCCTTACCGTCTTTCGAGACCAGGAGTTTTCGGCCGACATGATGGCGCAGGGCCTGTCTGCAGAGGCCGCAAGCAGTGCACGAGCGGTTAAACGCATTGACGACGTCACGGCATTGCGCATTGCACAGTTTCCCGAAGACGCCGGCCCCATGGCTCACCCTATCCGGCCCGAAAGCTATCAGGAAATCGCCAACTTTTATACTGCCACCATCTACGAAAAAGGCGCCGAAGTCATACGGATGCAGCACACGCTGCTGGGCGAAGAGGCTTTTCAAGCCGGCATAAAAGAGTATTTTGGGCGCCACGACGGCCAAGCCGTTACCTGCGACGATTTTGTCGACGCCATGGACTCAGTCTATCGGCAGCGCAACCCCGGCAAATCATTAGACGTTTTCCGTCGCTGGTATTCGCAAGCGGGCACACCCCGCGTGCAGGTCAGCCTTGACTACACCCCCCAGACACGCAGTTGCCGCATCACGCTGCGCCAACATTGCGCCCCGGTGGGCATCGAAAAACTGCAGAGTCCACCCCTGCAGAAGCAACCGCTGCATATACCGTTTGCGCTCGGACTGCTCGACCGCCAAGGCCGGCCGCAAACGCTGCATCACGAAGGACGCGCCGTCGAAACAGTGGTTCTCGACCTATGCGCCGAAACGCAAAGCTGGACCTTCCCCGACATAGCCGAACCGCCGGTGGCTTCGCTGCTGCGAAACTTTTCGGCGCCGGTTATTGTCGAGTACGAGCGAGACGACGCCGAGCTGGCCCTGCTGGCACGCCACGACACCGACCCGTTCGCACGCTGGGAAGCCGGCCAGGAGCTGGCTTCGCGCCAATTGCTGGCAATGGCCGATGGCTCGACCATTGCGCTCGGCGGCTCGGCATCTGTACTGGTCCAGACCTGGCGGGCCCTGCTGCAAGACCCGGACATCAGCGACGCCTATCGTTCGCAGGTGCTTACTTTGCCCGCCACCAAGGTGCTGCTCGAAAAAACCGACCCCGTGAACCCGCTTGCCGTGGCGCAGGCACGTGAAGCTTTGCGGGCTGAGCTTGGCCGCGAACTGGCAGAGCTCTGGCTGCAAACCTACCAGGCGTGCGTCCGCGCCGAATCCGACCATTACAGCCCCGACGCGATTTCGTCCGGGCGTCGCGCCCTGAAGAACCTGGCTTTGGCCTACCTGGCTGCCGGCAAACATCCCGAAGCCCAGAGCATGGCCGAGGCACAATACGAAAACGCCCTCAACATGACCGATCGCATGGGCGGGCTCTGGGCCCTGGTCAGCCAAGGCGAAACCACGGCCGCAACGCAGGCACTACAACATTTTTACGAACAGTGGCAGCACGACCCGTTGGTCATCGACCGCTGGTTCGCCCTGCAGGCCACGGCCGGCCATACCCGCAGCGACACCGTGCGCGCCCTGATGCTCCATCCGGCGTTTACACTGCGCAACCCGAACCGTGCCCGCTCGCTTATTTTTCAGTTTTGCCTGAACAATACGCTAGGCGTGCATCGGCCCGAGGGCTATGACTTCTGGGCGGAACAGGTGCTGGCCCTTGACGCGCTCAACCCCGAAATCGCCGCTCGCCTGGCTCGGGCCTTCGACAACTGGGCCCGGTATATTCCAGAAAACCGCGATGCTGTGCAGCGGGCGTTACAGCGCATACAACAACACGAACCACTGTCTCGCAACGTGGCCGAAATCGTATCCAAAGCTTTGAATCTCTGACAGGAGCCTCTTTTGAACAACCGTAAAACACTGACCCAATATCTGGTTGAACAGCAGCGCACTCATCAAACTGTGCCCGCCGAAGTTCGGCTCTTGATCGAAACAGTTGCCCGCGCCTGCAAGGCGATCGGCCATGCCGTCAGCAAGGGGGCACTGGGTGGCGTGCTGGGCAGCCTCGACAGCGAAAACGTGCAGGGCGAAGTACAGAAAAAACTCGATGTCATGTCGAACGAAATTCTTTTGGAAGCCAACGAGTGGGGCGGCCACCTGGCCGCCATGGCCTCCGAAGAGATGGAAACCATCCATCGTATTCCCAACCGTTACCCCAAAGGCGAATACCTGTTGTTGTTCGACCCCCTCGATGGCTCATCGAACATCGACGTCAACGTGTCGATCGGCACTATTTTTTCAGTCTTGCACGCGCCACAAGACGCTGCCGGACGCGACATTGAAGAGGCCGACTTCCTTCAACCCGGCAGCCAACAGGTCGCGGCGGGCTATGCAGTATATGGGCCGCAAAGCATGCTGGTCTTAACGTTGGGCAACGGCGTGGCCGCCTTTACGCTCGATCGCGAAATGGGCACGTGGCGCCTAACCGAAGAAAACCTCACCATACCGGAAGACACCTCGGAATTTGCCATCAACATGTCCAACATGCGGCACTGGGAGCCGCCTGTCAAACGCTATATTGACGATTGTCTGGCCGGTTCCACCGGGCCGCTGAACAAAGACTACAACATGCGTTGGGTGGCCTCAATGGTGGCCGACGTACATCGCATCATGACGCGCGGCGGCATTTTCATGTACCCGCGCGATGAACGCAGCTCGGGCAAGAAAGGCAAGCTGCGCCTTATGTACGAAGCCAACCCCATGAGTTTCATTGTTGAACAGGCCGGCGGTGCCGCGCTGGACGGTGAACAACGCATTCTCGACGTCAAGCCCGAAGCCCTTCACCAGCGCATCGGCGTCATTCTGGGCTCCAAGAACGAAGTCGACCTGGTGCGCCGCTATCACCAAGAAGACTGAAACCACACGCCGGCAAAACACGCTGCACCGGCCGGCCCCGCCGCCGGTGCAAAAAGCTTAGTCTGGCAACAGAACCGTTGCGCCGGTGGTTTCCCGTGAAGCCAGGGCTTCATGCGCCCGGGCTACATCGCGCAGGGCAAAGCGCTGGCCGATTTCTATCGTGATCTTTCCCTTGCCGACCAGATCGAACAGCTCTTTGGCGGCGGTAGCCAGCTTTTCCTGCGTGCTGACGTAATCGGTAATGGTGGGGCGTGTCAGGTATAACGAGCCCTTTGCAGCCAAAATACCCAGGTTAATGCCTTCGACCGGCCCCGAGGCGTTACCGAAACTGACCATCAACCCTCGGGGCTGCAGGCAGTCGAGCGAAGCCACCCAGGTATCTTTACCCACGCCGTCGTAAACGACCGGCACCTTGCGGCCCTCGGTAAGCTCCATTACCCGCTCAACGACGTTTTCACGCGTGTAATCAATCACCTGCCACGCTCCATGACGTCGTGCCAGCTCGGCCTTTTTGGGGCCCGAAACCGTGCCGATCAGCCGCACGCCCAAGGCGCGCGCCCATTGACAGGCAATCAGGCCGACCCCCCCGGCAGCGGCATGAAACAAAATGGTTTCGCCTCCCTGCAAGCGATACGTCTGACGGAACAGATACTGAACAGTAAGCCCCTTGAGCATCATTGCGGCGGCGGCGTCGAAATCGACCTTGCGCGGCAGCTTGACCACTTGCCAAGCCGGCATGGTGCGCGCCCCGGCATAAGCCCCCAAGGGACTTTGCGCGTAAGCCACCCGATCGCCCACCTTGAGATGTGTGACCCCTTTGCCTACGGCCGCAATCGTACCTGCCGCCTCAAAGCCCAGACCATGTGGCAAGGGGTGGCGATACAAGCCCGTGCGAAAGTAAATGTCGATAAAGTTGAGCCCCACCGCTTCCTGCTTGATGGTGACTTCGCCTTCAAGCGGATCGGGCACCTGCTGGATGATCAATTCCATCACCTCTGGCCCGCCATTGCGTGAAATTCGTATCGCTTCGGTCTTCATATGAACCGCCCCCCTATTAAAAATGCGGTGCTTGGTGCAAGAATGGGTTATCGCCGAGTCAAAGACCCCAGGACGCCGCGTACAAGCTTGTTTGCCGCCTGTCGCACCATGCTTTTGGCCACCGACTGAACAACGCCGTCGCGACGCCCGCCCCGTGGACCGGTTGAGCCAAAAAGGAAGTCATTGACAGCGCCGAGCATGCCATTTCGTTCGGCGCTGTTCGATTCTGCGGTGTCACCCGCCGGGGCGGACGCGGAGCCGGCCCTGCTGCCTGCGGCCGAACCGGCCTCGGCCCGACGCAACAACAGCTCGTACGCCGATTCGCGATCGACGGCCTTTTCGTATTTTCCCGCCAGCAACGACGCCTGGCGCACCAACTGCCTTTCGGCCTCGGTGGCCGGACCAATGCGGCTGCCCGGTGCCGCCATCCAGGCCCGCTGCGTGATGCCGGGCCGGCCTTTTTCGTCCAGCATGGATATCAAGGCCTCGCCCACCCCCAACTCGGTGATGGCGGCCGTGATATCGAGCTGCGGGTTAGGCCGCATGGTTTCAGCGGCCACCTTCACGGCCCGCTGGTCGCGCGGGGTAAACGCACGAAGGGCATGCTGCACCCGGTTGCCCAATTGTCCCAACACGGTATCGGGAATATCCGAGGGGCTTTGCGTAACAAAATACACACCCACTCCCTTTGACCGGATCAGTCGGACGACCTGCTCGATCTTGTCAAGCAGGGCCTTGGGCGCATCTGAAAACACCAGATGCGCCTCGTCAAAGAAAAACACCAGCTTGGGACGATCAAGGTCGCCCACTTCGGGCAGGTTCTCGTACAGTTCGGCCAGCATCCACAACAGAAACACCGCATACAAACGAGGTGCCTGCATGAGTTTGTCGGCCGCCAGAATATTGACCACGCCTCGACCACTTGCGTCCACCCGCAACAGGTCATAAATGTCGAACATGGGCTCGCCGAAGAAATGCTCGGCACCCTGCGCCTCAAGGCGCAACAGACTGCGCTGTATGGCTCCCACCGAAGCCGCTGACACGTTGCCATAGCGGCCACGTAATTCGGTCGCGCGCTCGGACACATGCTGCAGCATGGCGCGCAGGTCTTTCAGGTCGAGAATAAGCAGACCTTCATCGTCGGCCAGGTGGAACACGATGTTAAGCACGCCCTCCTGGGTGTCGTTGAGCTCGAGCATGCGGGACAGCAGCAAGGGTCCCATGTCGGAAACCGTTGCACGAACCGGATGCCCCTGCTCGCCGAAGACATCCCAGAACGTGACCGGGCAGGCGCCCCACACAGGTTCGGATAGACCCAACCTGTCCAGGCGCTCTTGCAGCTTGGGACTATTTTGCGCCGCTTGCGACATTCCGCTCAGGTCGCCTTTGACATCTGCCATGAACACGGGGGTGCCCAGGCGGGAGAAAGCCTCGGCCAGCACCTGCAGGCTGACGGTTTTGCCGGTGCCGGTCGCCCCCGTGATGCAACCATGACGATTGGCGAGCTTGGGAAGCATCAACACCGGAGCGTCGGCGCTTTTAGCAATAACGATTGGGTCGGCCATTTTTCACCTTGACGATTGCGTACGATATGCTTGGGACAGGCAGCCGTAGTGTAATTCCGGCACTGATACGTTGCACGCGTTAAAATCCCCCTTTCTTATTTTGCATTTATATTGCTTTTAATTGAGTCATCCCTATGGCCGGTCACAGTAAATGGGCGAACATCCAGCACCGAAAAGGTCGCCAAGACGCCAAACGAGGCAAGCTCTGGACAAAAATCATTCGTGAAATCACCGTTGCGGCGCGCGAAGCGGGCCCCGACCCGGACAGCAACCCGCGTTTGCGCCTGGCCTGGGACAAAGCCACGGCGGCCAATATGCCCAAGGACAACATCCAGCGCGCGATCACCCGGGGCGCGGGCGGCGCCGACGGCGACAGCTACGAAGAGATCCGCTACGAGGGCTACGGTGTAGGCGGGGCGGCAGTCATTGTCGATTGCATGACCGACAACCGTATGCGAACCGTGGCCGAGGTACGTCACGCCTTCTCCAAACATGGCGGCAACCTGGGCCAAGACGGCTCAGTGGTCTTCATGTTCAAGCATTGCGGGCAGTTTATTTTCGCTCCGGGCACCTCTGAAGAACAGGTCATGGAAGTGGGCCTGGATGCCGGCGCCGACGACATCCAGACAGACGAAGAAGGTGTCATCGAAGTTACCTGTCCCCCCAGCAACTACGCCGCCGTCAAGGCGGCCTTCGACGAGGCCGGGCTTACACCCGAAGTTCATGCCGTCACCATGAAAGCCCTGAACGAAACCGAGCTCGAGGGCGACGACGCTGAAAAGATGCAGAAGATGCTTGATGTGCTCGAAAGTCTCGACGACGTCCAAGAGGTCTACACCACGGCTGTTTTCGACGAATCCGTCTGACGGCGGTTTCGATCAGCTCCTTACCCAGGAAAACGCTATATTCTTGCGTAGGCTTTTTCGCGTTACGCTTTTCGATAATCCATTTGCAATCGCCGGCGCCCTAAGCGGCACCGCGTGCAACGCCATTTTGAGCTTCCATCACACATGAAACTTCTCGTTATAGGCGGCGGCGGCCGCGAGCACGCCCTGGCGTGGCGACTGGCTCAATCGCCACGCGTTCAAAAGGTTTTCGTCGCGCCCGGCAATGGCGGCACCGCGCTGTCCGACCGGCTTGAGAACGTAAACCTTACGGCCGCCGAAGACCTCATCGAGTTCGTACGCCGCGAAGGCGTAGCGTTTACGGTGGTCGGCCCCGAGGCGCCGTTGGCGGCCGGGGTGGTCGATGCCTTTCAGGCTGCCGAGCTTAAAATATTCGGCCCGACCAAAGCGGCGGCCCAACTCGAAAGCTCAAAGGACTACGCCAAGGCATTCATGGTGCGCCACCGTATTCCCACGGCTGCCTATCAAACGTTTACCGACCCCGACCAGGCCAAGCAATATATTCGCGAACAGGGTGCCCCCATTGTGGTCAAAGCCGACGGCCTGGCTGCAGGTAAGGGCGTGGTTGTGGCCACCACCGTCGACGAAGCCTGTGCGGCCATCGACAACATGCTGTGCGACGCCAGCCTGGGGGCTGCAGGCGCACGCGTGGTCATCGAAGAGTGTCTGCAGGGCGAAGAGGCCAGCTTCATTGTCATGTGCGACCGGCGCCAAGTGCTGGTCCTGGCCACCAGCCAGGACCACAAGCGTTTGCTTGATGGCGACAAGGGCCCCAACACCGGCGGCATGGGCGCCTATTCCCCCGCGCCTATCGTTACGCCCGCGCTGCACAATCGCATCATGCGCGAGGTCATCCACCCCACCTTGCAGGGCATGGCCAAAGACGGCCACCCATACACCGGCTTTCTTTATGCCGGCCTAATGATCGGCGAAGGGCCGGACGCCACTCGCCCCCTTAAGGTGCTTGAATTCAATTGCCGTATGGGCGACCCCGAAACCCAGCCCATACTCATGAGGGCCAAGGGCGACCTGGCCACGGTGTTCGAACACGCCGTCAATGGTACCCTTGAGCAGGCCGAAATCGACTGGGACCGCCGCACCGCCTTGGGCGTGGTCATGGCCTCGGCGGGTTACCCCGAGGCACCGCGCCTGGGCGATGTCATTACCGCTCTTCCGGTCGACACCGAAACATGCACGGTTTTCCATGCGGGTACCGCCCTGCGTAGCGACGGCGTCACACTCGAAACTTCGGGCGGCCGTGTGTTGTGCGTAACCGCCCTGGGCGACTCGGTCAAACGAGCCCAAGACACCGCTTACCAAGCCGTCCAGCAAATCCGATTTGCAGGCAGCCAGTACCGAAGCGACATCGGGTGGCGTGCCCTGCCCAACGCCGACTCGCCTGACGCCACGAACGCCAGGCGCTAATAAGGAAACAACCATGTCCGTGCCTATTTCCGTTGCCTACGACTATTTCACCAGTCTGCAGTCACGTATTGTGCAGGCACTCGAACAGGCCGACGGCGCTTCGTTCCAATCCGACAGTTGGGCCCGCGAAGAAGGCGGCGGCGGTTTGTCCCGCCTGCTTGAAGGCGGAGCGCTTTTCGAGCGCGCGGGCGTGCTGTTCAGCCATGTGCGCGGACGCGCCCTGCCGCCCTCTGCCAGCGCGCACCGACCGGACCTGGCCGGGCGTCACTGGGAAGCCATGGGCGTGTCAATGGTGCTGCATCCTCGCAACCCTTACGTGCCCACCGCCCACATGAACGTCCGCCTGTTCGTGGCGCGCGCACCCGAAGACCGGCCGGGCGAAGATGTTTTCTGGTTCGGCGGCGGCCTCGACCTGACCCCCTATTATCCGTTCCAAGAAGACGTACGTCACTTTCATCGTGTCTGCCATGACGCAGTGGCGCCTTTCGGTGACGACAAATACCCCGCCTACAAAACCTGGTGCGATCAGTATTTCTTTTTGAAGCACCGCAACGAAACTCGGGGAGTGGGCGGCCTGTTCTTCGACGACCTCAACCAAAACGGCTTTGACGACAGCTTCGACCTGACCCGGGCGGTGGGCGACAGCTTCCTGCCGGCCTACCTGCCTATTGTCGAGAAGCGCCGTGACACGCCTTACGGCGAACGCGAGCGAGACTTCCAGGCGTATCGACGCGGGCGTTACGTCGAGTTCAACCTGGTCTACGACCGTGGCACTTTGTTTGGCCTGCAGTCGGGCGGACGCACAGAATCCATTTTGCTGTCGATGCCGCCCCAGGCAGCATGGCGCTACGACTGGAGCCCCGAGGCCGGGTCGGCCGAAGCCGAACTTTACGATTATTTACGCCCACGCGAATGGCTTTGAGCAAGATAGGCCTGCTGGGCGGCAGTTTTGACCCCGTGCACCTGGCCCATACGGCTCTGGCCCGGGCCGCCTTGCACGAACTGTCGCTGGACGAAGTACAACTGATACCGGCGAGCCAGCCCTGGCAACGCGAAACCCTGGCAGCAACCCCGCTGCAGCGCCTGGCCATGCTCAAGATCGCCGTACGCGACGAGCCCAAGCTGCGCATCAATACCATCGAAATAGACCGCGGCGGCCCGACCTACACCATCGACACCCTGCGCCAGCTGCCTAACGGCCCGGAATATGTGTGGATACTGGGTGCCGACCAGTTGGCCAATTTTTGCACCTGGCATCATTGGCGCGACATCGCCGCGCTGGTGCGCCTGGGGGTGGCCCGACGGCCCGGGGCCGACGCAGCCGCGCCGGCCCAATTGCAGGTGCTGCTCGACCAACTGAAGCGCCCGTTGCTGCAATTGCCGTTTCCGGCAATGGACGTATCGGCGACTGCGATCCGCGAACGGCTGGCCAGGGGCGATTCAGTTCAGGGTTTGCTTCACCCCGAGGTTGCCCAATACATTGATTTTCACAAACTATACCGGCCGAACGCCTAATTCGCTCCTCATCAAGTTATATTCTTCTTATGGACATACAAAAACTGCAACGGCTGGTCATTGACGCGCTTGAAGACGTCAAGGCTCAGGATATCAAGGTGTTCAATACCACCCATATCACCAGCCTGTTCGACCGCGTCGTCATCGCCAGCGGCACTTCCAACCGCCAGACTCGCGCGCTTGCCGAAAGCGTGGCTGACGCCGCCCGTAAAAATAAAGTCACGATTGTGGCCTACGAAGGCCAGGATACCGGCGAATGGGTCCTGCTCGATCTGGGCGACATCGTGGTGCACTGCATGCAGCCGGGCATCCGACAATACTACAACCTCGAAGAAGTCTGGGGCGACAAGCCGGTACGGGTCAAACTGTTGCCACAGTCGACACAGCCGGTCGCACCCCTTTCTTACGACCCCGACGAATAAGCCCGCCCGGCTCATGAAGCTGCTCGTCATCGCTGTGGGCCATCGCATGCCTGACTGGGTCGAGCAGGCCTGGGCTGATTACTCGCGACGCCTGCCCCCAGACTGCTCACTAGAGCTGCGCGAGATCAAGCCGGAACCGCGCAGCACAGGCAAGACCCCCGCACAAATGATGCAGGCCGAGGCGCGACGCATCGAGGCGGCCATACCGGCAAATGCCTTGCGCATTGCACTGGACGAACGCGGCCGCGACCTCACCACGCAAAAACTGGCAACCGAACTTGAGGGCTGGCGCGGCCAGGGCCGCGACGTGGCGTTGCTGGTTGGCGGACCCGACGGCCTGGATGGCGAACTGAAGAAAAGCTGCAGCAGCATGATGCGGCTGTCTTCGTTAACGCTTCCCCACCCCATGGTTCGCGTGGTGCTGGCTGAACAGCTCTACCGTGCCTGGGCTATTATGGTCAACCACCCCTATCACCGCGCATGACGCACCGACCCTCAAAGGTTTAAAGCATGCTACAACGCCGCACCAAGATCGTCGCAACGCTGGGTCCGGCCAGCTCCACCGACGAGGTCATCGAACGCCTGATCCTGGCAGGAATGGACGTGGCGCGCCTGAACTTCTC